>JAGGUB010000115.1 GCA_021158725.1 Caldifarciminota bacterium | reverse complement strand
TCAAACCGGTCAGTAGTTTCAACTATCACATCCACCGCTACACCTACACCAAGGAGTTTACGATAGATCCTTCTGATGGTTTCCCTCTTATCTTTAATTTCCTTCTTTAATACACATATATCGTAATCACTGTATTTCTGCGATCCCCCCACAGCTCTCGATCCAAAAAGTATAATCTTCTCTGGGTCAATCTCATCCACTATTCTTTTTATAATTTCGCTTAATTTTTCATCCATCAAAATAATTTACACAAAAATCGCCCATATCAAGCTACTTACGTGAGTTGGTCGCCCTATTATTCCACCTACGAAGTGGAATTTAGGGTGAATTGTCACCTCATGTATCTCACAACCCTCGCCCCTGGGTAGTAAAACCCCAGTATCTGTCGATACGAGTATCCACGTTTCGCCATCCCTATAGCACCCCACTGACACATACCATATCCGTGACCATACCCCCTACCCTCGATTATTATACTATCGCCACGCTCTTTGACTTCAAACCACGTGCTGGGTAGCTCCAACCTTACCCTAAACTCACCACCCGCCATCCGCTTACCATTTATCTCTACAAACCGTACACGGCCTGCACGATTACGTGCCACCACCTTTATAGACTGCACTCTACAGCCCAGCTTAGCTTCAAGCTCACCCCTACTCAGTGTAACCCTCCACCTCTCATACGGTGACCCTTTACAGTAGGGGTCAGGCTTACCCACAAGATATGGTGTATCCCATCCCTCCGGCGGATCGTTCGTATATCCGCCACAACATGCCGAATACACTGCACGTATGGGTTCACCCCCATATACCAGTATCTCACCCCGTGTGACATTGACCGCATCACGTGCCCCTACATATTCGTTATCCATACCCATATATTTCTGGTCAACCTCTGGTGCCGCATGTATATCATAATCCCGGTTACGCCTCTCCCCCATCTTACGTACCGCATACGTACGTGCAGCCACCGCCTGCGCCTTTAGGGCTTCAAACTCACGCCTATACCCCATCTCAGCTGCTACCACACTATAGAGGTACTCCTCCAGCGGCAGGTAGTTTATCACCTTACCAGCTTTCAATATCAGCTTACCCCTATATCGATGTCCTTTCCATATGAAATACCCATGTTCAGGTGTTATCACCACACCATCCCTTGTATCCAAGGTTAACCCATCAGCTTGAACATATCCATCCTTAAGTTGCAATTCCCCCTTTACTTTTATACTCCTACCCCCCACGGTTATGGTAGCGCCATCCCTAAATTTTATAATCCCGTTATCAGTCTCATCTATCAACACCCGTATCCAGGTTGTGGATATATACGTAGTGATTAGTTTCTTCCTACCTATAGGTGCACATCCCACCAACCCCAACAGTATCAGAACACTCCCCCAATATCTGACGCTTCTCGCAATATCTTCTCCCATATCCTACGTACCTGCTTAACCAGTGCCTCCATATCACCATCGTTTTTCACATAAAAATCAACCCTCTGTGGGCTAAAGTCCTGCATACGTTCACGTTGCACGATATCGGATTCACTATAACCTCGCCTTTTCATCCTATCCAACCTAACCTCCCATGGTGCATCCACCCATATCACGTAGTCAAACCAATCCTCAATCCCCCAATAAGGTATAAGTGCAGCATCCACCACAACCACACCCGGCCTCTGTAATCGCTTCTTGAGCTGCTCCAACAACGGTGGATGCACAATAGCTTCAAACTGTTCCAGCTTATCCCTCGAACTAAACACTATCTTCGCCACCTTTTTGCGATCGATACGTTCACCTTCCAGCACTTCCCTACCCAATAGGTTCACTATTTCATCCCTCTTCTCTTGTAAAATTTGCCACCCTATCTTATCCGCATCTATGATATTAGCACCCAACCCCGCCAATATCCTCGCAACCGTAGACTTACCCGCACCCAATTTACCTGTCACCCCTATTTTGATGTTAGGTGTGAGCCTCATACCAAGTGTACCCCTCACCTATCTCAACCTTCACCGGCACCTTCAACGGTATAGCAGTTTCCATCTTCTTGCGCACGATCTCACGTACCTCATCCTTCACACTTTCATCTACTTCAAACACCAGCTCATCATGCACCTGTATTATCATATCCGCAGGTATCCCCTCCTTCTCAAACGTCCTGTATATATCGAGCATCGCCTTCTTGATCATATCGGCTGCACTCCCCTGTATCGGTGCATTTATAGCCGCACGCTCCTCGAACCTACGCAGGTTGGCGTTGGGATGGTTCAAATTCTTGAAGTAACGTCGTCTACCCAGTATCGTCGTCACATACCCATGTTCACGTGCAAACTCCAGCGTACGGTCGATCCATTCCTTAACCTTCGGATACGTAGCAAAGTAGTTAGCAATAAACGCATGTGCCTCCTGTATCGGGCATTTAAGTTCCTGCGATAACCCATACGGGCCCATACCATACATTATACCGAAGTTCACCACCTTTGCACGTCGTCGTGTCTCAGGGTTCTCTTCACCAAACAACAACTTAGCCGTCTTCGTGTGAATATCCTCACCCTTGAAGAATGCATCCATAAGGTTAGGATCCTCCGACAGCGATGCCATTATCCTCAACTCTATCTGTGAATAGTCAGCCGCCAAAAGTACCCTACCTTTGGGTGCAATAAACGCCTTACGGATTTCGCGTTTCGGTATATTCTGTAGGTTAGGGTTCGATGAGCTCAACCTACCCGTTGCAGTTACGGTTTGGTTCCACTCCGCATGTATACGTCCATAAGCATCACGTATCTGAGGTAACACATCTATATACGAGGATTTAAGTTTATATTTCTCACGATACTGTAACAACAACCTTGCAATCTCATGCTCCTCAGCCAGCTTCTCCAACACCTCCACATCCGTCGATGGTCCCGTCTTACGGCGTTTACCTTTGGGTAACTTCAACTTCTCAAACAATATATACGATAACTGTTTCGGCGACCGTATATTGAACACCTCCCCCGCTATCGCATAGATTTGACGTTCAAGTTCATGTAACTCACGTGCTAACCGCTGCGATTCAGCCTCCAAGTAACCCACATCAATAAGTACACCAACCTTCTCCATATGTGCGAGCACACGTGCCAACGGTAGATCGATCTCATAGTAGAGTCTATCCAGCTGCTTCTCACGTAACTCCTCCAACAGTATCCGTTCAACCCTGTAGAGTACTTCAGCTTTCAACCCCAACAACGCCGTACGTTCGCTAAACGATGGCTGTTTAGGTACCTCAATCGGTATCGCCAGATACGCAGCCGATAGATACTCAACAGAGTGATCCTTGAGGTCGGGTTCCAACAAGTACGATGCGATACTGGTATCGAACACATGGCCAGCTACCTCGTAATTCTTGTGTAGGTATTTGACATCCGGTACTATCTTCGATATGTTCGGATCGCTTACCAAGCTACCCAGCTTCTGTTTATCCGTCACCACAATGGCATCACCCTCCGCCTTACTTATACCATAGAAGTCATCATCCCACACAATCGCCAGCTTGGTCACCCCCTTCACATAGTCCTCATGTGTATCCCTCACAGGATATGGCCGCAACTTGAACCCCCCTATTTTCTTCATAAGTGATGTAAATTCCAGCTCACGAAACATCTTAAGTAGTGGTTCACGCTGTATCTCACCTCGCCGTAACTCCTCAAACCTAACCTCCAGCGGTTGCTCTAACCTCAACGTTGCCAGTTTCTTCGACAACATTGCACGATCACGATGTTGCTCCAACAATTTACGCACCTTTTCCGGGGTTACTTTTGGTAGATTCTCGTAAATATTTTCGATACTACCCCACTTACGTATAAGTTGTGCCGCCGTCTTCGGCCCTATACCAGGTACACCCGGTATATTATCGATATCGTCACCTACAAGTGCAAGAAAATCTGCCCCATACTCAGCAGGTACACCCCACTTCTCCTCAACCTTCTCCTTACCGTATAGCTTGAACTCCCTTGGATCGAGCAACTTTATCTTCGGTGACAACAGCTGCAGAAAATCTTTATCACTACCCACGATCACAACATCCCAATTAGCGGCTGCTGCCTTCTCTGCTACTATACCAATCGCGTCATCTGCTTCTATACCAGGTACTTCTATTACAGGGATACCGAGATACTTGACAATCGCCTTTATTTTGGGTATCTGAGGCTTCAACTCATCGGGTGCCGGCGGTCGTGTAGCTTTATACTCCTCAAACAGCTTATGTCTAAACGTAGGTGTTGGACTATCAAAGAACACGGCTATATACTCGGGATTGTAGTCATTGAGTATCTTCAACAGCGAGTTGGTGAACCCAAACACTGCACTCGTATTCTCACCCTTTGACGTACGTAACGGGTTACGTATAAACGCATAGAATGCACGATAAGCAAGCAAACTACCATCTACCAAATACAACACTTTACCCATCACTAAATTTTACCTCAGCCGTTATCACGTCAACGAATGGCTAAATTTCGGTTATCTCCTCCGGTGTACCATATATGGATTCCAGCTTCACCGTAAGTATACGTGCCACCCCCTTAGCTTCAAGATCGATATCCACCTTACGCAACATCTCTATAAGTTTACGTCCAGTCTGCGGATCATCCGTCACCGCAAATATAGTACGTGAGTAGGGTTTACTCTCGATACCCAACCTCAACCCCGCAAATATTGGCACCTTATAAGCGAGCGCCTTACCAAGCGACTCCACTTCCATAGTTATCGCTTCATCCACACCCAGCTCCACGAGAGTTTCGAGCACATCATCCAGATACTCTTCCTTATGTAGGATGATGATCAATAGATACATCACCCTCCTTTAGGTTGCTCACCCTGTTTGTATATGACCCTACCCTCTTTTGTTTTAACCTCAACACGTTCAGGTACGACACCGTCAAAATCCATTATCACCCTCATAACATCCTCTTTTGTCTCCGCATCCATCAACGCCTTACGCATAACGCTCGACTTAAGTAGACGTGCCACCTTAGCTACCGCCTGCAAATACTCCTTACGTACATCGATAGGTGCCGCTATCATAAATATCAAGTATACTGGCTTACGGTCGAGTGCATCGAAATCAACCCCCTCCTTCGAACGTGCAAACCCCACCCGTAGCTGTTTGACGACTTCCGACCTCGCATGAGGTATAGCAATACCACCCCCTATAGCAGTGGATTCTATCTGTTCACGTTTCTCGATCATCTCGATGAACTTCTCCTTATCGGTTACGATACCGGATTGGACAAACAATTCCACCATCTCCGCAATGATATCCCGTTTGGTACGTGCCTTCAGATCAAGTATCACCAAATCCGGGGTCAACAACTCACTCAATAACATTATACCTCCTATTTTGTTAAAATATCACGTAGATCACATGATGTCAATAAATCCATCACCTCTTATATGCCTCACCTGCACGTAATATTGCAAATTTCGTCATCAACGGCCCTATAAGTTCGGTAACCACCGTAGTCCCCAGCGCTATAGCTACGATAACATCGCCCACCTGCGGGAATTCCTTCGCCGCATATAAGCATAACCCTATCGCTATACCAGCTTGTGAGAACAGTCCAAACCCCGTATACCTCCTTATAGCACGTGGTGCACGTGAAATAGTACCACCCAACCACGCACCAAATAGCTTGCCACTGAACCGACATATAAGGTAAACAGCAGCCACCCAACCCAACGCCATAAGTAACCTAAAATCGAGCCTCGCACCCGCCAACACGAAATATATCACATAAAATGGCATACTGAAATGCTCAAGCGCCCCCCTTATAGCACGGTGACGGGGTGCAAAGTTTGCAATATAGAAGCCTATCGCCATACTTGCGATCAATGGCGAGAATCGTATCCCATGGGGTCTGAATTGAAGCAACCCACCCGCAAGCATAATTGTACCCACCGCGACCACAAGTATATCAAGCGGATACGTCACCTTACGGGTTATGAGATCCAATAGAATACCGAAGGCCACCCCTATCATGATGGATATCGATACACCAAGCACTATCTTACCGATCAGGATTGCCACCGATATCTGTGTTTTATCGAACATACCATGAGCAATCGATGCACATACCGAGTAAAAGGTAAGTCCGATCGCATCATCCATACCCACACATGCGAGTAACACCTGTGTAAGTGGCCCCGCTGCCCTATACTCATTAAGCACCAGTACAGTAACCGCAGGTGCAGTCGCACACCCAATAGCAGCTATTAACAACGATAATGCTACACCCTGACGCATGAGCATCATACCCATGAACAAGAAAAGGAATGCACCCACGGTCTCCAGTATAATGATTAAGATGAGCGATCTCCCCAACCTTCTAAACGTATCGATCCGCAACTCCATACCCACATTAAACGCAACCAACAGCAGTGCAAACTCTATCAACCACGTAAGCTTTAGGTTCAAATCCTTGGGTATAATCTTAAGCAACGACACACCAAACGCCAACCCCAACAGTATATACCCGGTGACGGTGGGCATCCTCAACCTCGAAATGAGCCGTCCCACAAAGTATCCGAAAAACAGTATCAACCCGATAGCTAATATCTCGTTCATCTCAAGAACCACTACAATAAGTAAGGCATAGCTTCATCTTCGCATCAACACGGTTAATATGGTATTCATTAATTTCTATGGTCAACCATATACGGTGAAATTATCACCCAAAGTGGTTGCTTATTTGTAATTTGTGTTATTTTTAAAGGATGACACAACTCGAATACGCGAAGCGGGGTAAAATAACCCCAGAAATGGAGTTAGTCGCTCAGCTTGAGGGTGTATCACCTGAATTCATTCGTACCGGTATAGCACGTGGTGAAATAGTGTTACCATTTAACAACCGCTACCGCATAGAGAAACCTGTAGCCATAGGTAAAGGGGTACGCACAAAGGTCAATGCCAACATAGGGTCGTCCACCGATGTAGCGGATCTGGAGTTAGAATTAGCCAAGGTACGTGCTGCTATAGATGCAGGTGCTGATACGATAATGGATTTATCCACCGGTAACGATATAGGTGAGTTCAGACGCGCCATAAGGAAGGCATTCCCCGGCCCCATGGGTACGGTCCCCATCTACGAAGCAGCGATCGAAGCCGCCAAACAGCATGGTGGTATCATATTTATGACACCTGATTTGATATTTGATGTGATTGAACGTCACGCAAAGGATGGGGTCGACTTCATCACCGTACATGCAGGTGTAACGTTTGCAGCACTCGATCGATTACGTGCCACCGGCCGTGTAACCGATATCGTCAGCCGAGGTGCTACATTCCTGTTGGTATGGATGTTGAAGAACAAGGAAGAAAACCCCCTATACACGCAGTTTGATAGGTTGTTGGAGATTGCACGTGAGTACGATCTTACGTTAAGTTTGGGTGATGGCTTCAGACCAGGCTCGATCGCAGACAGTACGGATGCAGCCCAGATACATGAGTTGATGACATTGGGTGAACTCCAACAGCGTGCACTCAAAGCAGGTGTACAGGTGATGATAGAAGGGCCCGGCCATATACCCATACATATGGTGGCAGAAAATGTTAAGCTTGAAAAACAGCTTTGCCATAATGCACCATTCTATGTGTTAGGCCCTGTAGTTACTGACATAGCACCCGGATACGATCACATAACTGCAGGTATTGGTGCTGCTATAGCGGCAGCGGCAGGTGCTGACTTCATCTGCTATGTGACACCATCGGAACACCTGGCATTACCCACACCTGATGAGGTATACGAAGGTGTTATCGCTGCCAGGATAGCTGCACATGCAGGCGATATAACCAAAGGTGTGAAAGGTGCATATGATTGGGATCTACGCATGTCAC
The DNA here is from genome assembly GCA_021158725.1 of Caldifarciminota bacterium. Classification (GTDB taxonomy): domain Bacteria; phylum Hydrothermota; class UBA3073; order NMUJ01; family NMUJ01; genus NMUJ01. The sequence goes on along the minus strand of JAGGUB010000115.1, from coordinate 655 downwards.
AAGCTCGTAAGAAGTTGGATTGGAACAAAATGGCAGAATTGGCAATCGATCCCACCAAAGTACGTAAGAGGCGTGCCGAATCCGTACCCGCGGTACCTGACGTATGTACGATGTGCGGTAAGTACTGTGCTATAAAGTTGTTGATGGATGTGCTGAACCCAAAATCCAATAAATAGCTTCACCCTATATAGCTGATGCGACGCTGGTATTTAGGTGGCGGTAAAGCGCTTGTGTGGACACCACTTTTCCCGAAGTACCTTGATACCCCCGGCATGTGGGATGAGGCACATTACTACCATCTAAAATGGTACCCCACTTATACCGTAAGCTTCTACGTAGGTGGTAGATTTAGCACTCCAAAGTTTCACGATCTGCGTTGGGATTATAACCTGCTGACCAAGGAATACAACATTTGCGGTTATAAGCTTATGGAACGTTCTGCGGTATTACCATACGATACGTTATACTCGGAGTACCTACTTAAAGGTGATAAACCCATAGATGGTATAGCGTGGTTCGCACTCCCGAGTAAGGAGCTGCAAGACATCCAAATCGCAGAGCATGCGATATTCCTCATACGTAAGCTTGATGGCCACCTCATCCATACCGGGTTTATGGTATTACCACAAGTACAGTCGTTCATGGTGCAGGGTAC
>JAGGUB010000009.1 GCA_021158725.1 Caldifarciminota bacterium | reverse complement strand
TCATACAAACGTAGGTTGGCTGCTTTCAATGCATTACTTGCGTGATGGGCGGATTCGACGGCGTTCATGATACCGTCACCACTTAATGGTGCTGCCAACCGTGCAGCATCACCCAACAGTAACACCCTATCCTTTGTGAACCTTGTCATAACCTTACCCGGTATAGCGCCAACCTGCTGTCGTATGACTTTGTAGCGGGTGAACCTCAACCTCATTAGTTTATCGAGATACAACTGTGGCATACCACAGCCTGGCATTATACCGATACCTACGTTTGCGATGGTATCACCTTTTGGGAACACCCATCCATACCCATGGGGTGCAAGCTCCGGCCCTATGAAGAATTCCATCGTGTTGACGTCTATCTCGTTGGTCTCAACAAGCTGCTGTGCACATACGTACATGGTGTGTCTTGATAGCTTAACATCCATCCCCAGCTGCGCACCTAACCGCGATACAATACCATCCGCACATGCGAGATATTCAAACCCCACCGTAATACGATGACCTTTGTGGGTTAACACCAGTCGATTGGGTTCGAGATACATAGCTTCGGTCTGTAGCATAACCTCTACGTTGTGGTTCATCACCTCAACACCAAGCTCGTATTCCCACACGTGGCGATTCAATACATACGCTACCTTGGGCACATGTATGGTGAAATTCTCACCATCAGCTCCCCATATTCTTACGTGATCTATCGCTGTGGCTATCCAATCGGGTTTGGGTGGGTTGAAGTATTTCTCCCATGTGGTACGGAGTACACCTTCCGCACATACGATGTTATCACCAAACTGTCGCTTCTTATCGACTAACAGAATCTTACACCCCGTAGATGACATGAACCGCGCCAGGTTGAGCCCCGCAGGGCCACCACCTACTATTACGATGTCAAACTTATCCATCTGATGGCTACGATAGGTTAGGTAACCTTCACGTAGCGTACACGTGGCCCGTCTGGTGTATCCTGTACCTCCCACCCCTCCTTACGTAGGCGTTCACGTATGGCGTCAGCTTCAGCGTAACGGCGTTCACGTCGTAACTGCTCACGTTTGGTCAGCAGTTCACGTACCCAATCCGGTACCTCTACTTTTTTCTGGGATACGAAGCCCAACCCCAACACCTTATCGAATTCCTCCAGTAACGCACGTTTTTCGCCACCTGATAAGCTATCATCTTTTATAACCTCCCAGACTATCGCCAACACACGTGGCATGTTGAGGTCGTCACATAGTGCTTGTTTGAACTTGTTAAGATAACGTTCTGGCATACCCGTGGGTTCAGGTAATTCACGTAGGTGTTGATAGATCTTTTCGAGTGCGTTTTGTGCCCCCCGTAACGCTTCGAGTGTGAAGTTGAGTTTCGTCCGATAATGTGCAGTGAAGTAGAAATACCTCAACGCAAGTGGTGTAAAGCCCATCTTTTTCAAATCCTCCACGGTGTAGATGTTACCTTCGGATTTACCCATACGACGGTCGCCGATCACGAGGAACTCACCATGCATCCAATAGTTTGCTGGTATCTTACCATAAGCGGCTTGCGATTGTGCAATCTCATTCGTATGATGTACAGGGATATGGTCAACACCTCCACAGTGGATGTCGAACACCTCACCCAAGTATTTTGTACTTATAGCTGAACACTCAATATGCCAGCCGGGGTAACCTCTACCCCAGGGGCTATCCCACTGCATGATATGTTCGGGTGGCGCTTTTAACCATAATGCGAAATCCCATGGGTTGCGTTTCTCGGGATGCACCGGTAAGCGGGCACCGGGTTTGAGCTTGGATAGATCCAACCGCGCCAATATCCCATAGTTGGGTATCTTGCTGGTGTCAAGGAACAGGCCCAACGATATCATATACGCGTAACCGTTGCGTTCGATACGTTTGATAAACTCGATCATATCCTGGATATGCTCGGTAGCAGGTGCTAAGATTGTGGGTTCACTTATGTTTAGTGAACGCATGTCACGTTTGAATGCTTCAGTATAGAATTTGGCTATCTCCCACGGTGATTTGCGTTCACGTCTTGCAGCCACCAACATCTTATCTTCACCGGAGAACTCATCGTCAGTGGTTAAGTGTCCCACATCTGTGATGTTCATCACATGTTTAACCTTATAGCCCAGGTAGCGTAAGGTACGTATCAGCACATCTTCAAACACATACGTACGGAAGTTACCTATATGTGCGTAGTCGTAGACAGTAGGGCCACACGTGTATATGCCGACCTCACTGCCGAGGGGTTTGAATTCTTCTTTTTTACGGGTCAACGTATTATAAATGTAAAGCTTGGCCATCACTGGTAATATTCACGTAGGAAGTTCTTCTCCCAAAGTTCGAGGCTATCCCAACCCTCACGTGATAGCTTCATAAGAATGCGGTCGAGTTCACGCTGTATGCGACGTTTCTCACGCCATGGACCTGACATCGCCATCACCCGCAGGTAGATAAAACCGATGACCATACCACCAAGATGTGCAATATGTGCGATGTTATCTCTCGCGTACCCCAGGGTGCTGAAGAATTCGATGAAGAAGAACAGCAGTACCATAAACTTTGCCGGTATGGGGATGAAAAAGTACAGGAATACGGGACGGTTGGGGAACAACATACCGAACGCAAGTAACACCCCATATATTGCACCGGAGGCACCGATGACCGGTATGGTGGAATGGTAACGGAATAGTGCGGTGATCACACCTGCACCTACCCCGGTGATAAAGTAATACCTGAGGAAACGACCCGTACCCCAAAGGGTTTCGAGTTCACGACCAAACATCCACAGTATGAACATATTGATGAATATGTGGAAGAAACCACCGTGCAGGAACATGTACGTGAATGCTTGCCAGATGAAGCCATGCCAGAACAGACGCGGTACGAGCCCAAACGTCAGGATAAATCTTGGTGACCCAGTGGCTTGAAATATCAGCTGTATGAAGAAGACTATCACCGTAGCAAGTATAATGCTACGTAACCCACGTGGGAATGGCTCCACATAGTAATATCGCATCTATTGAATTTACATGAAAATACGTGCCGTCAATTAGTTGTAACACACATATTTGCATGGCCCTATGTGTCCTCTTAGTTATTGGTGATATCTCTATGTGTCGAATCTTGTCTACGTAGCTTATCGGTTAGTGGCGATATATCGATGGTTTCAAACACTGGATATAGTGTAACACGGTCGCCATGT
>JAGGUB010000109.1 GCA_021158725.1 Caldifarciminota bacterium | reverse complement strand
TCGACAGGAACAACCCATCCGTAGCACGTACCACGTTAGCTTTATGTACAGCGGTCACCTTCTTGCGACCATACTTACGTGCGTATTCGAAAGCTGCACGTATGATACGTCTGCAACCACGCGGTGTGTTGATCTTAAGTGATATAGCGGCATCACGTGCAACTTTATCCATACCAGGTAGGTTGAACATCTCTTCCGGTACAGGGTAGAACTCAACCCCTGAGTATAGATCCTCGGTGTTTTCACGAAATATAACGATATCGATATCGTCACGATAATTGAGCGGATTGCCAGGAAATGCTTTCTCGGGGCGCAAATTTATGTATAGGTCGAACATCTGTCGTAACCTCACTATCGGGCTACGATACTTCAACCCCTTACCCCGTAGATGGGGCGCCAGCTCCTGTTCTGCCACATCTTGTGGTTTAGACGTTATTGCACCAAACATCGCTGCATCGGTGGTCTTCATCATCTCCACAGTACGTGCGGGTAGTGCATCACCTTCAGTACACCAGAACTTCCACCCTATATCACCCGGTACATACTCGGCATCAAACCCAACCGCATCCAACACTATCCTCACAGCGTCGAGCACATCTTTGCCAACACCATCACCTGGTAACCACGCAATCCTATACCTCGCCATACAACCCCCTCGTATTAGTAAATTATGTATAAATTTAACCCAAACGCAACCGTTAAGCTATGCACGTCGTTTGAAAATCGTGTACAACACAGGTACGATGATCAATGTGATCACTGTTGATACAAACAACCCACCTATCACACCCACCGCAAATGGCTTCCATATCTCACTACCAACACCACGCGATACTGCCAGCGGTGTAAGCCCCAACATCGTCGTTACAGCTGTCATAAGTACTGGCCGTAACCTACGCATACCACCCAACAGCACCGCATCGTTGAGCTTCATACCTTCCCTACGTAACTGGTTAGTATAATCGATAAGCACGATGGCATTGTTCACCACTATACCTGACAGCATTATTAGCCCCATGTAAGATGTGAGGCACAACGGTAACCCCGTAAAGAATAGCGCCAAAATGAACCCCGTCGCCGCAAACGGTATAGAGAACAGCACGATGAACGGATCGATGAACGATTCAAACGCAGCCGCCATCACGAGTAACACAAAGAATATGCCCATCACCAGCATAGTACGGAGGTCACGAAACGATCGTGCCTGCTCTTCTGCAGCACCACCTATTTTAATCCTTATGTCTGGTGGTAGCTCCATACCTGCCAGCATACGTCTTATGTCACGTACAACCTCACCCGTAGTACGTCCATGTACGTCGATGTAGACCTTCACCACACGTTCCTTGTTTTTGTGATCTATCTTCACAGGGCCTGTCCTATACTCTATATCCGCTATGGTAGCTAACGGTACGAGCTTACCCTGTGGTGTCATAACCTTTATGGCTTCAATATCGTCCAAATATCTTCTATCAGCTTCTTTCAACTTCACCCATATATCATACTCCTCACCATGCTTACGGAATACACCCACCTTTTTGCCATAGAATAGTGTACGGATTACACCACCTATCTGTGCTACTGATAGCCCCACGCTGGCAGCCTTTTTCTTGTTGACGTTTATCCAGATCTCAGGTACACCCGGACGTGTCGATAAATCAGTACTCACAACACCTTCGATTTGCCTCACCTCACCCCGTATGGTGTTGGCCACTTCTATTAGTTTATCGAGGTCTTTACCATAAATTTCAATCTCTATCGGGTGACCACCCAGGAATGTCTCTATATCACCCGTATTCACATCTACGGATTTCACCCCCGGTATCTGCAAGATAGCCTTACGTAGCTGTTCAGCTATCTCACGTGATGTGCGATTACGTCTGTTTTTATCAACGAGCATCAAATTTACCATACCTATATTGCTGCCTGCCTCCATGAGTACCACTTCAGCGATTGCACCGGTTGCACCATCCTCTGTCAACATAGCCACACGTTCAGGTACGGTGTTGACAATCATATCTTCTATAGTTTTCATAATTTGGTCAGTCTGTTCCACCTTCGTACCCACAGGTAACCTCACCGTCACCTGTACAATACTACGGTCGGTCTCCGGTAGCAGTTCCGAACCCATAAATCTTGTGAATATCAAGCTCATAAGGAATATCACCCCTACAATCGATAATGTAACTTTCTTGTGTGAGATCGCCCACCCCAACACCCTACGGTATAGGGTTTGTAACCTCCTAAACCCTCTCTCAGTACGTACGTAAAATCGTCCCATAATGCCACGTTCCTCAGATTGTGGACGTAACAACCTCGAGCTCATCATCGGTGTAAGTGTAAGTGCTGTGAACAGCGACCCTATCAATGCAATCGATACACAGAACGCAAGTTGCTTGAAAAGCGTTACCACCAACCCACGTACAAACAGCATCGGCACAAATATAGCGATCGTAGTAAGTGTAGACGCTATTATCGCACGAGCGACCTCGGTTGCACCCCTTATAGCGCTATCCTTTGCATCCCTACGTTCTTCGTTACGGTGACGAAAGATGTTCTCAAACACCACAATAGCGTTATCCACCACCATACCGAGCGCTACAGCGAGTGATGATAACGAGATTATGTTTAGTGTATAGCCACCGAAATACAGTAGTACAAACGCAATAATAAGTGACAACGGCATCGTCATACCCACAATCGTTGCACCCCTAAGGTTACGCAAGAATAGCAACACTGTAAGCGATACTAATATCGTTCCCCATATAAGTGTGGTTACAAGATTGTTGATCGCACGTCGGGTGGATTTGGCAAAGTCTATCACCACTTTGGGTGTGACATCAGGTGGCAACTTCTGCTTTATCTCGGCAAGCTTACGCTTTATGTTGGATACCACCTCAGTAGTACGTGCGGTAGGTGTCTTCTGTACGATAATGCTGACAGCGGGCTTACGGTCAAGCCTCGCATTTGCTGTCACCTCCTTATACCCATATTCTATGTTAGCGATATCCCTCAGATGTATGGGATTACCGCGGTAGCTACCTACAACTATATCTCCTATGTCATCGATATTCTCGACCTCACCCGGTATGCGTAGCATATATTCACGGGTGCCTATCTTCATACCACCTGCCGGTAGGCTCAAGTTGCTGGCCCTTATGGCTTGCTCCACCTGAAATATACTAAGGTTGTACGCATCCATACGTGTCCTGTCGAGCCACACATTTACCTGGGGTTCGAGCCCTCCCCACACTATCACAGCACCCACACCCGGTACGGTTCGCAATGGATCGGCGATCTCATCTTCAACTATTTTATGTAAATAGGGGTAACTCTCTTTTGCACTCACCCCAATGTAGAGTATCGGCAGGAGTGAGGCACTCAACTTCAGTAGAACAGGGTGCTCCACCTCATCCGGCATATGTGACATGGCGAGGTCTATCTTATCCCTAACATCAGGTGCAACCGCATCTAAGTCCGTACCCCACTTGAACGTTAATGTTATGACTGAAAGATTTTCACGTGACTCTGCCTCTATTTTATCGAGCCCTGTTATTGTTGAAAGCTCATCTTCGAGCACCTTTGTAACCTCACGCTCTACGTCCTCGGGACCAGCGCCCGGATATGGGGTGATAACCATCATCGTAGGTAATGTTATATTCGGTAGGAACTCTATCCCCAACTTACTCAAACTTATAGCACCTAATACCACAAGCAGTATGAATATTACGGTCACTGTTACGGGATGGTTGACACTCCACCGTATCATTTAACCTCCTGGTGGGTGACCACCTTAACTTCCGTACCTTCATGTACAACAGCTGCACCTGTTGTGATCAGCGAATCACCTACAGATAGGCCATCGAGTATCTCAACATGCTCACGGGTTTCAAGCCCTACCCTAACGGCTCTCCTTACGGCTTTACCATCATGCACGATATAGACGTAGCGGTTGTCACCTATACCTAACACGGCATCACGTGGCACCACTATCGTGCTATCATGGTGCTCTATGAGTAGCTCAACCTCTGCAAACATACCGGGTTTCAATAAATGGCGATCGTTATCCACAAGCACCTCCGCATATTGCGTATGTGTGATAGGATCGAGCACTCTCGCCACCCGCTGTATCTTACCATTGAATACAGTATCGGGATACACATCACAGGTCACCCTACACGGTGTACCTTCTTCTACCTTACCACTGTAGGGTTCGGGTATGTTGATCGCTACCCGTACCTTGTCAATATCAACGATAAGCGCTATGGGGGTACCCTGGAATAGTGGGGGTTGGGCTGGTGCCACCGGAGTACGTGGATCGAGATATACCCTACCTACGATACCGTTGATTGGCGACTTCACTGGAGAGGGTTCGAATTTCATACCCACCACATCGCGATCAACCAATGCGATGACATCACCTTTACGTACGTAATCGCCTTCCTTAACCTTGTTAGCCAGTAACTTACCCGCTACATGAGGTAGAACTTGAACCTCTTTCTCACCCCTTACGAGACCCACCAACTTGATGGTTTTACTTATAGTAGATAATCTCACTACCTCAATCTCAACCGGTACTTTACGCTCTACCTCTGTCACCTCTATAGCACGTTTGAGTGCACGTAACCTTAATCCTACCCCTACCCCAAACAAGCCCAAAATGATGACCACAATCACCACTATAACAACGCGTTTCATAGTGCCTCCCCTATTGCTTTCTCCAACCCTGCTTTGGCAATGTTGAACTCTGCCAACACCTGCAGGTAATGAAGGCGTGCCTTATCCACCATCAACCTTATCTCACGATACTTGGTATCACTTATGATACCCTCTTTGTATTGGGTTTGTGCCATCTCGTAGGTCTGTTCGGCAAGCTTCAGGTTTTCACGTGCTACGGTTAGCTGTTTCTCGGTTTCACGCATCTTTAGGTAATACTGCTGAACCTCAAGCTTAATGGCATCAACAACTTGGTTCAGTGATAACTCTGTCGCCCTAAGTGCATGTTCCGCTTTACGTATCTGGGCATAGGTCTTTAATCCATCAAATATAGGCCATGACAATGCAACTGTTATGTTCCAGGTTTTACCCCATTTGTCTTCAAAATAGTGGTATGGACGTTGATACTCGTAACTACCTGTAAGGATGAGGTTGGGTTTGTTACTCGCACGTGCAATTTCGAGCGCCTTTATGGAAGCCTCTTTGCTTAGCTCCAACATCTTCACTTCAGCCCTATTCTTAAGCGCCAACTGTAACGCTTCATCCAATGTAATAGCAGTGGTATCATAACGTAGCTCACCTTTGGGGTCGATCTCCTCGGTAATTGGCACCCCTATTATGTTTTTGAGTGCATTGAGTACCAGCTCGTAGTTGTTTTGTGTCGCCATCAGTTGCTGACGTGCCTCCAGCAGTTCGCATCTTGCTTGAAGTAGATTAATCTCAGGTACTTCACCATTAGCGTATTGACGTTCTACGACCCTTAGATAGTCTTCCCTTTCCTCATACGCTTTTTGGGCTACCTTAACCATCTCTTTTGCAAGCAATGCTTGAAAGAAGGTCTGTTTCACCTGTAGCTTGAGTATCGCCTCTTTCTGTGCATAGAGTTGTCTCTCTATCTCAAGCCCTATCTTAGCGATCTCATAACCACGATATAATTTACCCCATGTGAATATAGGTTGCGAAATACTTATACCGATGGAGTAATTATCTCGTTTGCCCATCGAAACGACCTGTTCCTCCATACCAGTAAATATGGGCACACTATCCGTAATCGCTATTATCTGGCCCGTCACCGGATCCCTAATAGCTATCGGCATCTTCGTGTATATGGGTACCATGAAGTGCATCTCAGGTACAGCGGATAACCTAACATATCCGGCATCGAACTTTACCTGTGGAAAAAGATTACCCCTCGCTTCTATAGCTTCATAGCGACGTTCGTGGATCTTTTCACGCTCGGCGAGTAGCTCCTTATTGTTTTGCAGTGCAAGCTCTATGGCATCGTCAAGCGTTAAAACCCTCATAAACAGGAATATAAGCCACATTCTACCTCCTTTTTGTACCCTCCATGAAGACGTCCACAACAAGGGGTGCATACTCTTTGAGGGATAAATCTTTGACAAGCAACCACTGTACAACAAGCGCATGCAACATACCCTGTAAGATGTGTGCCATGAACATGGGATCAATAGGCCTCAACACCCCATGATCGATACCCTCCTGAAGGAGCTCACTAAGTAGATCGAACGTCTTCATATAGCGTGGTAATATGCGTTTTATGAGCTGTGGCCGACGTTCCCTGGTGAACCCTCCCCTACCAGGTGTGAATATGCAAAAGAATTCGCGATTCTCCTCGAAATACTCCAACACACCAGATACCAACCGCTGCAACTTAGCAGTAAATTCCAGGTCGGTTCGCCGTATCTCGTCGATAAAATTGTGTAGCTTGTCCAGCTCCTCCTTCAATAGATTAAAAAGTAGATCCTCCTTACCTTTATAATAGAAGTATACCAAGCCTTTCGATACACCAGCATGTGCGGCAATATCCTCAACCTTAGCCCCATCTATCCCATACCGCGCAAATACAACCTTCGCAGCCTCAAGTATGGCAGTTTTGCGTAAATTTTTGATCCGCTCAGTTAACTTCGGACACATCACCCCTCCATCTTAACCAATAGGTCAATTTTTGACCCATATGTCAAAATATGGGAGTTAAAGAGTTGTCAAGGGCAATAGTCACAAATTCTCCTAAAGTGGCACCTTAAAAAGCAATTATTTTCTAATTTTGACCTTTCAAAGCAGCAGCTTTATGATCGTTTCTGGCGACTTACTGCAACGATTGCCTCAATAACGAGCCATATCATCAAGATAAACACCGCTATCCCTACGATAAATAACAGCCAGTTATGCACCTTATGGAAATTCATGATATTCTTCCACATTGCCCAACCCGTCATAATTACCATAAATATCATCGGGATTAACGTAACGGCAAACGGTGCCTTCTTCCTAATCAGATAGACGGTTGCAACGAGCAAAGCGAGCCCCGCAAGCAACTGATTCACGGTCCCGAACAGAGGCCATAGTATTAACGCACCTTTACCACTCGGTTTGGACATCGCAAGTGCGAACGCAGAAAGTACTGCCACAAGTGTTGCTGGATGTCTCCTCTGTAGCCATTTCCAGTTAAGAGTCCTGCCAAACTCTTGGATCACATATCTCTGCGCACGAGTAGCGGTATCGAGTGATGTGCTTGCAAAACTCACAATGAATACACCCATAATGGTTGTCATCAGTGCCTTCATATATTTGCTTGTCCCAAAGGCATACGACATCATATTTACGGAACCCTGTACAAATGCACCAATCTTAGCACCTAAACCTTTTGCCACCTGCCAACTTGCATAATGTGTATTCCAGAGTGCGATTCCCTCCGCTCTACTTCCTGCCGCAGCACCGATGCCAGCAGCAACCGCTAAAATAGCAAGTGATGCAAGGATACCTTCCCCTATCATTCCACCGTAGCCGACCAGCAACGCATCTGTCTCCTTATCAACCTGTTTCGAAGATGTACCAGAAGCTACAAGCGAATGGAAGCCCGAAATCGCTCCACAAGCAATGGTCACAAATAGGAATGGCCACATTGGGGGTGCACCCTTTGGTGCTGAATTCACCATCGGTGCAACATAAGCAAGATGTGATGGAGCCCTTATTAATGCTGCTATTGCACCGATACCTACAAGCCCCATAGCTACCAGCAATTCGTGCGAGTTAATATAATCACGGGGTTGAAGCAAAGTCTGTACAGGTAACGTAGATGCAATGTAACTATAAACCATCATGATGATGAGCCAGATCACCAAAGCATGAGGCCCAGGGATCTTTAACGGAATGAATACACCGATCGCTATCATGAGATACAACATGATCAATGCCCACCACGACCATGTGTGAATATTTTTCCCTTTCTTAAATACCATATAAGATAACGTCATAGCAATGGGGATCTCCATCCACACAGGGAATACAGACGATGGATACATATCGAACAATATCCCCATTATTAACGCAAAAACTGCGATAACGATCCACAACTCAAAAAACATTATGAAGAAAAATAAGTAACGAGCACGTGGCCCAACAATCCTTGATGTAACCTCTCCAATGGAATAGCCTTCGTTGCGCATGGAGATAACAAGGGAAGCAAAATCGTGTACAGCACCCGCAAATACTGCTCCAAGTGTCACCCATAACACTGCAGGAAGCCACCCCCAGATTATCGCAATAGCAGGACCTACGATTGGACCCAACCCCGCTATCGATGTGAAATGGTGTCCCCACACTATCCACTTATTTGTGGGTACATAATCTGTTTTATCCTCTAATTTATGTGCGGGTGTGGTATTTCTGACATCGAGTTTGAACACTTTACTTGCGATAAACCCACCATATAATCTGTACATTATGAAGAACCAAAGTATGGAAACAGCAAAGATCAAAAATCCCATCGTTACCCCCTATCTTTATCCTTAATCTCTATTGCGTAGCGTACGAACCCGTTTGCCTCTTTCAGACGTCTCACCGCCTCATCGTAGCCAACTTTCGCAAGTATCATAACGATAGCTACCTTAACGCTACCTTTTGCGAGCCTCAGATATTTGGCAGCAGCCTCATAGTCTACACCAGTAGCCATCATTATCACACGTTTTGAGCGTTCGATCAGCTTTTGGCTGGTAGCTTGTAGGTCGACCATCATATTACCATACACTTTACCCAATCTGATCATCGATGCTGTTGTTAACATATTAAGCACAAGTTTGGTAGCTGTACCGGCTTTCATCCTGGTTGACCCCATGATAACTTCGGGCCCCACCACTGGCGCTATTATAACATCTGCTTGTATATCGACCTTCTCACGTGGTATAGCGGTCACATATATGGTTCGTGCCCCCCTACGGCTCGCCTCACTGATAGCTGCTACAACAAACGGTGTACGTTTACATGCACTTATACCCACAACGGTATCACGTGGGCTAACCCGTCTACGGCGTATGGCTTTGATACCAGCTTTCGCATTGTCTTCGGCACCCTCCACCGCATGTACCAGCGCACCGTAACCACCTGCAATTATACCCTGTACCATCCAGTGTGGTGTACCAAAGGTTGGCGGACATTCAGCTGCATCCAATACACCCAACCTACCCGATGTACCTGCACCCACATATATGAGACGTCCACCCTGTTTGAACGACTCCACTATCAACTCAACTGCTTTCGCAATGTAGGGTATCTCTTTTTTAACTGCGGGTGCAACAAGATGATCCTCCTCATTGATTATCTCCAGTATCTCAGGTATCGATTTCGTATCTATATCCAAGCTACGTGGGTTACGCTGTTCAGTAAGTAAGCTACGTATCTCTTCGAATACAGCTTTGCTATCTTTAGGTCGTCGTAACAATACGCCTCCCGGTCACAAAATCGTTCGCCAACCTCTCATTATAATGTGGTGAATGTGGGTCGAAGCTACTCAGATACACACCACCCTGCGTACGGCTGGAGTGTATGAACTCACCACCTCCACCGTATATCCCAACATGACGTGTGAAGAAGACGAGATCACCCAACTCCAGCTCCTCACGTTTGAGTTCCGTACCTACGTTAAGCATCTCGTCGGTATCTCTTGGTAACTTTACCCCAAAGAAATCGTACAATGTCTGTACAAACCCGGAGCAATCAAACCCAAACGCTGACCTACCTCCCCATAGATATGGTGTACCGATGAACTCCAACCCCTTACGCCATAACTCGTAAGGGTCAAACCTTATCTCATCCACTTTCCTGATATGTCGTATGCGGAGCCAACCTTTCCTATCAGCCAGCTCAACCAACCCCCACTGCTTGCTGGTCTCGATAAGTCGTACCCTTGTGTTAAACGATAACCGCATCATAGGGAACGGTGCATAAGGTGATACAAATACCGATACGATTGGTACCACCACCACGTGATCAAATGACCTCTCTACACGGGTTTCAACCACATGTGGTTTGTATATCCAACCCTCATATCCGTCACGGTTGAGCTTCACCCGCAACCAATCAGCTTCCTCGTTCAGTATTTCCGCAGTCTCGTTTAATAATGCCTGGCTAACACGTTCGGTCTGATGGCTGGGCTCCTTACGTAGGTCAGCAACTGGTACCCTTACAATACATAACCGCATAGATCACTTTTTGGGTATCAAACACAAGAAACGCCACACCACATCACCGGTGTTGATAAACTGATGTTCCTCGTTCGGCTTTATGAGCAAGTAATGGCCAGCTGCTACCTCGTACTCCTTGCCTCCACAGAATACCTTGCCGTTACCTTCTAAGATGAAAACTTCATGCTCATAATCGTGACGATGTCGTGGCGTGTACCCACCAGGTGCTATCTCAAACATACGCATGAGGAAGTTAGGTGCACCCTTATCCTCTGTGATGAGCCACCTGATACATACATCCTTGGCGCCAGCCCAGCTACCGGCTTCACACTCAACATCATCGAAACGCCCTACCACCATTTCATTGTAAAATACCGAAACCAACCATATGGTCAACCAACCCATATTGTGTGAGATTGAGGCTCCAAATTATGCCTTATCTTATAGTGATGATAAATCCCAAAATCCTATTCAAGCTGAAGAAGATGGAGTTCCGTATCAAATCGTTAGTCGAAGGTAAGCTCGTCGGTATACATCGTAGCCCGTATCATGGGTTTTCGGTTGAGTTCAAGGAACATCGTAGCTATAATCCTGGCGATCCACTCAAATACGTGGATTGGAAAGTCTACGCACGTACGGATAAGTTCTTTGTCAAGCTATTTGAACAGGAGACCAACCTCACCGCATGGATATTGGTTGACGTCAGTAGCTCCATGGATTACGGTGAGCCACGTAAGTTCGACTATGCAACTACATTGGCAGCATTGTGGAGCTACCTACTTATTCAGCAGAAGGATGAGGTCGGCCTATTGCTATTCAGTGACAATGTATTGCAGGAGCTACCACCATCATCCACACGTAGACAGCTGTTCAAGATATTTGAGTTACTCGATAGTTTCAAACCCATCGGCAAGACTGCTATCGATCAAGCATTACACAAAGTAAGTGATAACCTTACCCGCAAAGGTGTGGTCATACTCATATCTGACCTATGGCAACCACATGACCAGGTCTTACCCAGCCTACAGTTAATACGTACAAAGGATAACCATATGATGGTATTTCATGTGATTTCAAACGATGAACTTGTGTTACCGGCTGAAAGGTTGCGATTTAAGGATCTGGAGGTTAACGACGAGATCTTAGTTAACCCCACCGATATACGGGATAGCTATGAACGGCTCCTAAAGGCGTGGATTGACGAGTATCGGGTGAATTGTTTAAAGTACCAAATCGCGTACCAGTTTACACCTACATATGAACCTATCGAGAAGATCGTATTACCATTTTTATCCTTACGTAGATGAGCTTCCTTGCACCACAATTCCTGTGGTTGTTACCAGCTGTTAGCTTACCGTTTATCATACACCTATGGCATCGTAAGCAAGCCAGACCATACCCTTTCCCATATGTGCAGTTACTCAAACGTGCAACCAAAGGTGAGAAAGCTTGGCGTCGCCTTAAGGATATACTGTTGCTCGTCATACGTACATTGATCATCCTACTGATAATACTTGCAAGCGCACGCTTAGCGGTGAGGGTGGGTAACCCACGTGTGGTTATACTCGATGATTCATATACGATGGCACCCTATTGGGAGACAGCGGTTAGGTTGGCCAACAAGCTACAACTGCGAGGAGAGCCCATCTACCTCGTATCTGGTGATAAGTTTACCAGCCACGTGAAGTGTAAGTTTGTAAACTATACGATAGAGCTCAACCGCTGGCGTAGAAAATATCCCAACGTTGATTTTTACCTCATCACCACAGCTAACAAGGTGACCGCACCCATCTATGGTAGATTATTTGCATTGGATAACGAGCTATCCATAGATAGTGTGGAAGGTCCCTCTCATGTGTTAAGAGCTAACCCATGTAATATCAAACTCTATATCAACTGTCGAGCCACCACCGATAAGCGGTTACCTGTGAGTATCAGTTGTGGTAACCACAAAGTTAAGCAATACATCGACTTATCAGCTCATAAGCTCAACCGCTACGAATATCAAACGGTTGTGGATACACCCGGTATGTATCAATTTGTGTTTAGGTTACCACCCGATGCCACACCTGTGGATAACACGATTTACTACACTGTAAACGTGATACCCTCCATAAAAGTATACATTATGGGTGAAGCTACGTTTTTCATCACCCAAGCACTGGCTGCTTCTCATGGTATGTTTGTGATAGTCGAGCAACCCCAACCCGCAGATGTGGTTATATTATCTAACATTACGAGTCCAATCCAGTTGAACAAGCCCGCACTTATTCTGTTGGGTGATAAGATTCAACCCCACTCATACAGTGAACTTGGAATAGAGATCACAAGTATGAAAACCGCCAATATATACGGTACTAAGTTTGTATCACACCCCATAACTCGGGTCGTGCAGGTCGAAAATATCGCCATACCCGTAAACCGCTACTGGCAAGTAAAAGGTGGCAACCCGCTCATCTATGCGGATGATGGCACGCCTTTGATGGTTGAAGTAGGTGACAACATAGTGGTACCGTTTCTGTTGACAGATGATTACACGGGGTTGGTCTATTCACCCATATTTGTACCCTTATTGTATGAGACGTTGCTATATCTCACGAAGATGTCCGGTAGATATAATTTCAAAGTAGGTGATCGCATCGCTATCGAAGTACCCGATGGTCGTGGTTACGTGCTCGAAGGTGATAACCTTCAAACCATATTGCTACCAACCCAAGTTAATGGTAGATGGTACATAAAGTGGATACCTGAATCACCCGGCAACTATGTGGTTAGATCACCGGATGGCGATTTTAAATACTATTTTTCGGTAAATTACAATCCCCGCGGTAGATCTACCGAGCTGAACATCGGTAAACATGCACAATTTAAGGTGCTCACACGTTGGTTATTGATAGCTGCATGCCTGCTGTTTATTGTCGAGCTCATCCTTATTTAGATTTATATTGCCACTCGGTTTCAGTATCTATGAGTTCAACCTTCATACCATCCTTTTTGTAGCGACGATGACATTTTGTACATTTACCGTCACCTTTGTCGTCAAACTCTATGCGGTTACCACATTCGCACATCCAACCCACCACACGTGCGGGTACACCTACCACCAACGCATAGTCCGGTACATCACGTGTGACAACAGCACCTGCACCTACGAACGCCCATTTGCCGATGGTTAGGTTCGACAATATCGTAGCGTTTGCCCCTATCGTGGCACCTCTCTTCACAAGTGTGGGTAGCCACTTACCACCTTTGGGATACGGGGCACGTGGGTTGAGATCGTTCGTGAACACAGCCGATGGACCAACGAATACACCATCTTCAAGGGTGACAAGATCATAAACCGATACGTTATTCTGTAGCTTGACGTTATTGCCCAGCTTAGCACGTGCACCAATGAAACAGTTCTGACCTATCACACAGTTTTCACCTATTTCAGCACCTCCCATTATGTGTGAGAAATGCCATATCTTTGTACCCTTACCTATCTTGGCACCAGGGTCAACTACTGCGGTGGGATGTACAAAATAGTTGGTTGCCATATTGCCTCCTTATCTGAGGTATCCTATTATAAGGTATCCACCAGGGAGTCAACCCAACACATTCACAATGTAAACATAGCGATGTTAGCTGTTGACATGTATGGGGTTACGTTATTTTTAAAATAATTAAGGGTTTACTGAACCGTTAGGGACGACTTCCATCGACAATGGAGGTTGATAAGAAAGGTAAGGAAATTCTAAAGGAAGCACATTTCGATAGGTTTCGACAAGCTTTCATCGATAGCTTGATGGAGAAAATCAGCTTGGAGGGTAAGTACGGATGTGATATAAGGTCGCTCATCGAAGAAACCCTAAAGGAAGAGGCGTTTGTCGACTTCGTACATAGGTTGGCAGAGATTATCGAACGCAAAACCACCATGAGCAAGAAAGAGAGCGAGGAAACTGCCTACACGTTAATAGAGGAGGATGTTGCCAACGATGTGAGGGATATCCTACATGGTCAGCTGGAAGAGAAAAGTGACTTCAAACATTCCAAGGTAGAGGAACAGATCTACTCAAAAGGTAAGGAGCTAAAGCTATGGAAAGGTGTAGCTTTGAAACGCTTCTTAGGCAAAAGAGCGAGCAGGTGGCAGGATATTTTGAGATTACTCAGAGAACATGGACTCGGTTACGTTATACTTACAGGTATAGGGTTGTTGATCGTTTCAGCGGTGCTGTTTGGATCGCTTTACAAAGCTTTGGTGGTGGGGTTGACGCTCACCATCTTTGCAGGCGAAACACTACGTACGAAGATCGGCAACATACTTGGAGGTATAGGTGGTGTGTTAATATTCTTCACCTCCATAACGATATTGATAGAGTACATATTGCTGGCTGAGAGGCGATCCGAGCTCATCAGGGAGTTAGCGAAAGAGTATTTCCGTAGAAAACATTCCTAAGCCCAAATAATCAAGTAGAACGTGTTTTACCACGATATCGGGGTACTGGTATGTATTCAACTGTAGGATAATGCTTAACCGGTTGTGGATATAAACTTATCAGCTCGAGAAACTCGTGTGGTATATCTGAACGTACGTGTAAGCCGATCTCTTTTGCTTTCTCATAGGTTATGGGGTAATCGTGAGTCCATAAACCTTCGGATAGCAGGCGTGCGATCTCTTTCACCTTATCGGGTGGATAGTTGCCTTCCAGAAGCTCCTCGATATTCTCACGTAGCTGGTCTATCGCCTTGGTTGCTATATCTGCATAGATGAGCGTCCTATCGTCTATCTTATCGATCGGCTTGTCTCGAGTCAACTTCAAAAGCGAAGCTGCTGGATATTCACCTATTTGAGGGTCCACCGGCCCCAGCACTGCATGTGGGCTCATCACTATCTCATCAGCTGCCAAAGCTATGAGGGTACCACCTGACATCGCCATATGAGGGATAAAAACTGTCACCTTACCCCTATGTTTTTTGAGTGCACGTGCTATCTGGAGTGCAGCTATCGCCAGCCCGCCAGGTGTATGGATTACGAAATCTATTGGTACTTCTGGATCGGTCATATTGATAGCACGTAACACCTCCTCGGAGTCCTCGATATCAATGTAACGTACAACAGGGAAGCCCAGTAAGCCCATCGTCTCCTGACGATGTACCATGATGATGACACGTGAATCGCGTTTACTTTCGATTTTGGCAAGCAACCCACGTCGTGCACTTTCGAGCATACGCTTACGGAGGATGGGCTGTAACGCTACGATCATCACAAACAACCAAAATATGTTAAATATGTGTTCCATATGTGCCTCCCATATAATTCATTATTTCACGCAAAAATTTATGATGCTGTTTATGCCCGGTAGCATAGAGCGTAATATGGCCGATGAATTCATACGGCAATAGTGCCAGATCGCCCATAAAGTCCAGTATTTTATGGCGTGCAGGTTCGTGTGGCATAATCTGCCCGTAATTGGGTGGAATGCTATCAATTTTAAGCCCCATGAATTCTTCTATCTCTTCGATGGTGGCAACCCTACCCTCATGTAAGACTATAGCGGTGTTGAGGTTACCTCCCTTTATGAGTCCACGTTTGATAAGCTCAGGTAGCCACTCCAGAAATGTAAATGTACGTGCACCCGCTATCTCCGTAGTGTAGCTACCAGGGTGGTGGTAAACATATGAATCGGTGTATTTTTCCTTTGGGTATTCGAGTCGCATTTCGATCGTCAATCCCCCACCCTCTTTATCCTTATATGTAACTATGTAAGGAGCTATTGGATCTCTACCAAACGTCCAGCTTCCCGTAGGTAGCTCACAAACTGGATATAGGTGGGGTTGCTCCTTTATGCCAGCTTTCTGTAGCGCATCCACCCATATCTTAGCACTGCCATCGAAGAACGGTATCTCTGATCCTTCCTCAACTATTATGTAGATATTGGTTACCCCCAAACCGAGAAGCGCCGACAGTAGATGTTCGATCGTGTGGATTACCACATTGTTGCAACCCACCGCCGTACGATATGGGGCATCAACAACATGGTCTAAGGTTGCGGGTATCTCCACCCCTTTGTATACAAATATTCTACCGGTATTCGGTGGGGAAGGTTTCAATCTCACCGTTGTCGGTCGACCGGTATGTACACCTATACCCTCGAGTACAATCTCATCCGCTATTGTTTTCTGGTACACTATGCGATGGGATGCCATGTCTCTTTAACCACCAAATCTTCGAGCGTCTCTGGTTCACGGATGATGAACGCCTTATCGCCGTCCACCAGCACTTCTGCTACTTTTGGCCTTGAATTGTAATTTGAACTCATACTCATACCATACGCACCTGTACCCATGATAGCAAGTATATCACCAGGCTGTGGATCATGCAATCGCACATTATGTGCAATGAAATCGCCACCCTCACATAAGGGGCCGACAACATCGAACGTCCCCTCGGGTCCAGGTTTATGTTTCACCTCACGCATTGGATGTTCACTACCATAGAGTGATGGCCTTATGAATTCACTCATACCTGTATCGACGATTACAAATCTACCTTTACGATACAATACACGTGTGACGAGTACACCTGAGGGGCCCACAATGAACCGCCCCGGTTCCACAATTATGGTGACCGGCAATTTACTCAATTTCTTGTGGATTAGGTTGCCCAGCTCATCGATCGGGAACTCCTCCCAGGATTTACCCCAACCGCCACCAAGGTTGATGTACTTAATGGTATAATTATATTCGGTTTTGAGCTTCATATAGTAGTCGTACATTTTGTCTACTAACACACGGAAGGGTTCAACCTCCGTAATCTCCGACCCCAGATGCACATGTATACCGAGTAGGTTAAGGCTTGGTGACCCCAAAATCTGTGGTATTAGTTGCCACACCTCATCCTCTGGTATACCGAACTTGCTACCCTTGAC
>JAGGUB010000025.1 GCA_021158725.1 Caldifarciminota bacterium | reverse complement strand
GTCGATGACCTGATTCAGCTTGCGAGATCGAAAAACCTCGTCCTACAGGTGGGGCACATCGAAAGGTTCAACCCCGCAATCATAGCATTGGAGGAGCTACTACGTGAACCTGTTTACATTGAAGCATATAGGTCAGCTTTACGTGCAGTTAATGAAATTAGTGCACCGCTCGTGTTAGATCTTATGGTACATGATATCGATATCGTGTTGAAGTTTGTCAAAAGCGAAATCAAACAAATAAATGCCACAGGATTGTCGATTTTCACCCCACAAGAATACGATCTCGTAAATGCAAGGATAGAGTTTGAAAATGGGGTAGTAGCTAACCTCACCGCATCACGTGTGGTACCTGAAACGATACGTAGGATCATTTTTTTCGAGAAAGATCGCTATTTCTTTGTTGATTACAAAGCACATACTGCTACGCTTTACTATAAGGGGCAAGAAAATAATGGTTACTTCTCAATAAAAGGTAGGGAGATAGAAACCATCCCTATGGAGCCATTACATCAGGAACTTGAAAGCTTCACAGAAAGTGTCACAAAAGGTAAACCACCTGCCATCGACCCTATGGAGGTACGTAAGTCGTTCGAGGTAGCTTATCGAATATTGAAAAGCCTACACCTTCCATATGCGGGTACTCATCTCCGTAGGTGAACCCTCCGGTGAACTTTATGCGGAACGGTTGGTAAATAGATGGAGGACGGCTTTCCCAGATACAGAGTTTTATGCGTTAGGTGGTGAGCTCTTACAAAAGGCAGGTGTATCAATACTTTACCCCTATGCGGACATGTCCGTTATGGGTATAGTAGAAGTTTGGAAAGCACGTAACACAATAGTTGAAGCATTCAATACAATCACCCGTTTTATAGTGAGTACAAGGCCTGATTTCGTCATACTTGTGGACTTCCCAGGGTTCAATCTAAAGCTTGCACGTTTCGCACGTGGTAGGGGTTGCAAAGTGATATACTATTCGTTACCACAGCTATGGATATGGGGGGGCTGGCGTGTGAAAGCTTTGAAGCAATACGTGGATTTAAGGTTGGTGATACTGCCATTCGAACAACAATTTTATGAGAGGTTGGGCCTCAAAACGTATTGGGTGGGCCACCCACTGGTTGAAATCATAAACGATGAACTCAAACATGTAGTGGATGGCCCTGAAGTATTTCTTGGCCTGCTACCGGGGTCACGTGTACAAGAGGTACGTTCTATATTACCGATTATGCTTGAAGTTGCATGTCACTTCAACGATAAGAAGATAGGTATAGCACCTACGAAAAATACATTACCGGTTGTGAAATCGCTGGTCAATAACCTACCTATTGTCTATTTCGAAAACCCCTATACACTTATGCGTAAAGCTAAGTTTCTGCTGGTGACCTCAGGTACTGCTACATTGGAGGCTGCGTTGATAGGTACACCAATGGCGATACTCTACAGAACGTCATATAGCTTCTATTGGGTGGCGAAGTTGTTGACACATGTGAAATACATCGGATTACCTAATATAATTGCAGGTCATGAGATAGTGCCTGAGTTCATACAACACCATTGTAATGCTGATACAATCATACAGTATTTGGACGAATTCTTCAGCCATCCCGAATTGGAGCGCAAGATGCGTAACGAACTAAATAAGGTACGTACACTTCTGGGCGATAAAATAGCTTCACGTGAGGCGATAAACCTTATTAAACAGCATTTCTATGGGTAAGTGGGAGAAGTTCAAGCTCTGGATATTGACGAGTACAATACATTGGATGCTTAGATTCATATGGTATTCGTTACGTATAAAGTGGTACCGCATAAGTAAACCCAACCGAGTAATCTACGCTATATGGCATGCTAACATATTACCTGCAGTTTATGTGTATAGGAGTGAAAAGATAGCGATACTGGTAAGCCCACATCGTGATGGCGAATTAGCCAATAGGATATTACAGTCTATGGGCTATCACACAGTACGTGGTGCAACCGATGACCAAGCTGTACCTGCATTACTTCGTATACTTAAGCTCAACAATATAAGCATAGCAATAACACCGGATGGCCCCAGGGGACCACGACATGTTGTAAAATCTGGTGTCGTGAAGCTGGCAAAATGGCTCAAAATACCGATAGTACCAATAAGTGTGGAATGTCGGCCATGCTATAGGTTAAGTTCATGGGATAGATTTCTCTTGCCAATACCATTTGCCAGATGTATTATTAAAGAAGAGGGGTTAATCCATGTAAAAGATGAAACCCATGCATTACGTGAACTTACTGATAAATTGGGTACATAATGCGTAGAGGGGTGGCAGAATTACCGTTACATGGTGGACGTGCACCTAAGTGGTTGTTTGAACTTATGGTGAAACTTGCCCGGGAGATTGTTGTACTTCTTGTGGCTGAACTTGGGCGTGACGAATTCTTGGAGAGGATGAGCTCACCGTATTGGTTTCAGAGTCTTGGTTGTGTGTTGGGGTTTGATTGGCATTCGAGTGGACTTACCACCACCGTAACAGCGGCTATCAAAGAGGCATTGCGGGGGTTAGAAGATGAGCTCGGTATCTACGTCGCAGGTGGTAAGGGCAAAACATCACGTAAGACACCGGATGAGTTGAAACTCAAATGTGATCGTGCTGGTGTAGACGCCAATAAGCTAATCTATATGAGTAAGTTGATCGCAAAAGTTGATAACACAGCGATACAGGATGGATATCAACTTTATCACCATGTGTTCATATTCACAACAGAGGGCGAGTGGACTGTCATCCAACAAGGTATGCGGCCAGAAGAACAGTTAGCACGTAGATACCATTGGACATCGCTGGAACTCGATAATCCCGTGGTTGAACCCCACAAGGGGATATGGACAACACGTATTGAACCACAAGTACTTAACATGGTAGCACGTGAGAGTGTACCCGCACAGGAACGGGTGGTTGAACTTGCACGCGAACATCCGAATAAGCTTGTGAAGGAGTATCTCAAGATGCCAGAGTTTCATAAAATTACCAAGGAGATGATAAACCCCAACCGCCTGTATCAAGTGATGTTAACCACTTACGAGAAACAGCCAAAGGACTTCGAGACCTTTCTCACAACTGAGGGTGTGGGTCCCAAGACATTGCGTGCATTGACATTGGTGGCACAACTTATATATGGGACCGCACCCAGCTTCCGTGATCCCGCACGCTACAGTTATGCACATGGTGGTAAGGATGGACATCCATACCCAGTCGACCGTAGTGGATACGAAAGGACTATCACAATACTTGAGAAAGCAATAAAGGAGGCTAAAATAGGTAACCGCGAGAAACTGAATGCATTACGGAGGTTGGCAAGGGTGTTCGAGAGATAACCACGATGTTACTCTTTTTGATGACGCTCTTCATACCGTTAAGTGAATGGACAACTGAAACCATTGACGAACTCCGTATAAGAGGTGAATTGCCGTTGGTGTTCACCACCATAAAGCCATATGAATATGCGGTGATCAAAAGATATCTGAAGAATGTTGATGTATCGAAATTAACCACAACCAGGAAGTTACTTGTTACCAGGCTTTCCATGTACTATAGGGGGTATTCACGACCCATATTTAACCTAAAGGTTAATACTATTTCAGACACAACGCGCAGTTATTTCGTTTGGGGTGGCATAAATTACCCATCACATAACTTAGGTGTGGATATAAGCTTGATTGCTAAGTTTGGTAAATCTAACGCATTCCCGGTGAAGACCTGGCATTACCCGCATGGCGATACAGTTGTTGGTATAGACCTCTACCGTGCATATGTGAGTGGTGGGAACGGTAACTTACGAGTTACGGTGGGTAGGTTACCTGTAAGGTGGGGGTATGGATTGTTGGTATCAGGTAGTACAATACCTTACGACTTGATATTACTACGCTACATGCGTGGTGCGTTTAGCTTTGTATACTTGTTTGCACCTCTCGACCAGTACGTATCAGCTGATAGCTTAACCCCATTACTTAATCGATACTTTTGTGCACATAGGTTAGATATAGCGCTACTTGAGCATAAGCTGATACTATCGCTGAGTGAAGGCATACTATTTGCACGTCAGGATGCAATGTCTGCATTGTATTACCTGAACCCCGTCGCGATATATCGGTTGGCTGAATATAATGCACACTATGCAAGGAAGGCAAGCGGTGCATATTGGTTTAATGATGACCTTTATTGGGAGGTTGGTATCACATTGTATCTGAAGGATACAAAACTGTACTTTGAATGGTTACTCGATGATGTAGGGTTTGTGACCGATCCGTACCATCCATTTATTGACGATGTTTTAGGTGCAGGTCCGTTTGCGTATATCTTAGGTGTAAAACGTGCAGATATATTAGTTGACCGCACATTGTGGTGGTTGGAATACCTTCGTGTAAACGCTTACTGTTACTGGCATGCACTGCCGCAAAACTATTTCGTATGTATGGGATACCCGTTAGCTCATAGGTTGGGATCAGATTTCGACATAACTTCACTCACGGTAGTCTACCATCACAGTGTGTGGTTGGATATCAAGCTATCCATCAGCTTTACAAGGAAAGGTCAAACTCATTTAGCGATGGATGAGTTACGACCACCAAGAAACTGTTTCCTTTTAGGTGTACCACAGAAGACGCTTAAGTTACATATTGGAGGTGAAACTTTCCACATACCATGGTTTGTCGGTGGTATAGATCTAAGTTATTCAAAAATATGGAATTACGGCAATAAGCTGGGTGATGACCGATCGTTTTGGGAAGCATCCTTTTATGGCGAGTTTAGGACTGGTTTTACTCCTTATGATTAAGCAAGGTGATAATGTTATCCGAATGGGATCTGACCACCCGTATGCGGGACTCTGATCAGGCCAGATATCTCCTAACCGAAGAGATGGGGATGGAATTATATGACGGAAGTCATGATAGCGAGTTATTACGAATTTATGAGAGGTATCCACCATAGTATTGGTTCAAGTACCCACTTCATACACTCGGATGCTACATGGACCATATATATACCATCGTGAAATGTTCCCTATTGTAAGGAGAATAATTCCCAGTAGGGGGTCTAAATTCACCAAACTATGGTGAAGAGTATAGCTATTACCTATTGGCCATATGAAGCCATACGCAGCAGTACTAACTGTCAACAATATAATTATAACTAAGAACGCAACGCATCTTCTTCTCAATCTTCCTCTCTTTGGATTTTTCGGAACATTTTGTAAGTTTTGCCCAACTTCAACACTATACGATCAGGTGCAACAGCTTGTAAAATGTCACGATTTGCAAGCCTTCCGGTATATTTCCTGTGCCAAATAATATTACCGCTTATATCAAATGCGAAAAGTTCGACATCGTCCATCGTTTTGCAAAAATCCTCAAGCAACTCGCTGTATCTCTTTCTTGCTTCACTTACAGGTAAGCCTTTTAATTGCTTTTCATATTTCTCTCGTGGGAACCTTTTATAAGAGATGACCACGAATTCGTTAGCTGTGAGAAACTTCGCGCTCATGATTTCGAACGTTAGTTTCTTCTCCCACAAAATTTGGCCATCTGCACTTTTTACTAAACTGAATTTGTTGCCCTGACATAGCACAAATAATTTTTCATCCGGTGAGAATGTAGCTTTCCCTCTTACATTTGGCATTTCTTTAATGATATTACCTAAACTATCTAATAACAAACACCCCTCTTCCCAATGCGTCTCTCCATCGTGGCATTGCCACTCCCATACGTCCAGAAGCATATATTTTGCATTATAAGAGCTGTAAATTTTACCCACACGTGCATCAATGGGTTTGCGCCAGATTTCGTTTCCATTCGCATCATACAGAATAAGCCATAAGCTTTTTGGTCCCCTTATCGAGTTTGCTCCCCCTAACAGAATAAACTTATTACCACTCTCTGTCCATATAACTGACCATCCCCTAACACCCCAATCTACATCAAACCCAAATGGTGCTATTATTTTGCGATTACCGTATAAGTTGAATAGATCCAATCCTCCGTAAAATGGACGGTCGACTATTACAATGCCTTTGTTAGAAATATGCATAGCGTAACATTCTTCAGTATCCATGAGGGTATCTTGGACCCCCCACAGTAGTTCACCCTTATCATCATAAAGTCTTAAATATCGTATGTAGTAAGGAGGTCGGTGTGGATCATATGCATATGGAATTTCAGGTACTATGAATGTCTCCACACCCACATACTTGCCATTAGGGGAGATATAAACTTTTGATGGCCTGAATGTCAAACGTGCCTCAGCTTCACCTGATGGATTAAGAAACCTAACCTCAGTTTTACCGATCACTAAAACTTTTGGATACAGTGTATCGTTCTCATATGCCCATACAACTTTACTTATTGGCTTATCGAACTCCTTCTCCCACACTACCTCATAATCCGGTGCAACTGCCCACAAGCCGAATACCAAAAACTGTAAACCCAACAAAATAACCCTTTTATACATCATACCCTTTTCAAGAATATTCATTGCTCATTGGAGTCAAGCTCAGCAGTGATTTTCATTCAACTTCCATGCAGTTTATCAAATATCTTGCGTAATGTGGTGATACTATCCGCCTCGTACGGTGGCTTATCTTCCCTTATGGATTTGATTCGTGCAAACCTCAACGCATAACCTGAGTCATAGTGGGGGCTCATCTGTATATCGTCGAACTCTACCTCAACAACAAGTTCGGGTCGCACATAGACAATACCGGGGGATTCACCTTGTTTAAGAGATAGCAGCTTCTTTGTTAAATAGG
>JAGGUB010000030.1 GCA_021158725.1 Caldifarciminota bacterium | reverse complement strand
GTGTCTTCATTCCAATTGGTGTAGGTAAGAACTTGAGGTATAACTTGAAGGGTGCAACCATCGTGTAGTGGTGTCTACCTACCAGTAATGCTAAACTTATAACCACGGAGATGGCGAGTGAAATTAACAGATTCTGACGAAGGTTGTGTGTACCAAACATACTGTAGGTGGTAGCAAATACCAGCAGACAAGTTACGGTAAAACATAGTATGAGTTCATCGATGGATATCCAACCCCACCTCATGAAGGTTACTATATGTATGGACAATGGGATAAGTATAAGCAGAAATATAGCAAAAGCTGTCATGTAGGTTAACCCCAACCTACATAGGTGGTTACGATTGTAATCTACGTAGGTATCAGCTGGTAGGATGAACCCCATCCGTATGCCTTTAAGTCCATCATCTGTGAGATACGCGATTATACCATATTTTGCACCTTTGATGTTGAAATCAGCCTCGTACCACAATAGTTGTAAACACGAGTGGCCTGATTTCTTCGTCCCAGAATAGACAAATTTATCCACCTCATTATCCAATACCTTATGAAGTAGAGAGCTGACAAACTGCTTTGCTTCACGTGTGTCCAAACCCTGCGTGTAAGGTAGTGCCCACCTTTTGTGGAACCCAACCAATGTTAGGCTTTCCGGGTGTAGGTCCACTGTTATGGTATCCCCAGTATCTGGTACGTAGAAGGTTACACGCCAACACCAGAGTGATTTACCATCCCTTATGATATCGCGTAAGCTATCAGATGCGTTACGTAAAAGAAAGTATTTGGCGATCACATCTTCGGTGAATTCAATCTCCACACGATAGTGTGTGAACGTATCACCCAGAATACGGTAGAGGTAAGATTTAGCCGATGTTTCTATCTTATGGTGATCGGTTTTAACCTTCAGGTAGCTTTCGGGGCATGTGGTTTGCGTTACTTTAACAAAACATAGTAATGCAAATACTGCGAAAAATCCACACAATGCAAGAGCCACCCGATTACGCATCGCATCGAATGTAGTCGTTTAGTATAAATTAGCTACTTCCTTTCACACATTGAGCAAGCAGGTCAAGTGCACCCTCGGTGGCTTCCCAGAACCTACCGTATTCTTGCCAATAAACGTAAGCCTCTTCACGGCTACCGGGGGTTATGTCTTGGGATTTAGGTTTCGTATGACGCTTTTTAAGCAGCTCTTTACCAATACGTGGGTTAAGTGAGACAGCTATCTTTAATGTGTGGACAGCTTCGGCTTCCCTACCCAATTGCAACAAGGCGAGCGGCCTCCCATACAGGAGATCCGGTGTGGTATCATTACTGTATAGATCGCATATCTTCAACACATCGTCGGGATGGTTGAGCTCAAAGTTACACCATACGATATAACCACGTATGTACTGCTCATCATCGGGGTTGTACAAAAGTAACCGATAGAACCCATTAAGTGCCTCCTCGACATAGCCACGGTTTAACATCTCTTCGTTGAGTGCTTTAAATATCTGAAGGAAAGGACGGTTCGCTTCGATCGACCATGGTAACTGGTTATCAAGTGTGTCCACAAACCCCTCGGGTAACGCCTTAAGGGCTTCGTCATAACCTACAGCTAAGATGACAAATTTGGTATCACGGAAACGCTTCTCTTCATCGGGATCGGTGGGCTTATTTTCTATCAGGTAATTCTCTATTGCCAATGCTAAATTATAGTAGGCAGCAAGAAACTGTGGACATTTATCGATAATTGTACGGAATACATCTATAGCAGCGGTATATTTGTTCTCACCCAGTAGCTGGAGTGCCTCGTTGAAAGTAGCTTCAAGTGCGTCTACACATGGGGGGTGCTTAAACATCCAAACTTTTGGATATACCTCTACTACTTCTAATTTATTCTGTTCCGCCATCGATACCTCCTGAAATAAAGATATGTGTATTGGTTAATAACACAAGTGGTGTATTGCAGATTATGAAGTTAGGTTATTTTCTAACCACACATGAAAAAGTCTATCAGAAATAGAGGTGATCAACATGACCAACCAGGAGGTATGATGGAGACCGTACTTGATAAACTTACCCAGAAGAACGACAAAAAGTTATTGCTACTTGTAATAGATGGTATAGGGGGAGCACCCTACCGCGGTAAGACTGAGCTTGAAGCTGCGTACACACCGAACATGGATAGGTTGGCGAAATCATACATTACGGGTGTTGCCGACCCCGTAGCACCTGGTATCACACCCGGTAGTGGGCCAGGCCATCTGGCGTTGTTTGGATATGATCCGCTGAGATATGAGATAGGACGTGGTATACTTGAGGCACTGGGGGTGGGGTTAGAAGTTACCCCCAAAGATGTAGCAGTTAGGGGTAACTTTGCCACAATCGACGACAACGGCATAATTATAGATAGGAGGGCAGGCAGGATATCGACCGACCTGAATCGCCAGCTATGCACTCGTATACAGCAGGAAATTAAGACGATAGATGGGGTTGAAATTATCGTCAAACCCGGTAAGGAGCATCGATTTGTCCTCATTTTGAGGGGCGATAAGTTGAGTGATAAGGTTACAGAAACGGATCCACAGAAAGAAGGTAACCCACCACTTAGATGTGAACCCCTCGTACCTGAGGCTACACATACTGCGGAAGTGGTGAACAAGTTCGTAGATGCAACACGTAAGTTATTGAACCCGCCAGCCAACTTTGTGTTACTACGTGGGTTCGCTAAGCATCCGCAACTTAAGTCGATGCGGGAGCGGTTCAAGTTGACACCTGCAGGTATAGCCACGTATCCGATGTACAAAGGGTTGGCAAGGCTTGTGGGTATGGACATACTTGAGACAGGGCCGGAGCTCGAAGATGAGATAGAGACATTACGTAAGAACTGGGATAACTATGATTTCTTTTACTTCCACATAAAACGTACTGATAGCCTTGGCGAGGATGGTAATTGGGAGGCTAAAGTGGAGTTAATCGAAAAGATCGATAAACTATTGCCCGATATTTTAGACCTGCACCCTGATGTGCTTGTCATCACAGGTGATCACTCCACACCAGCTATACTTAAGGCACATTCGTGGCACCCTGTACCTGTACTCTTTGTATCCCCTTATGTGATACCTGACAAGAGTGAAGCATTCAACGAACGTGAATGTATGCATGGGGGGTTGGGTAGGATAAGGTTGCTCGACCTGTTACCGTTGATGTTGGCACATGGACTTAAACTGAAGAAATACGGTGCATAGTGAGTATCTTGTGTTGGTTGACATTGAATGATTTGAATTATCTATATATTTACGGTGGGCGTAGCTCAACCGGTTAGAGCACCAGACTGTGGCTCTGGGGGTTGAGGGTTCGAGTCCCTTCGCCCACCTTGCAAGAGGAGGGATAGATGTTACCATTTTGGATGAGTGTCATTGCATATATCGTCTATTGGTTACACATGTTCTTCGAGCGTGCGGGATGGAACGCAGCCTCCTTAACGTTTCTTATAATCACACTTATATTTACCGCACTCTCGATCTACTTAGGATTCTGGGGTGAAACCAAATACGAAGAAGGTAACGTCAGACGTACACTCTCAACTGCTGCAAGGTGGATGGGTATCCTCATATTCATATTCCTCGTAGTGGGCCAGGTATTCTAATTCCTAATGGATGGGAACCCTCCCCCACTGGGGGAGGGTTTTACTTTAAGTGATGAAACAAGAAGTACCACTAAAACATAGTTTACGGTTGGTAAACAATGGCCCTGTTGTGCTTGTAACCTCACGCTATGAAGGTAAAGACAATATAATAACGATTGCATGGTGTTCACCCGTGAGCCATGAACCACCTGCACTCGCTATAGCGGTGAAGAAGACACGCTTCTCATATGGGTTGATAAAAGGGGCAGGTGCATTCGTCGTCAATATACCTGATATAAAGTTACTCGATAAGGTGATTTTCTGTGGCAAACACTCAGGTAGCGAGATAGATAAGTTTGCTGCGTGTGGGTTTAGTAAATCACCTGCAAAATATGTGGACGTACCGGTGATCGGTGAATGTGTTGCGAATATCGAATGTAAAGTGATGAAAGATATGGACTGCGATAGCCACACTATATTCGTGGGCAAAATACTGTATGCGGTGGTAGAAGCGGGGCTATTTACGGATCATTGGTTACTTGATAAGGTGACGCTGATACATCATCTGGGTGATAAGTATTACGAAAAGTCTGGCACGTCTATTATCACTTAGTGGGCCTACCCGGTAATAACAAGCTTAACATAAGCGCGATTAATGTGAATGCTTCCATACCCCAGAAAAATGTGGCATACCCGTAATTATGTGCCAAAATGCCAGCAACAAATGGGCCAATCATACCACCTATACCCTGTGCACTTTGGAAGTAACCCATGTATTCACCAGCTTTACCGGTGGGGGTGACATCACCTATGAAGGCAAGCGCCCCTGATATATAGAACGCAAAAGATATGCCAATAAATATGAAGCCAAGTGCAAACTCATACCACGATGTTGCATAAATGAATGTTATAGGAGCTAAGCATGAGGTGGCAAACCCCAATATTAATGCCATTTTGCGGCCAACTTTATCTGCAAATATACCTGCGGTTAGCATGAGTGCGATTTGGGTTAATGGATTAAGTGCAGCTAACCGTCCAATCAATGTAGGAGAGTAACCAAAATATTTACGCATATAGACGTAAACAAGTGATAACACACCTATTATAGCGGATTTACGTAGTAGTGTGGATAGATAAAGAATCAATAAGCTTGAAGTAAACGGTGTACGTTGGATGTGATGTGACGGTATCGAAGTATATCCCTCTGTCGACCGCATAGTATAGGATAACACCGTACAGATGAGGCTAAATATAGCGAGTACTGAATATGTGTGACGATAACCAAATCTATCGAGTAGCCAACCACCCAAAAAGCTACCGACTGCAATACCAAACGAGAACCCCTGATTATACACCGCGATACGACGTGCACGTATGTCCTCGGTGCTGAGCTCAGATACCCAAGCGGAAGCGGTTGGATGGAAACCTGCCACAGCTAATGAGTGTAGTCCACGCAGAAGTAGCAACGAAGGTATAGTGCTGGCAAATGTGAACAAAAACAACAGCAAGCTGGAGCATAAAGACGTAAGCAGTAATACCTTCGGCTTACCGATGTGATCACTTAGTTTACCCCATAACGGGGCAGCAGCAAGTAATGCCAACCAGTACAATAGCTCGCTTATAGTTATGATGTAGGGGGGTGCACCTAACACACCCAGTTGTAGCTGTAAGACTAATGCTAAGCCTACGGTTGAAGTGAGCAGAAAGAATACACTTATCGATAACAATATAAGCTTAGATAGCGTCATCGAGTATCATATCGCGTATTCGATCGACCCATCTTTTGTAAAAATATAGATTATGGTATGTGAGCAGGATAGGGCCAAGCATCTCATCTGCATTGAACAGATGTCGTATATAAGCGCGGGTGTAGTTTTTACAAACGTAACAATCGCAAGTTGGATCTATTGGGTTGAAATCGTTTTTATACTCACTATGGCGTAATACTATTTTGCCCTCTGAAGTGAATGCAGTACCTGTCCTACCATAGCGTGTGGGTAAGACGCAATCGAACATATCGATACCAAGCTTAATGTATTCCAATAGCTCTTCAGGTGTACCTACACCCATCAGGTAGCGGGGTTTATCCTTGGGTAATAAATTGGCCACAAATTGTACCACCTCAAGCGTGAACTCACGTGGCTCACCTACGGATACACCACCTATTGCGTAGCCGTCGAAATTGAGTTTAACGAGCTCCTTGGCACATAGTTCACGTAAATCCAAATATGTGCTACCTTGAACGATAGCGAATAGAATGGTGTCACTTATATTATGTTGCTTGCAGATGGTGGCCCACCGTAAGGTACGATCTACTGACTCCTCTGCACGTTCGCGGGTAGCTGGCCATGGTGGACAATCGTCGAGCACCATCTTGATGTCAGGTGCAAAGATGTTTTGTATTTCCATCACCTTTTCAGGGGTCAATTTATGATAGGAGCCGTCCAGATGTGATCGTACAGTTATACCATCGGGGTCAATCTTTACGAGCTCACCCATGGAGAATACTTGATAACCACCACTATCGGTGAGTATGTTGTGTTGCCAACCCGTAAACTTATGTAAGCCACCTGCTTGCTTGATTATGTCAGTACCTGGCCGCAAATAAAGGTGATATGCGTTATTGACAATAAGCCTGTAACCGATTTCGGTGATGAAACGAAACGGTTGCCCCTTAACCGTGGCTTGTGTAGCTACTGGCATAAATACAGGGGTGTCGACCACCCCATGTGGTAAGTGTAGACGACCTACCCTTGCACGACTTTTGGTGCTATGTTTGAGTAACTCGAACACCATCTTATTTTACCAACCTTTTATACAGGAGGAACCATGGAGTATCGATAAACCCTATGAAGTTTTTGCTTACAATTTGACCTATAATTAGTGGAAGTAGTGGCATCACACCAGCAAACGCTACGGTCACAAATATTGCGCTGTCAAGAGTTAGATCGATGACATCACTTGTAACACTGCGGAGTATGACATTGCGTTCGAACTTGCGTTTGAGCCAATCAAACACATAAACGTCGATAGTCTGACATACAAGGAAGGCAACCCACGACGCAACCGTAATCCTTATGCTTAAACCGAAGATGAACTGCCACGCACGTTCGTATTCGAAGAACGGTGCCGGTTGTAAAGTTCTAACAAGTAGTATGAACAGCACCAAAAGTACCTGTGTGACGAACGCTATGAGGATGGCAAGCTGTGCCAATCTACGACCGTAAACCTCGTTGATCATGTCAAGCGCTTGTGCAATAAACGGATACAAGAAGACGGCAGCTGGAGCGTAGAATTGACGAACCACTAAATCAAACTCCACAATACGAGTGGCTAAGATCTGTGAAGCACCAAGATATATCACATAGAAGGCAACAAGCGCTGTATAACCGAGGTGACGCCAACGCCTTACAATGAAAGCGCTCAAGAGGGTGACGAAAGTCAAACATACCACCCAGTACAACCATACCATTAGAAATTAAGTGATAGAAATAATTACAGGATGTCAATTCACTATCATAAAAAGCCTATATTAACTCATGCTACCTCAACAGTACAAGCTTACGGGTGATGGTGATATCCCCAACCGATAACTTACAGAAGTACACACCAGTTGGTACACGTAAACCATATGAGTTACAGCCATCCCACACAAGTGTGTACGTACCAGACGGGATGGATTCAAACTCATACCTACGTATGAGCCTACCCGATATATCAGATATCGATATCACCACATCGGATGTAACATTAACGTTAAAGTATATGATGGTTGTGTTCACGAATGGGTTTGGTATATTGTATACTCTGAGGTCGGTAACATTGTGTTCAGCACACCCAGTAGGTGCCCATGATGCACAGACAACCGTATCCTGTATTTTGGCTGTATCTTCAAAAATTGGTATCCACTCAAGTTCGACCTCCTTATAATTCCAGGAACTATCGACCTCCACCTCTGGTGAATCTACCAGTATATCTAAGTCGACTAAACATGTATCCAGTGTGTCTGGACAGTTAATGTTACCGTTATGATCCATCTTTGCCACCAATATATTATTGGGTGTATAAACAGACGGCCATTCAGTGTAGCCTACTGCTGCGTAGGTGGTATCGGGGTACTCAACAATATCTTCACCATGATCATTGAGCACCATCTGGTTATTGCAACCAACGAGCACCTTTGACCATATTACACCACCAGTACGGTTGGTCTTCATCACCCATAAGTCAGAATTGTTTCCAGGGCGTGCGGAACCACATACAACGTAGTTTTTACCATTATCCACAAGTATTGCATGCGAAAGTAAGAGGGCAGGTAGAACAAAAGAATACGTACGTACCCAGATAGGTGTGAGGTTGGTATTTAGCCGCATGATGAACACAGGAGCTAATTCGCCATCCATATCGCCTGTCAACACATAGCCCGTAACAGGGTCATTCTTTATATCCCATGCGTAAGCTGATGGATACCCTACAATGGAATAGTCCCACATAGAAGTTGCGAGTAGACCATCGTATTTCTTACCTTTGAATACAAGTATATCTGTTGTATCATTATACCACCAGGTTTTACCAGCGACAACAAAAAGACCAGGCACGTGTTGATCCTCGATCACCGAATATGCGTAATCTGCAGGCCATACTGAATAGTCAGGGGATACCTTGCTGTATGCATAGATCCATAATGGTGAACCATCAGAAGACCTTACCTTAAATACAAGTACATCCGATGTATCCACAGGTACCCACTGTGCACATGGACCAGGTTCGATATTACCTGCAACAATATAGCCTTGGCCATCAACAGTAATCGCATAGAGGTACTCATCTAACCGTATCGTATCGAGCTGTGGTTCCCAAATGATAAACCATCCAGCATATACCCAACCCCAGATCAATCCACCATTAAGACCTACCTTCAGTACAAGTGCATCAGACTGGCTGTTATCTATAAGGCTGGGCTTCGTGTAACCATCTATCACATAAGCTCCCTCAGTATAGTCAACAGTGATATCACGTGCATAATCGTCATGAAAGGTACCAAAACATTTGACCCAGATTATTTTACCACTGTCAGCAGTCACTTTAAACAGAAGAATATCTATACCACCCAATGGGCCATCAGTAGTATGGCCTGCAATTATGTAAGCATCTTCTAAGGTATCAGCAACTATTGAATAAGAGGTATCATTATAAGAGGATTGACCAAATACCCTATCATAAGCCTTCGCCCAAGTAGTAACTTGACCCACCATAAAAAATAAAGAAACCACCAACATAAAACCTCCTTTTGTAGTTAATACCCCTATTACCTAATTGTCAACCCTCAAATTAATTGACAAATAGACAGCCATCTATATATTTATTGAGATGTTGACGTATGTGTTTAAGGCGTTGGGTGATCCCACCCGACGTAGGATATTGGAGTTATTGTGTGATCGTGATCTTACGCCGACTGAGATATTACGTGAGTTAAATATTACGCAACCTACGTTATCGCATCATCTTGATATTTTGAAGCGTGCAAACCTTGTCACCAGTGAACGTGAGGGTCAGTTCATAAGATATTCGTTGAACATGGGGGTGTTGGAGATGGCACTTAAGTACATTATGGGGTTTTTGAGCAGGAGGGAAGATGGCAAATAAGTGGAATTGGCGGCGTGACATCATCCCGATAGGGTTGATAATTGTTGCGATATGTTTGGCTATTTATTACTATCCACGGTTACCGGCAACTATACCCGTACATTATAACGTAGAGGGTATACCAGATCGCTATGCAGGTAAGTTACAGGGTATGCTGATTTTCCTCGTTCTCCTACCCGCACTTTATCTATTGCTTACGTTTGTGCCGTTTGTTGATCCCTTCAAACGTCGGGCATTACGTAGGTATAAAGTATTTCTTGTGATACGTGACATATGTCTGGTTTTCTTCTTCTACGTCTATGTGCTAACACTCATAAGTGCAGCTGCGGGTAGGTTACATACCACTGCGATACAGGTGGGTATAGGGTTGCTTTTCGTACTTTTGGGTAACTACCTACCAAAGTTACCGCGTAACTTTTTCTTTGGAATAAGGTGTCCATGGACGATAGCGTCTGAGGTGGTTTGGCGGCGTACACATATACTTGGGGGCTGGCTATTTGTTATTGGTGGGTTGCTGTTAATTTTGTTGTCGTTACTTAAGGTGCCGTTCACCATATTGTTACCAATGATACTTGGTCCAATAGTACTCGTATCTGCGATCATCTACCCGCTGTTACTTTACCGTAAGTTAGAGGAACAGAAATGATCGCGTTTATCCTCATAAACTCAGTGGTATTGAACCCCTACGTAGATGTGCAGCAACTCAAAGCGGTAGAGTTCGTACAGCTGCTTGTTGATGGCAAGTTTGACACTGCTTATGAGATGCTCGACACCACGATGAAAGTGATGTTATCACGTGATAAGCTTGCAACTATGTGGACGGATCTCATTAACCAAGTAGGTGATTACAAACGCATTATCCGGACCCGATCCGAACATATACAGGGGTATGAAATCGTCTACGTAACGTGTGCGTTTGATAAGATGATGCTCGACGTGAAGGTTGTGTTTAACCAGGAATCCAGGATATCAGGGTTGTGGTTCTTACCCTCAACCCAGCTACGCTATGAGATACCATCGTATGTGGATAC
>JAGGUB010000066.1 GCA_021158725.1 Caldifarciminota bacterium | reverse complement strand
TTGGAACGTTCGCAGCTCGTGGTTATCCAAGGTGCAGGCCATATGATGATAAAGACGCATGCGGAACAGATCGCACGCATTATGGTGAAATTTTTGGAATGTTGACAATCCATGTACAAGTGTAATTTGGTAATACATTATGGAAGGTTTATTCTTCAAACCGAGGAGGTAACATGCGATGGTTGAAATGGTTAATTTTAATCGTTGTTATCATTGTGATTGTAGCTATACCCGTACGTTATTACAATCTGTTCGTGACATACGAACAAAAGGTACGTAATGCATGGGCTGAGGTCGAGAACCAGCTCAAACGTCGTAATGACCTGATACCCAACCTTGTCAATAGTGTCAAAGGTTACATGGGGCACGAACGTGAGATATTCGAACATGTTGCTGATGCGAGGGCCAAACTTGCAGGCGCTATGAAGGTGGGCGATCGCAAGAAGATTATCGAATCTGCAGGTGAATTGGGTATGGCACTCGGTAGGTTGCTGGCGATTGCCGAACGTTACCCTGAACTTAAAGCTAACCAAACTTTCATAAGGTTGATGGATGAGCTTGCGGGTACCGAAAACCGCATAGCGGTAGCACGTAAGCGGTACAATGATACCGTACGTGAATACAATACCATCATAAAGCGGTTCCCTGGTAATATATTCGCACGTTTATACAATAAGAGTGAAGAACCGTACTTCACGATACCTGAGGAGGAGCAAGCTACCCCTAAGGTTGAGTTTTAAATTCGAGATGGCTAAAAAGCTCATAATAGGGGTGTTAGCATCTGGACGTGGTACCAACCTACAGGCGATCATCGATAATATAAAATCTGGTAAGTTGCCCAACGTGGAGATAGGTTGCGTGATATCGGATAACCCGGATGCGAAGGCACTCGAACGTGCACGACGTGCAGGTATACCCGCATACTACATCTATCCGGGTAAAAAGCGTACGGTGCTCGACCCTGAACAGGAGGAGAAATACATCGAAACCCTAAAGAAGCATGGGGTTGAACTCGTGTGTTTGGCGGGTTTCATGCGGATATTGAAGAAGAAGTTTCTGGATGCATTCCCTAACCGCATCATGAACATACATCCAGCGTTGTTGCCAGCATTTCCGGGGCTTAACGCACAGAAACAGGCATTAGAGTATGGGGTGAAAGTATCGGGTGCTACGGTACATTTTGTGGATGAAGGCATAGATACAGGGCCTATCATCCTACAGGAGGCGGTGAAGGTTGAAGAAGACGATACGGTGGAAACCTTAGCTGATAGGATATTGAAAGTTGAGCATAAAATATATTCAGAAGCTATAAGGTTGTTTGCGGAGGGTAGGCTTAAAATAGAAGGTAGACGTGTAAGGATATTGTCGGGTGATGAAGTTGACAAAACTTAACCTAACATAATTTATGAGGAGGAGAGATGAAAAAATCATTGTGCTTTACACTTCTTTTACCGTTTATCCTATGGGCGGGGCCACCGGGTCAGAAATACGGTAAGGTGATAACCGATACCAAAGGGCACGAAGATCGACGTGTAGGTATAGCAAGTGGTAACCTCATACGTACGAGGTTCAACAACTCAGGTTCGATAGGGGGGCCAGGCGATCGCAACAAACCCCGTATAGAGTGGCCTGCATATAGTGGGCACGAATATGGATATGAATTAGGTCCGCTCATCGGTGCACAGGTTATGTCAGAACTTGATACACTGAAGTTGACAAAAGATAGTGCGCTTGTGATACCATGGCATGGGTGGGGTATCGTCCAACAGCAAGTGGAGATACCCACTAATGTGGGTGTGTTAACCTACGACGAGGGTGATACAATACGTACAGATAGGAGTGTGAGGTTAACCTCAGACGTGGAGCTACTCATACGTTACCCAGTATTTATAGTTGCCGATGGTATACAGGATGGTGGTGATGAGGACTTCGAACCCCTACCTGGATACGCTAACCCCAATCCGCCACCTGAATGGCAGGGATGGCTCGCATTCAGTGACAAACCAGAGACATGGCCACCAACGTGGCCAGATGGGTCAACTGAATGGCCGGGCCAGTTTGGTAAGGGCCGCATAATAGCGGATCAGGAAAGTTACTGGGTGATGACCGACGAGGCATGTACTGAGTTTATGGATGAATATGGACCTAAATACTATCCGGATCCGAACAATCTTGACCTACATGGGCTTGGTATACAGGTGGAGTGTCGTCATTACCAATGGGCGGCAGCACCTGCACAGGATATCATATTCTTCATATATAAGGTGAAGAACATATCTGCTAAACGGATTGAAAATATGGTGTTCGGGTTCTTTGGTGACTATGATATTGGTGGGTACCCCGATTACGGTGACGATCTGTTTGGGTTTGATCGCTCCAGGAATATGGTGTATTCATGGGATAGCGATAATCAGAGTGTAAATTTTGAGCCCGGTGAGAACATAGGGTGGTTGGGCTTGATATTCTTGGATAGCCCCGGTAATGATAAAGATGGTATAGATAACGATGGCGATGGTATGATAGATGAGAGCCAATATAATGGTATAGATGACGATGGTGATTGGGATGCTACCGATGAGGAAGCGGCAGCCGATCCTAACGATGTTGATGGTAAATCTGACGATGTAGGAGCTGATGGGCTGCCCAATACTGGTGATTATGGTGAGGGCGATGGAGTGCCTACACCTGGTGAGCCAGATTTTGAGTGGATGGATTTCGATGAAAAAGATCGTATAGGGTTGACGAGTTGCAAGCCATTCCTTTATGGGGCAGCATATGCGATATGGGATAGCGTTATGTATGCGTTTATGAAACCCGGTACGTGGGAAGAGTTTCGTGAGGTAGTGGGTGATTTCGTATCAGTATTTGGTTCCGGCTATACAGCACTCGATCCAGGTGAGGAGGAAACCTACTCGGTAGCTATCGTGGTGGGTGCAGATAGTGCTGACCTGTTTCAAAATGCGGATATGGCACTACAGATATATAGGTTGAATTATCAGTTTGCGAGGCCACCAACCACACCTACACTTAGGGCGTTTGCGGGTGATGGTTACGTGGTATTGTATTGGGATGATGTAGCCGAATATTCAGTGGATAACTTCCTGGGGTACAAGGATTTCGAGGGTTACAAACTGTACAAAGGGATGAACCGCAACACACTCACATGGGGTGAACCCATAACCGATGCATATGGTAGGCAGGTGGGTGTGAAGCCGTTAGAGCAGTGGGATCTCGTTGATGGGATAAAGGGGTACTCACCAATAGAGGTGGAGGGGTATCACTTCTACCTCGGAGATGACAAGGGTATCGTACACATGTATGTGGATTCAAACGTAATCAATGGCATGACGTATTATTATGCAATAACGGCGTATGATAGGGGTGATACAGCTACGGGGTTGCCACCACTTGAGACCCCGATAACACTGGGTGGGATAAATGTGGTCAAGGTGGTACCACAATCAGAAGCTGCTGGCTATGTAGCACCTGAAGTGGATACAGTTGAACATATAAGTGGGTTTGGTACGGGTGAGTTCATACCAATAGTGTTGGATCCATCTGCGATCACCGAGGATAAATGCATAATGGTGGAGTTCGATACTGTTCGTGGTGATACTGTGTTTTCAGCTTATGAGATGAGTGGCGATAGTTTGATAACACTGTTCAAGAACTGCCCATATATCTACGGTGAAGATGCTGTACCTGTGGTGTATGGGATGCGAATTAGGGTACGTACTGAGCCTATCGAACGTGACTTCGAGCGTTCGGGTTGGATAGCTGGTGATTGTCATTGGGGTTATGAGTTGACGAAATATGATCTCACATATCCGGCGGATTACATGATCTACATACAGAACACTGTATGTGATACGGATTATAATGGTACACCCGTAACCTTTAGGGTTTACAACCTACGTGATAGCGTATGGTCGAGTTTCGTATTTTTCAACGTATTGGGACCCGACTCCACTATAGAGGATGGTGATAAGATTGTACCACTTGTGGAGGTATCACCAGGTGTCGTACGAGGTACGTGGCAGGTGGAGTTCAAACGTCCACCTGATACTATATTGCAGCAATATGCACCTGATACATTACCACCCGGACGTGGTATGCAGGATGTGTTCCTTCTGGCTACACATAAGCCGTTCGATCAATGCGATAGGTTTATGATAAAATTGAAAGCGCCCAGCTTCAGTGTAACCAAAGCTAAGGATGAGCTCGATCGTATCAAGGTGGTACCTAACCCATACGTTGTGGCAGCTGCATGGGAGCCTGAAGTTGAGGAACCCACCATGGCACAACGTGCGGTGGGTGCAGAACATAGACGTAAGATATGTTTCATACACTTGCCACCTAAATGCACGATCAGGATATTTACACTTAGTGGTGAGTTGGTGAAGGTGATCGAACACGATTCCGATACATGGGATGGTATGGTGGAATGGGATATGATCTCCAAAGATGGTATGGAGATCGCTTATGGGATATATTTCTATGTAGTGGATGTACCAGGTGTTGGCACAAAGATGGGTAAATTTGCTGTTGTGAAGTGAGTTCTTTGAATTTTGAGATATGTAAAAAGGAGGTAACATGAAGAAGTTGTTGCTTGTAAGTATTTTGTTGGTAGCGGCTGGTCTCTACGCAGGTGGGTATAGGTATACTGCAGCTAATGGACCTACTGATGACATAAGTGCTATACGACGTGCATGTGTGGGATCGGATCTCGATCAGGACGGTAAACCCGAGATCATAATCACCGATTACCGTAACGGCGGTATGGTACACGTGTATGAGGTGACGGGTGACAATCAGATAGAACTTGTGTGGAGTTCACCACCACTGAACAGTACATACAGCTATGCTGTAAGGTGCGTGAAGACTGGTGACCTGGATGCCGATGGTAACGGTGAGGTCATCGTATTTGTTGGCAGCTATGCAGGGTCACCCGATGCTATAGAAGCTGATAGTGTGGGGTTGTTTATATTTGAATGGGATGGCACCACTGACAACGGTTACGGTACGGAGCCGGCAGCTGTACGTTACATTACGGCGGACGATTCGCTTGACAAGTTCTATATACCTGAATTTGCGGTGTATGATCTCGATGGTGATGGCAGGCAAGAGATTATAGTGCCGTTCAATGGCAAAACTACCAACAGTGTAGGTGTGACAGATGACAGATTCTATGTATGGTCGGTCGCGGGACAATTCCCTGGCTTATACACAGTGAATGAGGAGCTACAACTCAGACGAGGTGTGGATTTCGGTGGTAGCCCATGGTCGGTTAAGATCTGTGATATCGATGGCGATGGTACAAAGGAGGCACTCTGCCAGACATGGAATAACATCACTGTGTTCATCATCAAGGCAACCGGTACTAACACTTACGAGATGAGCACCCCGTACACGATGACACCGTCTGACGATATCAACATCATAGGTATGGGTGTTGGTGATGTGGATGGTGACAATGCTGACGAGGTATATGTAGGTGGCTACTTTACGGGTTATCTATATGTG
The DNA here is from genome assembly GCA_021158725.1 of Caldifarciminota bacterium. Taxonomy (GTDB): domain Bacteria; phylum Hydrothermota; class UBA3073; order NMUJ01; family NMUJ01; genus NMUJ01. Next base: position 30,424 of record JAGGUB010000066.1, on the reverse strand, counting down.
ATAGATGGGGTTACGGATGCGATGGCGATGGATACCACTAACTTCTATCTGATAGGTGAGTTCCCACCATATACGTTGCTCGATTTCTGTGTCGCAGATATGGATGGTGATGGTCAGCCCAGCATTTATTTCACCACCTATGGTGGTGTTTATGAATGGGAGTTCACAGGTACGGATCCTACCAACCCCGATCATTATGCACAGTATGGGATCATCTACAGGGATCTGCTGGTACGTTCGATAGGTGGTGGTGATATGACCGTACGTGGTGGTATGGATCTTGACGGTGACGAGCTACCTGAGCTTGCTGTTGGTTATATGGGTATAGGTACCGATACCATAGCGGGACAGTACTATCCGTATCAGTTTCTGCGTGTTATCGAATACGATCCCAACGTCATGCAGATAGTGCATGCACGTGGGATGGAGCTTGGCACCACGGTAACTATTGAAGGGTATGTGACTGCAGCAGGTGAGTTCGGTCCCGATATCGTATACATGGAGGATCAGGGTGCTGGTATAAAGCTTATGGGTACGGGGATTGCGGATGCATATACGGTGGGTGAATACTATCAGGTGACAGGTACGTTGGGGGTTGATGGTACGATGTTGATACTTACACCGGGAACACCAACGAGCGTACCGGTGCCACCGTATCCAGTGATCGCCATGCCAAAGACGCTTGCCAACTTCGGTGATGAAAGATATGAGTCGATGCTCGCCTATGTCGATAGTGTATGGACGGATGAACACTTCCCACCCGAGGGATCGTCAGCTGAGATACATATCTATCAGTATCGGGATACACTCATTGATACGGCTATTATGTACATCGATGCGAATACCGATATAGATGGTACCACCGCACCTGTTGGGTATTTCGACCTCTACGCGATCATAGACCAGAACCCAGATTCTGTGTATAGGTTGGTACCCAGGGAGCTTGACGATATTGTCGGTATAATTGAAACCTTCCCGGATATATCCAGGTTCTATCTCGAACCTTGTGAACCCAACCCCGCACGTACGGAGGTGAGGTTCAGCTTCACGATTAAGCAACCCTCACACGTACGGCTTGTTATATACAATGCGGCAGGTCAATGTATACGTGAGCTGATGAGCAGATATATGACAGCTGGTAGACACACCTGCGTATGGGATGGTACGGATGCACGTGGTAACAGGGTTGCTGGTGGTGTGTACTTCTACAGGCTCGAAAGCGGTAAAGTGACACAAACCCGTAAGTTGATCTGGTTGAGGTAACCACAGCTTACCTGGGCCCAATATTGGGCCCAGGTACTCGATGGGTGGGAATAAAACCTACCGCATAAACTCAGTAGCTTTAAAATTGGGTGTCACTCCGGCCACATTGAGGTTTTGGGAGAAAGCATTTGGTATAAAGGTGAAACGTGACAAACGTGGCCGTTTGTATACAGAGGATGATATTGCGAGGTTTGCTGAGATCAAGCACCTCCTGTATAATGAGAAATACACAATAGAGGGAGCAAAGAAGTTACTGCGTGGACATCAAAAGCTTGTGCTGTCACGTTACTGGTTACGTGGTGTGATACGTGAGTTGAAAGAGATCAAGAAATTGCTATCAGAATAGCTACACTATAAGCATAGCGTCACCATATGAGTAGAATCGGTAGCGGGTTTTGATCGCTTCGTTGTAAGCTTTCATTATGAGGTCACGGCCAGCGAATGCAGATACCAACAACAGTAACGTTGTACGTGGTAGGTGGAAATTGGTCACCAACATATCGACGATTTTGAAATTATACCCGGGATAGATAAATAGATCTGTATAACCCTTCTGGGGGATAACTATCCATTTGTTGGCCACTTTCTTAGCAGCGCTTTCGAGTGCCCTTACGGTTGTTGTACCGACAGCAATTACGGGTTTATAAGTATTTATGAGGTTGGCAGCGGACGGACTGATTTCAAAGTATTCCTCATGCATACGATGTTTTTCCACCTCACGTGTACGTATAGGGGTGAATGTACCTATACCCACATGTAGGAGGATTTTGGCAATCTTGATACCTTTCTGCTCAATCTTCTGTAGCAACTCCTTAGTGAAATGTAAGCCTGCCGTGGGTGCAGCTATAGAACCTGGTACACGTGCGTAGACGGTTTGGTAACGCTCATAATCGTGCTCGTTGGGTGCACGCTTGATGTAGGGTGGTAGTGGTATCTGGCCATAGGATTGGATGACATCGTCTACAGGTACGGAGAAACGTACAGTTTGCCGATCTATCACCTCAGCGGTTACATCGCCGATGGTTAGCTTACGACCTTTATTCATACCGCGTTTGGGTTTCATAAGTACGTCAGCTGTGTGGGTATCAACTTTACGTACTACTAAAAGTTCAACCTTACCACCTGTATCTTTACGGCATAACAGCCTGGCGGGGATGACCTTTGTTTCGTTAAGCACCAATACTCCGTGTGAGGGTAACAATTCAACGATATCGGCAAACTTCTTGTGTAAGATGGTGCCGGTTTGCCGGTTGACCACCATAAGACGTGATTCGGTACGTTTAGTGGCTGGATACTGAGCTATGAGTTCACGTGGTAACTCGTAATCGTAATCTTCGATATTTATGGAGGTCATCCAATATGCAATAGTTTGATGATACGGTATGGGGTGTAGTTGAGTTCGATATTCACAAAATACACACCCGGTGGTACATTGGTGGCATCCCATGTAAATGTCACACTATGGGTGTGGTATTGCTTTGCTGTGAGTTGACGCCCCAGCATATCGTAGACCTCTATTTTCACTGTGGTGATACCTTGTGACGATAGGTTTAGTTGCCAGTATCCACTGAACACCGTATTGTAATGTAACTCTATGAGGGGTTCACAGATGGGTTGAGGTACACCCCAGAAACGCATGATACGTGCCATAAGTGTATCACGTGATGCCTGTGGATAGACGGTTTCGATCGGAAAGCTCAGGTATATAAGCTTGTAATCAGCTTCGTAGGTAATGCCGGCAAAATAATTGCTACCAGTATATCGTAAAATGCGACGACTGCCATTACATGTGTCAATAGCGTCTGGGTATCGTACTCGATATATACCGTGGTTACCGTCGTCAAAGTTGAATGTGAGTCCATCAAATGGTGGTGATACACCCTCAACCTGATATCGCTGCGTATTGTCTGTAACATACTTAGCATGCAAGTAGTTATGATAAAAGTCTGTACTACCCAACGCATAGCCGATGTCCGAACCTGACACCAATAGGTGGCCACCAGCCTCCAAGTACTGGATAAGCATTTGTTGTTCGGTGGGGTTGAACACATCGTCAGGTGTGTCTTCTTGACCAAGTATCCAATCCACCACCATGTAATCGTTTAGCTCGATCGTACCCGAGGTGATAGCTTCGTTGGTGGCAGATGCAAACCCATAGCCGGTGTTGGCAAGCGATTTACCATGATGGTACACGTAGGAGTAGGTGTTGCCAGGTTTGGGGGAATCAAACCCATTAACTATGAGTATAGGGGATGCATCGTACCCCATGTATGCACCGATGAGCTCACGTGAGAAGTCGCTTTCACCTTTGATATTGTATGACTTGATTTTGAAGAAATACGCACGTCCGGATGGGAGGTTATCTATCACCAGACATGTATCAAAGGTTGTGGTTAATGAATCGAAGCTCTCTCCGTCCTCGGATACGTAAACCTTGTAGCCATCTGCATAGGTGGATGAGTGCCAAAGTAGTTGGATATAACCGGGTTGCGCAAGTGCATAGATAGGTTCGGGTGCTGTGGGTAACGGTGGTAACACAAAGTGGTAATATATAGCATCCCATAACTGTGTATAATAGCCGTCGTAGCTTAACGCCCATATGCCGATACCACGTAGGGTTTTGGCTTCCACCAGCTCGTATTTGAGGCCCAACGATGTATCGTCGTCGTACCAACATTGGTGCCAACCACTTGAATAGTAGCGGTACCAAGGAGTCTGTGACTCCGTATCCCATAGCCTACCATAATTGTCGAGCTCTTCCATGATCTGTGCAAAAGTTTTGGCAGTACCTTGGCCTGTGGTACGTGCACGTGGGCTGCTGTCAACTACGGGCCAATCGTACCCATAATAGGGTACACCTAACAATAACTTGTTTGCAGGCACATACGTGAGATAGTAGTTAACAGTATTTGTGACGTTATAGTCACCATAATAGGTGCTACCAGTTAATGGTGCTACAGGACCAGCGTATTGGCTACCAGCCCAGTAGTAATCGTATGCCATGATGAAGATTGCATCACAGATTTGGGCAAGCTCAGCTACTTGAAACCTGTTCAGCCAGTTAACAGCGGTTACATCCAACACAACGTAATAGTTAGGGTTATGTGCATGAAACGTATCTGCAAGTGCACGCATGAAATCGGTGAAATACGTGCTATCTGAGGAGTAAGGTAGCTCAAAGTCTATGTTGATACCATCAACGTTACCAAGTTCAACCTGTTCCAAAAGATTATGTATCGCATTCTGTGTGTATGTGGGGTTACGTATGATTGAATGTATTGCGTCACTACTAAAACATATAGCGACAAGTACGACCTTAACCCCATGAGCATGGGCGAGGTCGATCAACCCTGTAACCGGCCATCCATGGTAGTTTATGATGTTACCGGTGGGACCAAGCTCTACACCAAAGTATGCGATTACAGATAATAGGTCGTAGTTCAACGAGGGGTACCAGTCACGTCGCCAATATGGGAGGTAACCGAAGACTTCACGTCGTAGGATGGTATCTTTACGTGGTATCAAAGATATAGGTTTGACGTAAGGTTTCGCGGGTAAAATTAACGAATCTTTATGGCTATTATATTCAAGCTGATGTATCGATTGATACGTAATTACGTGAGCTGTTAACAAGGACAATACTACGAGCATAAGGATCACTCGGTACGTTCACCCTTATTCTCTGTGTGACGTCTCCATGGGTAAGGATACAGTAATGCAAGCGGTATTATACCAAGGTAGCCGATGACCAACGCTACTGTGGCAGCTACGAGTAGCTGGTTCCTGAGGAATATGAACCCCAAGAGTATCACAAATAGGCCAAGCGCCAGCAAGCCATAATTTTTGCCACTCAACCGTACGGGTTCAACTCTGCGGGGACGATACCTTTTACGTGAGGGTTTGGGTTCCTCCTTTTTCAGTTTGGGTTTTTTCTTCTTACCCATTATGCCTCCTTGGGGGATTGTGCAAGGTCTTCAAATGATGCCAGCATCACCATGTCGCGGAACACTTCATAGACAAGTTTAATGGGTACGTCATCCCTTATGGTGACTGCACCTATCTTCGTGGGTAATACCATTGAGATTTTGTCATCCTTTATGCGTTTGTGTTGCCGTAAGTGGGTTTCGATCTCTTCAGCGTGAAACTTTATGAACCATCCTGCGGGGTAAATATTGAGTAGTAATTTTATTATGCGGCGGGTGGTGTCAAGATCGATGAGCCCCATCTTGTATGCGATAAGTGTAGCCGCCAGTATACCGAGGTTGGTAGCTTTGCCATGTGAAACCCTATGGCGGGTTACGGACTCTATGGTGTAGCCAATGGTATGGCCCAACATCAACGTCTGTCGAACGCCTTTCGCATGTTCGTCCTCACTTACTACCTTGGCTTTGAGTTGACTCGACTTATCAACGAGTTGATAGAGTGAGGTGAGGTCACCTGCAAGTAATTCAGTTAGATGGGTTTCAACATACTCGAAAAGCTCGGGTGACATCACAATACCATATTTTACCACCTCAACAAGCCCCTCCTTGATATCATTTATAGGTAATGTTTTCAACACTTCTATATCACTGTATACGAGTGAGGGTTGATAGTAATTACCCAGTATGTTCTTGCCACGACGGTTGAGGCTTACTTTACCACCGATTGCTGCATCAACTTGTGCCATAAATGTGGTCGGCACAGGTATCCAACGTACACCACGTTTGTAGGTGAGTGCAACAAACCCTGTAATATCCATCACCATACCGCCACCCAATGCGATGAGCAACCCAGTATTATCGAAGTAGCGATCCATCAAAAAGTCATATATGTCTTCAGCGGTATCGAGACGCTTGAATTTCTCGCCCTCTGGTATGGTAAAGAAATCCACAGAGAAGCCGGCAGTTTCGAGGCTATCCCTCACATCATCACCGTAAAGGAGTTTAACCAGTGGGTGTGTGATAACAGCTATAGTATTAGTGTCGGGGAACCTCTCACGTAGGGTGGAGCCCAATCCTTTGATAATCCCCACTCCAAGCTGTATATCATACGATCTGGTGTCAAGGTTAACCGTTATGGTATTTGATGGCAACGAAGTAGGTTGAAAAGGTGAGAGTTTCAGCTTATCAATAATCTCATCAGCTACAGCTTCAGGTGAACGTCCGGTGATATTAACCTCGATATCGGCAAAACTATATAGGTTATGTTTCCTTTCCCATAACCTGAGTACGTCTTGCTTGGTTTTACCTTTCACAAATGGATAATATTTTTCATCGTCTAAGTTAGCCAACATAGCGGGTGGGTCAAGTTTTAGGTGAACTACTTTACCCATCGTACGCATACGGGCACGGTTGGTGGCTTGAAATACTGCACCACTACCTGTGGATAGGACCACGTTACGGAGGCCGGTTAATGAACTCAATATGCGTCTTTCACGTACGTGGAAATTGCCCTCACCGAACCGCTTTATGAACTGCGGTATCGTGAGGTTACTACGTAATTCGATGAGCTGATCGAGGTCCAGATACCTGTAGTTGAGCCTCTCCGCAAGTATGGTGCCAATCTTAGCTTTATCTATGCCGAGAAAGCCTATCAGTACAACATTGTTACCGCGACGTCTACGTGCCATTATACCTCCTAATGGGTAAGATTAAATTAATCAACGTACCACCTCCGTAAAGGTTATATGGTGGGTTATCTTTTTGTAAAGTTTATCAATAACCTCTGCGTCAGGTAACGTGTACCACTCGATATTGGGTAGCTTTTTGAACCACTGTATTTGACGACGTGCCAACATACGGGTATGCTTTTTGATGAGACGTTTGGCTTCATCGAGGGTGAGCTTACCTTCGAGATAGTCGATAACCTCCTTATATCCTATCGTCTGTAGGGCGTTGAGGTCACGTGAATAGCCAAGTGATAACAGGTGTTTTACCTCTTCAACGAGCCCCTGTTCGAACATCTTATCTACACGGATATTTATCCTCTCATACAGTGATCGTCTTTCACGTATAAGTCCTATGTACAATGGGGTGAAGGATGCACGTCGATGTGGTAGCGATTGCCAGTAAGATATAGGTTTACCGGTGGCATAATATACCTCAAGTGCCCTGGCTATACGGTGTTTGTCACGTGGTGCTAACCTGTTTGCAGTGATAGGGTCGACCTTCTTGAGCTCCTCATATAATAGTTCGGTTGGGGTGGCCCGTAACCTGTTACGTAATTCAGGTGTCGGTTGTACAGGGAGTTCGAAGAACCCTTCCACTAATGCCTTTATGTAGAGGCCGGAGCCACCAACAACTATCGGTAACTTATTACGTGCAAATATATCGTCGATCACCTTACGTGCCATACATGCATAATGCCAAGCGTTGAAATCCACATCGGGGGTCACTATATCGATCATGTGGTGGGGTACAATTTGTAGCCATTCCTTTGGCGGTTTGGCTGTACCAATGTCCATGAACTTATAGATTTGGCGTGCATCAGCGGAGACGATTTCGCTACCCAACCGCTGTGCGAGCTCAAACGCTAACTCGCTTTTACCCACTGCGGTGGGCCCTACTATGATGGGTACGATACGCATCAACGTAATTTATAGATAAAGGTTATGGTGCCGGTTTGTATCTCCTGAGGTACGTCGGGCGGCAATGGTTCAAACACCCATAGCCTGAGTGCATTCAACGTGAGCCTATCGAATATATCGCCACCATGCTGAAGTAGCTCCATCTTCTCTATCCTACCAGAGGGTGCCACGTATAGTTTTACCACAACGGTAGCTTCTTCGTTGTAACCGCTAGGATATTGGGGTATCACCTTATACAATATACGGCGTTGTTTTATCTCACCTGTTATGAAAAACCCCTCTTCACCCTCAACCGGTGATGTGGGGGGTGATATCTTCTCTATCTCACGTACTTCTGGGGTGATTTCGGGTAATTCCGGTGACTCAGTATATTTAACAGTGGGTAGTTCAGGTAACTCCTCTTTGGTTATAGCTTTACCAGGTATGTGGCCAGCTCGCTCTTCGATAAGTCCTACCTCAACCCATACAGGTGTAGGGGTGGGAATTTTGAATTGCAGTTTCGTGGCAATTAGTACAAAGATTGTGTGGATAACGAGTGAGACTGCGATCCCTGTACGCATTTGTGTTAAAGTATAATCCTTTAGCTTATAAGTCAATCTGCGAATAAATGGTTGCTGATGCGAGAGATGGACGTCACCCTCACAGTAGCTTATGAGCTTGACCATCGCAATTCCATAATATTATAGAAGTGATGCAGCCAGTACGAGTGGTGCTGATAGTGGGGGTGGGTTATCTGATGGGTTCAATTCTATTTGCGGACATTATTGCACGTCTACGTGGTGTGAATATAAGGAAGGTAGGTTCAGGTAACCCCGGTGCGGCTAACGTGTTTCGTGAAGTAGGTAAACTCGAAGGTATAATAGTGTGGGTGTTGGATGCAGCCAAAGCCGCCATACCTATGTTGATAGCGGATAGGGTGTTGAGGTTACCGTATTTCTGGGTAGGTATGACAGGTATTGCTGCATTTGTGGGACATTGTTGGCCAATTTGGTACAAATTCAAAGGTGGTAAAGGTGCTGCCACCGCGAGTGGTGTATTCCTGTATCTATTGCCAAGGGTATTTCCGTTCGGTGTGGTGGCATTCTTCATTCTACAGCGGGTGGGGCCACGTTCTGGAAAGAAGATGTTGATCACATTTGTAATAATGATGGCCATCATATTTGGCTTGTATTATAGGGAATGGCGGTGGTTATTACCGTTTATTTTGGTTTTCATGATCGTGGGTTGTATTGCAAATATTGATGTTTTAAGGGAGGTGAAATTATGAAGTTATGGGCACGTAAAACCTATCGCATAGGTATGGGGAGTCTGTTCCCCATAATATATTACTTTACACCACATAAGTATTTCACGCTGTTGGTGGTGGCATATTTCCTTGGCATTATGACAGTGGTCGAAATATTGCGTCGTTTTATTAAGGGTGCGTGGAAGGTGATGGTTGAGCATTCACATGGTATACTTAAGTTAGAGGAGGCACGTACATTCGTTGGTACGACGAGCTTCTTAATAGCTGTGTTTATCGTGATAGCTGCATTCGACAAAAGTATAGCGATTACTGCTATCGTGTTTTTGACGTTTGGTGATGCAATGGCTACAATTGTTGGTATGAAGATAGGTCGCATACGTACGTTTATGGGTAAGACGCTCGAAGGTAGTATCGCATTTTTTGTTACATGTGTGGTGCTGGGTTACCTGTTGTCATTGACACCACGATTGTATCTATCGTGGCCCCTGATATTATGGGGGGCGGCTGCTGCAACGGTGATAGAGATGCTACCACTACGGGTGGATGACAATCTCACAGTAGGTATCGGTACGGCAATAGTTATGCAGATTGTGAAGATGGTCTGACACTAAATAGGGGGAGAGATGAAATGGGAAATCGTGAAGCAGATTTTCAGGAAGGAGTTTAATTACTACTTTAGGTCACCTATCGCATATATTGTGTTGACAATATTTCTGGGGTTAACCGGATATTTCTTTGTAGCGGATCTGTTCGTTATGAATCAAGCCACCATACGCAATCTTGTTACACTTATACCGCTTTTCTTGGTGTTCTTCATACCTGCGATCACGATGCGCTTAATAGCTGAGGAGAAGCGTGAAGGTACCATAGAGATACTGGCAACTCTACCTGTTAGTGAGCCGGAGGTCATCATCGGTAAGTTTCTTGCGGCTTGGGTGCTCGTGATTATAGGGTTGGCACTTACGGTTATATATCCGATAACCTTGGAGATACTGGGTGATGTGGACTGGGGTAGTGTGATCGGTTCGTATGTGGGGCTCATACTTGTATCGTTTATGTTCACATCGGTAGGGATATGGGCATCGTCACTTACTGCAAGCCAGATAGTTGCTATGATAGTGGGGTTGGTTATCGCGTTTGTGTTCTTCTTGCTGGGTAAGGTGGCAAATTTTGCACCTGATTGGTTGAGTCCATTCCTTGCGTTTGTTGGTATAGATCAACATATGGAGAACCTGTCTCGTGGTGTAATCGATACACGTAATATAATATATTTCATAACTGTGGGTGGGTTGTTTCTATTCCTTACGTATTTGACGTATAAGCGGTTCTTTGAGCGGTTGATGGGTAGTGCTACGTTGGTATTGGTGGTACTTATAGTCTTCTTTGGGAATCTGATATCCTATTATGTTTATCACAGGTGGGACATATCTGAAGGTAGAGTATACTCGTTATCACATGCATCTGTCAAGCTGGTACGTGAGCTACACGACCCTATACTCGTACGTGCATATGTGACGGCAAAGCTACCACCCCCATATAATGTGATAGCTGAGTACGTTAAGGATATGTTACGTGAGTACCGTGCAGCAAGTAGAGGTAGGTTCAAACTGGAGATAATAAATCCAAATACGCCTGACAAGATGCGTGAAGCCACCCGCATGGGTATACAGGCGTTACCTTTGCAGGAGGTGAAGGCGGGTGAGTTTGCGCTCAAGAATGCGTTCCTTGGTGCGGTATTCATATATGGGGATAAGCGTGAAACGATACCGGTGTTCGAGGATATATCGAATTTGGAATATCAGGTGACATCACTCATACGTAAGCTCACAATGGAAGAGAAACCCATAATAGGTATCGTAAAGGGACACAATGAAATGGAGCTTGCACGTAGGTTGAAGCATGAGATTGAAAAACTGTATGAGTTGACTGAAATCGATATTGAGACCGATTCTATACCGGCAGATGTGGGGGCATTGATTGTGGTAGGTCCTGAATCACCATGGAGCGACTCTGCATGCAAGAAATTGGAGCAATTCTTAGAACAGGGTGGACGAGCTGCACTGTTTCTCAGCACGTATAAGGTGAACCTACAGAATTTCAACACCACGAGGTTGGAGACGGGGCTTGATTCATTGCTTGCGAAATATGGTATAAAGTTAGAACCTGGGTTTGTGGTCGATCCTGTATGTGAAAACGTACGTGTAACTACACGGCAGGGGTTCTTTACCGTGACACGATTGGTATCGTATCCGTTCTTCGTACGTGCGACCACTCTTAACAGTGAGCATCCCATAACACGTAACCTTGGTAGTGTAACGTTTCCGTTTGTATCACCGGTGGAGGGTGGTAAGCCGTTGGCATGGTCTTCACAATATTCGTGGTTAGTTAGTACACCATTTATGGTGGTACCAGGACAGCAGTATAAACCGACTGGTGAACAGATGGCACGACCGCTGGCAGCGTATACAGATAGTTTAGTTAAATTAGTGGTCATTGGTACAGCTACTATACCGACGGAGGATTACATAACACCGGGTGGGCTCACATTCTGTATGAATCTGGTGGATTGGTTGGTACAGGATGAGAGCTTGCTTGCGATTAGGGGTAAGGGGATAAAGGCACGTCCGTTGAAGAAGTTATCACCCACCAACCAACTAATCGTCCGTATAGCTAATATACTGGTACCCATAGGAATATTGTGGGGGATAGGGTTGTACAGGAGACGTAGTTTATATCGTACAAGACATGTCGCTTAAAGAGAGTATAAGGATTGACGAAGAGCAAGTTACAGCAAAGATTGTTGATTTCATCCGATACCATTTGACGAAATCCAACCGCAAGGGGCTCATACTGGGGTTGTCGGGTGGGCTTGATTCAGCTTGTGTGGCTGGTTTGTGTGTGAGGGCGACACTTCCACAGAATGTGTTGGCTCTCATAATGCCGGAGAGGGATTCACACGATGATACCGTAGAGGATGCGAAGCTGGTTGCAGATACTTTTGGTATAGAAACGGAGATTATCGATATATCACCGATACTGGAGAGGTTTGGTGTGTACGATATGTTGCCACGAAGGATAATGGATATGAAACGCATATTATCGGGGTTGGTACGTGCTGGATATAGGGTGGTGCCGAAGAATTTGAACCCATTTTTGGGTGGGTTAGAAGGTGCGACATTTGATTGGATGCACCCTATAGAAGCATACTACAGGATAAAGCATAGAGTGAGGATGGTCACCCTATACTTATGGGCGGAGAGATTGCACTATCTTGTTGTGGGCACGAGTAACAAAACCGAGGACATGACGGGGTTCTTCGTTAAGTACGGTGATAACGCAGCTGATATTATGCCGATTAAAAACCTCTATAAGACGCAGGTGAAGCAACTTGCACGCTATTTGGGTGTACCTGATAAGATCATCAAGAAGCTACCCAGCCCGGACTTGTTGCCGGGTATTACGGATGAGTTGGCACTTAAGTTGACCTATGAGAAGCTCGACCTTATTCTATTGGGTATCGAAAAGAACATGGACGATGATGCTATCGCAAAAGAGGTAGGTGTAAAGCGTACCACGATAAAGTATGTGAAACGTTTGATTAATGCCGCAAATAACATAAGGAGCCAACCGCCGGGTGCCGAGATTTAGCCCAGTAGCAGGGGGGATGATGTGTATTCTGTTGGTGTTGATGATGGCATGGCATCCTGTTTGGAAAGTGAAATCGGAGAAGGATGCATGGTCGTTCGCTATCCAGTATAATGAGCCTTACCTGTACATCTATGGGCATAACCTGACACGAGTTGATGCAAAGACTGGCAATATACTGTGGCAGTTTAAGCTCGGTGATAGGTGGTATGAGGCGTTCAACGGGACATTGTTTCTTGGAGATCGATTTATTGCTACAGCATTTGATGGTAATGTCTACGCATTCCGTAATGATACTGTGGTCTGGATATACAAAACGGGATGGGAGTTAAGTGCAATACCACAGCTGCTACCGGATGGCAATATATTGGTGGCGGATCAGCTTGGTATATTTGTGCTCAACCATAATGGTAAGTTATTATGGCGTCGTAAAACACGTGGGTTGGTCTATACCACACCAGCAGTTTATGACACGATAATAGTTGTAGGTGCGACTGATGGTATACTTTATGCTTATAATTACAGGGGTGACCCCCTATGGGAATACGATATGGGGTATAAGGTGGATAATTCGCCGGTGGTTTACAAAGATAAAATATTCATAGGGTCGGACAAATTGTATGTGCTGACGGTTGAGGGTGATCTCGTATGGGTGAGAGATTTGGGTGCGTTGATAAATGCGCCACCGGTGGTGACCGACAATCTGGTGTATGTGGTAGCTGATAGCAGCTTATATGCGATCAGTACAGAAGATGGTGAAATAGTATGGCGATATAGGACGGGTGAACTCGTTAAGTCATACCCATTGCTGTACAATGATGTGGTATGCTTTGGGTCGATGGATGGCAAGCTATACGTGGTGGATGCGGAAGCGGGTGATTCAATCTGGGCTTATGATATAGGTAAGCCGGTGAATGGTAGAGTGATAACCGACGGTACTGCTATATACGTATCGGCGGACGATGGTTACGTGTATAAGTTTACATCCAGTACAAAGGATTATGAAGGGTGGCTCGATATTGTGTATTACCCCAGATCGATGCAGATAGGTATGGAGGATAGCTTGAAGGTAAAAGTAGTGAACTACGGTAATAAGGGATGGCACTCCAACGTGACGATTGTTGGTGAATGGTACGAACGTAATGGTAAACTATGCGAGGTTAGGTGGCCGCTTACCAATGTAGCGGTTGGTGATACGTTGGATACGGTTTTGGTGTTACGGACACCGAACGTACCGGGTAAATATCAGTTGAAACTGTACATCAAACATAAGCAGCAGATATCGTTCCCCAGGCATGAACTGGAGATAGAAGTGCAACCCCATCCAATAAAGAACGAACCGTTTACGGAAAGTTACATGCCTACTCCATATCTGTATTTTGATAGTATGTTGGTGAAGCGGTTTGGTACCCCTGGTGATACGCTTATGGAGCGAGTCGCATTGATACTCCCCTATGATATATACCCGGAGTTGAAACCATACATTGAACAATACAAAGAGGATGTTGAGGCAAAGCTACCGATAGATATCACCATACATGCAGAGAGTTGGTACACACCTGAGGAGTTACGTGAGTATCTGAAAAGCCTATACCGAAGCGATTCAATAACCGGTGCGATACTTGTTGGTAACCTACCTGTACCGATGTGGGCAGCACCGTGGGGTGATAGATATTTGATTTCACTGTATTACGAGAACCTTGAGGGTGAATTCTACGATACAAGTGGTGATGGGTACCTTGATAAATACATATGGGGGGAAGATTGTTACCCTCAGATATGGGTGAGCTGGATTCGTTCACCGAAGGGGGTGGATGACCTCAAGTATTTCTTCGAAAAGGTGCACAAACTACATGCGGGTAAGTTGATAGCCCCGTATAGGGGGTTGGTACACTGTCATAACGATTTTGGGGGTGCTACCCCTATCGTAGGTAAAGTGCTCACATCTATCTACGGAGCAGAGGGGGTCGAATCCTATGGTAACAGGTTCTGGTTGGGTTATGGTGCACATTATCTTGATATGTTACGTAAGGGATGGGATATCGTCGAAATATGGACACATGCGTGTGCATTGTTCCACCAGTATGATAAGGGGCCGTATCGTGAAGTTTACACATGGAAGATAGCTGAGGTACCTTATGGACCGCTGATACTGTTTATATGGGGATGTCATGCGGGTGATTTTACAGAAACGGGTGATGAGTATTATCTACCAGCAGCGTACATGTTTGGTAACCCCATGACGGTGGCTGTACTTGCAGCAACAAGAAGTGTAGGGACTGATGAACATGAGCTCATGTACAGGGGTATGTGCAAGGGATATACGTTTGGTGAAGCTTATTGGGCTTATAAGGTGGAGGTGGTCAACCCTAAAGCTTTACACCATAGGTGGACAGATATAACAATACCGACGTTGATATGGGGGTTGAGTATGTTCGGTGACCCATTTGTTACATTAGAGAGGCCGTGGGGTAAGGGTAGGGTGGTGAAAGGTGGTTGGGATAATGGAGTACAGGCAACTGTCTATTTCATAGATATAGCAACCAACCACCCAGTAGATACGGTGGCTACCGATGGTGATGGATATTTTCAGTATAATTTACCAAGAGGGGATTACAAAGTATATGCGATATGTGGGCCGGAGACGAGTTGGACCGAACATGTTAAGATAGCCGAGAAGTTACCGCCATTACTTATACGGATGCCATATAAGGTGGAGATAACTTCGCAGGGGTATAAGTTGATATCATTGCCAATCTATCCGGAGCCTGGGCAACTCGATACGTGCAACTTAAGGTTATACAGATGGGAAGCAGATGGGTTCAAGCCAACCAATAGGGTAGAGCCAGGGTGTGGGTATCTCATCAAGGATACCGTAGATATCGTTATAAAGGGGCATACCGTAAAAGATGTACCATATACGGTTAATCTGGTGGATGGGTGGAACCTTATCGGTAACCCGTACGAGTGGCCGGTGGATTGGCAAACCGTAAAAGTTATCTGGCGTGTATGGGGGCAACCACTACGTTATGCTACATTGCAGGAAGCTAAAGATATGGGATGGATCGAACCTATTCTATGGGAATTTTACAATGGAGCTTACCATATTAGGATTATCATGCAACCATATATCGCGTATTGGGTGAAGGCATACGCAGTGGGATATTATGCGTATGGGTTTCCATTGTTGAGGATATACCCTAAACACGCTACTGGGAAGGATAGGGTTGAGGTCAGCCCCGCACTACAGTTCTATGCCAGGGTTGGTGATATGGTAGATAGTGCATTATACATAGTGGTGGATGGTGAGTCGTACCCTAAGCCGCCCGAACCCGATACATCTATCGATTACGTATATATGTTTGTACCGATACTGGATGTGGGGTTTGCGTCTGATAAATATGCGATAGTGAATGTTGAAACCGTCCCAGTAGTGTATCCACTGTATGTCAATGTGAACACAAGAGATTCGGTTGTCACCCTTAGGTGGCGGTCACATGGTTTCCCCTACCGAGTGGTTATAAGGGATGGCAATTCATACATAGATACCGATGTAGAGGATGAGTATAGATTTGAGGTTGCCAAACCTGCCAAACGTGGTTATAAGAAGTTGGAGCTCATGATTTATGGAAAGGGAGGTAAATGGAAGCCTTAAAATTTGTGGTAGCGCCGTTCTTGTTGGGTTATTTTATAGGTGGCATACCGTTTGGGTTTATACTCGTGTATGCTATCAAAGGGGTTGATGTACGTAAATATGGTAGCGGTAACATAGGGGCGACAAACGTCATGCGGGTGGCAGGCTTCAGGTGGGGGGTGATGGCTTTTCTGTTAGATGTGGCAAAGGGTGGGTTACCGGTGTGGTTGATGTTACGATGGACGCACGAACCTATAATAGCATGTTGTACGGGTGCAGGTGCGATCGTGGGGCACGCTTTCCCTATATATCTGAAGTTGCGTGGTGGTAGGGGGGTGGCAACTGGGTTAGGTGTGTTTATACCGTTAGCCCCAATAGCTGCAGGTATTGCGTTTGGTGTATGGGTGGCCGTATTAGCTGCCGTACGTATAGTATCGGTGGCATCGATGATAGCTGCTGTAAGTATGCCGATAGTTCTGTTTCTGACGCAACGTGAACTTACGTCGGTGCTGGTGTTGGCAATATTTGGTGCAGTGTTTGTGATATGTAGGCATATACCGAACATCAAGCGATTGGTCAAGGGTGAGGAACCCAAAATAGGGCATAGATCAAATTGATTTTGTAGCTAAGTTTCTGCTGGCTATATCCACATAGCGGAGAGGTTCCGGTATACGGTGTTTGGTTGTACGTAAGATAAACTTATATGCGGTGGTGAAGTCAACTTTATGGCCGGGTGATACAAATATGGGGTTGACATTAGTAGCGGTACGGATGACGAGACCGATCTTTTCACCGTCATCGTATAGCCAGCTATAAGCGCCACGAGTGGGGTTGGGTGGATTGTACTCACCTATGAGACAGGACTTGGCACACCCTATGCTGGGTATATTCAGCACAACACCTACATGGGAGGCGAGTCCAAACCTTCTGGGGTGTGCGATACCGTGACCATCTACTAATAGGAGGTCGGGCATCCTTTGTAACTTCAGTAATGTACGTATGATGAAGGGTAGCTCACGAAAGCTGAGCAACCCCGGCACATAGGGTATATATGTTGGCATGGTGTGATGTGCGGTTTCAACCAGCGTAAGATCGTGTAGATTGAATGTGGCACAAACAGCTACCCCAAACTGGGATTTGAAGCTTACGTCACATGCACCGATCAGGTTTATAGGTACATGGGGTGGCTGTAGGATTACCTTCGTACGTAGACGGCGCTGTATTTCTACAGCTCTATCAAGGTTGAGCATAAAATGGACGTAATACGTCGTCAAGCTTGGGGGAGCCTATCTCTTCGAGTTCGTACTTTACACGACAGCTGGGTTTATCGATAGAGATCAACCGCCGCAAGTCTATTGGGGTAGCTATTATTAATGTTTCGTAAGGGATGCTGTTTATCGTGGTAGCAAGCTCTTTTATCTGTGTCTCACTGTAACCCATGGCTGGTAGTAATGATCCAATATGTGGATATTTGGCGAATGTTTGTTTGATGCTACCTTTTGCATATGGACGTGGGTCGATGATCTCTCTGGCACCATACTTCTGTGCAGCTATGATGCCTGCTCCATAGGGCATCTCACCATGAGTGAGTGTGGGGCCATCTTCTACTACTAACACAGCTTTACCATTTATGCGATCGGGGTGCTCGACAAATATCGGGGAGGCTGCCTCTATGATGGTGGCATGGGGGTTGTACTTCTTGATGTTTACGAGTACGGTTTGGATGTCTGACCATTTGGCGGAATCGATTTTGTTGACTATAACCACATCCGCAAGGAGTAGGTTGACAAGCCCGGGATAGTAAGAGGTTTCGTTACCGGGGCGATGTGGATCAGTTACTACGATTGATAGGTCGGGTTTGAAAAACGGTAAGTCATTGTTACCGCCATCCCATATTATGATGTCGGCTTCGGATTCGGCTTCACGTAGGATCTGTTCATAATCGACACCTGCATAAACTACGATACCGTTGTTGATATGGGGTTCGTATTCCTCACGTTCCTCTATGGTGCAGTTGTGGCGATCGAGATCGTCGAGAGATGCAAACCTCTGCGTAATCTGCTTACGTAGGTCACCGTAGGGCATGGGGTGGCGTACGATGACAACGTTTTTGCCATGCGATTTCAGTAGCTTGGCAACCTTACGGGTGGTTTGGCTCTTACCTGAGCCTGTACGGGTGGCAGTTATGGAGATTACAGGTAAGCGTGACTTCAACATGGTATCCTGTGGGCCTAAAAGCATGAAGTTGGCACCTGCAGCTAACACCTTAGAGGCACGTTCCATTACGTATTGGTGCGATACGTCGCTGTAGGAGAAGACGACGATATCTATGTGGTGTTTCTTTATAAGTGTAGGGAGTTCGTCTTCTGGATAGATGGGGATACCGTTGGGATAGAGCTTACCAGCTAATTCAGGTGGATAGATTCTATTTTCGATGTTTGGTATCTGAGTAGCCGTAAATGCGACCACTTCGTAGGTGGGATTGTCACGAAAGAGTACATTGAAGTTGTGGAAATCTCTACCTGCAGCTCCCATGATGATGACACGTTTACGGCCCATTATGCCTCCCATACATATGGTGTGTTATCTTCAATAACATAACCATCTTCGGTGAGCGCTTTTTGAAGGTAGACAGGTAATGTGAACATAGCTCTGTGGAGGTGCGGTGAGTAATATCGTAAACCAGTAACTTGGCGTTCGGTTTGACGTCTCTCTAAGGTGGTGGTATCCACAAGCGGGTCAAGGGTTAGGGTTGCGAGGTTGAACCCCCACGGCATCTGAAACGTGTATATGTACGCCCAGTAAGGGCTCACTATGGGGAAGACTGCACGTAATGTTTTATATACGGAGGAGAAAAATCGACAGTGTGAGGGTGCAGCTGACCCTGATTGTACACTTATTACACCTTCGGGGGTTAGGGAGGATTTGACCAACTCATAAAATTCGCGTGTGAAAAGCTTAAGTGATGGCCCACCCTCGAGCGGCTCTGTGAGATCGATAATCACGATGTCAAATTTGTCCTCGCAACGGGTGAGCCAATCCCTACCGTCGTCTATGTGGAGCTCGACACGCGGGTCGTCGAATGCACCACATGACCATTCAGGTAGATACTTCTTGCATGCATCTACGAGTTCACCGTCTATGTCTACCATCACGACTTTGTCAACAGTGTTATGGCGCAGGATTTCACGTAGGTCGGCACCTTCGCCACCACCTATTACCAGCACCTTGTGTGGTGCTGGGTGTACAAACATTGGTGTATGGACGAGAGCTTCATGGAATATGAATTCATCAATTTGTGCGGATTGTATTTTGCCATCAAGGAAAAGTACTTTGCCCCAAACTTTTGTATGTAAGATTTCAATTTTTTGCCATCTACTCTTATGTGAAAAAATGTATGTATCTACCCTACACATGTAACGTAAACTTTCCGTAAAGCGTTCCTCGTACCAGAGACTGTTAGAGTCGTCTTCCATGAACCTCCTCTGTTGTGACCGACGTATCAACCAGCAGGCCGCGCTTCAGCTCGATAACGTTGATACGGGTGGGTTTCAGGTGGCTACGTAGCACCTCAATAGCGGTGTCGATGTCGATATCCTCTTCAGCACAGTAGAATAGGTCGATAGCAGCATAACCATACTCGGGCCATGTGTGGATACTGAAGTGTGACTCCTCTATGATGATCACGCCCGATACGCCGTAGGGGTGGAACTGGTGATAGAAATCGGTGACCACTTTTGCGTTACTCGCACGTGCGGCTGTGTCGAGTGCTTCCTTTATCCGTGCACTATTGGTGAGTACGAGCGGATCACAACCCCAAAACTCCAACAATATATGGGTACCCAAGGCTCGCTTCATCTTTGTCACCTCCTTTTTGGCTGAAAATAAAACCGTTGACATTCGACGCCTCACCGTGTCAAATACCCTCCAGTTGTACGAATTATTTAAATAAAAGTTATCCACAAATTGTCAACCTTTTATGCGGGTAAATGCGTGCTATTTAATGTGAAATTCTACCACGTCACGATCCTCAAGTATATAATTCTTTTCAACCCTAAGCCCCTTTATGGAGGTGCCACGCCATAGGCGTGCATATTTGAGCTTATGGGCAAAATCCTTATGTATCTCTTCGGCGGCATCCAATAATGTGCTACCTTTTGGTAAAATTAACGGGTCACTGTACTCTATGGGTTTGCCAGGTGCTTTGGTGTAGACTCTTATAACAGCTAAGATATCGAATATCATACGACGTAGCTCCTCCAACCCTTGTAGGGTTTGTGCGGATATGAAGTGTAGCTTAAAGTCGTGCAAGAGGGAGCGCCACCTATCGAGTGAGGGTGGGTTCACCAAATCAACCTTGTTGATAACTACCAATATCTTATCTTGGGGTTTGCGTGCCAGTAGCTGTTGTTTCTCCGTTTCTATACGTATGGGGTTGGGATCTGTCACATCATGTATCCACAACAATGCATCGCTATCATGTATGATGCCGAACAGTCCCGGCATCGGTGATTCGGTGAGCGGTGGTAGATCTACCAACTGTATCTTGATATCCTCAAACTCCATCATGCCAACCACCGGTCCTGTAGTAGTAAAGGGATATGGGGCTACTTTAGTGTCGGTGTTGGTGAGCCGTCTCATGATGAGCGATTTGCCGGAATTGGGTGCACCAACAAGTATCACCTGGCCAGCGCCCTCCTTTTCAATATAAAAAGCGTATCTACCTTTACCGGTGCGTTTTTGCTCTTCGATGATACGACGGAATTTGGCAATTTTTGCCCTGAGGGCAGCTTGTAGTTTGTCTGTACCTTTGTGTTTTGGCATTATAGCGAGCATCTCCTCAAGCGCCTTGATCTTATCCTCGGGTGTCTTTGCCTCACGGTAACGCTTTTCAGCAGCAAAGTATTGTGGTGGCAAGTTGGCCGGCATCAGAGGTATTGGTTATATCGCTTCTTTTTTGCCAGCAAGGCGACAAGCTCTTTGATCTCTTGATCCTTATCCTTATGGGCTACGAGGACACGGTTGCCACTCTTGACAATGATCAGGTTATCCACCCCTATTGTGGCAATTATGCCATCTTCTGCATAGATGATATTATCAGAGGAGTCGATACCTACCCAATCGCCGACCACAACGTTGGTGTCGGTTTTGGGTTTGATATTCTCCAAGCTACGCCATGCACCTATGTCGTTCCAGGTGAAGTGTGCTTTGACGACGGCTACGTTGCGAGCTTTCTCCATTATAGCGTAGTCTATCGATATGCTGGGTAGGCTTGAGTATAGGGTTTGTGCATCTTTGTGGTGTACGAATTCGCACATGGCGGGCCAGAATTCAGGTGCATGTTTGTGGAATGCATCGATAATGGTATCTATTTTCCATACGAACATACCGCTGTTCCAGAGGTATTTGCCAGATTTCAGATACTCCTGTGCTTCCTTTTGGTTGGGTTTCTCCTTGAAACGTGCCACCTCGTATACATCAGGGGCAATCTTATGGCCTAACTCTATGTAACCGAAGCCGGTTGCAGGATATGTAGGTGGTATGCCAAACGTTATCAACCTATCGTCGGTTGCCATGTTAAAGGCGACTTCTAAGGCATTTAAGAAGGCAGATTCGTCACGTATGTAATGATCCGCGGGAAACACACCCATGGTGGCGTGGGGGTATCTCTCACGTAGTAATAGGGTTGCAAACGCTATTGCGGGGGCGGTGTTTTTGCCTTCGGGTTCACCGATAAAGTTGGTATCCGGTAGCGAGGATAAGGTCTTCTTTATAGCAGGTAGTAGGTCGATAGGTGTGACCACATAGATGTTGTTTGTGGGTAAAAACGATTGGAGGCGGTTGAACGTCTCTTCTATCAACGTACGTGAACTGAATAGTGGTAATAACTGTTTGGGACGCTTACGTGTGGATAGTGGCCAGAACCTTTCACCCCTACCGCCAGCTAATATAAGTGCTATTCTTTCCATACTATTTAATTAAATACGTTAGGTGATGAATTTGACAAGTGTTGCTATTTGTGTGGTTTGCTATATTTTAAATCATAAAATGGAGGTACGATGAGAGTAGGTGCTATTTGTGTAGCTATAGTGTCTATATTTATTGTGCATGAAGTTGATGCGATAGACAGAGGGTGCCCGCTCTTCATAGAGCCACGAATTTATGGGATCACAGGTGATGGTACTGATATAGATGTGGGAGGTAATCTGCTCGTGAAATTGCTACCACGTGGTGTCTATTTAAGGGCGAACCTGGGTGGTGTGAGGTTTGGTAAGGAGACGACAACTTTATATTTCAACAACGTAGAGCCAGCGATCGAGTTACTTGGTAGGGCATGGTTTGGTGGCCCTGTTGGGTTCTATGGATATGGGGGGCTCGGATTACGTAGTGTATCGGATGGGATATCGTCCAAACAGTCGGTGGCAACAGTTGGTGCAGGTGTAGATTTTGGATTCGCACCTCGTATGCAGTTGTTTGGTGAGATAGGGGTTAGTGTAACAAGTTGGGATGGTAGCTCAGAAAGCCACTTCAGGTTTGGTGGTGGGTTAAGGGTGCGGATAAAATAAAATGGGGCTATGGGGATTTGAACCCCAGTCTCCTGGCTGAGAACCAGGCGTCCTTGGCCTGACTAGACGATAGCCCCGTCCATAAAAGATGTGAACCATAGCATTGTGTCAAGTGATGAAAATACGGATAGTAGGTGGCAGGATAGTGGATCCCGGTAACAACAGGGATGAGATAGCAGACATACTAATTGTGGACGGTAAAATAGTAGGTGCAGGTGAGGCGGTTCAACCTGATCTGCTGATAGATGCGAGGGGCAAAATTGTCATACCGGGGCTTATCGATATGCATACACATCTGCGTGAACCTGGACGTGAAGACGAAGAGACCATCTACACCGGTAGCATTGCGGGTGTGGCGGGTGGGTTCACCACACTTGTGTGTATGGCTAACACCACACCGCCAGTGGATAACGGTGGGTTGGTACGATTTATACTGGAGGCTAAGAAAGAGGCTACGGTGTTACCCGTGGGTGCGATTACCAAATCCCGTATGGGTAAGGAGTTGGCAGAGATTGGTGATATGGTGGAGGCGGGTGCTGTAGCTATTAGTGACGATGGTGACCCTGTGCTGGATTCAGGTATCATGAGACGTGCACTCGAATATGCGAAGATATTCGATATACCGGTGATATCACATGCGGAGGATAAGAGGTTGAGCGGTCGTGGTGTGGTGAACGAGGGTGTTGTGGCACTGAAGTTGGGTCTACCCGGTATACCGAGTATTGCTGAGGATATAATGGTAGCACGTGATATATATCTGGCGAAATACACAGGTGGTAGGGTACATTTTGCACATGTATCAACAGAAGGTGCGGTCTCCCTTATACGTGAAGCTAAGGCTGAGGGTGTAAAGGTGACTGCGGAGGTGACACCACATCATTTGATATTTACTGAGGAGGATGTGTTGGCCAACCCTTACGATACGAATTATAAAGTTAACCCACCCCTACGTACGGAACGTGATAGGGTTGCACTTATTGAAGCATTGAAGGATGGTACGATTGATGTTATTGCAACAGATCATGCACCACATGCATCGTTCGAAAAGGAGCTACAGTTTATTGATGCACCCTTTGGGATAATAGGGTTGGAGACTGCGTTACCGGTGTTGGTGGATAAGCTTGTGAATACGGGTGAGCTGGATTGGATAACGTTTATAGCTAAGTTGACGGTGAACCCCGCAAAGATATTGGGGTTAGATAAGGGGTGGCTAAAAGAAGGTGAATCTGCTGAACTGGTGGTGTTCGACCCGGAAGCTGAGTGGGTGTTCGATTCACCGCGTTCGTTATCACGTAACTCGCCATTCCTCGGTAAACGTCTAAAGGGTAAGGTACTTTACACCATAGTGGGGGAGAAGGTTTGGGATTTCACAGGTGAATAGGTTACTTCTCGCGACGTTCGATTACCTTGTCAACGATACCGTAGGCACGTGCCTCTTCGGCGGTCATCCAGTAGTCACGTTCGGTATCTTGGGCAATCTTTTCGATCGGTTGGCCTGTGTGTTTGGCGAGTATGCGGTTGAGCTCCTCACGTAAACGCATGATCTCTTTCGCATGTATGACGATGTCGGTTACCTGACCCGATACACCGCTCATGGGTTGGTGTATCAATATACGGGCGTGAGGTAACGCATAGCGTTTACCGGGTGTACCCGCAGCTAACAGTAATGCTGCCATGGATGCAGCCAACCCCATACAGATTGTGCTTACATCTGGTCGTATGTACTGGATGGTATCATATATAGCGAGCCCGGCAGGTATCGAGCCACCTGGGCTATCGATGTAGAGATAGATATCCTTTTTGGGGTCTTCTGACTCGAGGAACAGCAGCTGCGCAATTATACTTGCAGCAAATGCATCTGTGATGGGTGCACCTATGATTACGATGCGATCCTTCAACAAGCGTGAGAAGATATCGTATGCACGTTCGCCGTGACGTGTCGATTCTATAACGATGGGTACTAATTGATTATAATCATCGTGACGCATCTTTATTTCCTCCTTTGTGTTCTGTTTCTTCTATTATTTTTACTTTATCGAGTAAAAAGTCAATAACTTTCTGGGTGAGCTCCTTACCGTGGAGCCCTTCTTTAGCAGCAATCAACTGTATGAGTATATCTTCCTGTGCTTGCATATGGGCGAGCTTCTTGATCGTTGTACGTAGGTTGTGATCGAGTACATCGTGTTGCTCCCTATAGTGTTCGAGTAAAGCCTTTTCATAAGCTTCAACAATACGTGGGGGTGGTTCAAATGCATACGTTTGACGTAGGGTTTCGAGTAATTTGTATTTCAACACCGTATGGCGTTTGGTTTCACGATACTGTTGAAGTATGGATCTAAGTGTCTTGCGTAGGGATTGTTCGCTTTTGAACCCAAGTGTAGAGGCGAGTTCACGTACGGTGATAGGTGAAGGTAATTCGACATTCTCGATACGGAACTTATATTCTACCTGCTCACCTTTGAGGTCGGGATCTTCGTAGTCGAGTGGATACTCGTGTTTCAACTCCAACGTGGTGCCTACCTTTTTGTTTAGTAGCTCGGTATTTATGGGGTTGGGGAAAAACTTCTCATCTATGAAGAACATGAAATCGTCCACCCTAAACGTACGCCAGAGGCCACGCCACCTGAGGTTGATGGTGAAGCTCACAGTCTGTACGGTATGTTCGGTTATATGAGTGTGTGGGGTGTAGCGTGGATGTAGCTGACAGAGCCGTTCAAGTATGGCGGTGAGCTCATCGTCTTTGAGCTTAAAATCGGGTATCCTTACCTCAAGCTCACCATAATCGCCAAACTCTATCTGTGGGAAGACCTCCAGCTTTATTGTTGATACGAGTGTGGTGTCATGCCACTTGCTTTCGAGTAGTTCGCCACGTGTGAGCAGCCTCAGGTTCTCCTTAGCGATGATATCGCGGCTGGTGGATTCGATTAGCTCAGTGATCACCTCCTGTAAGGCAGTATCATAGTATTTGCGGTAGATGATATCCATGGGGGCTTTACCCTTGCGGAAGCCAGGTAGTTTCGCGGTACGTTGGTAGGATCTGAGTTTGGAGTCAACTTTTTGGTCGACAACCTCCTTGGGGATATAGATGTGGAGTAGGAGTTCACAATCACCTAAACGCTCGATCTTGTATTCCATTATCTAATGCGAGGGAGGGGACTCGAACCCCTACCCCGTGAGGGACTGGATCCTAAATCCAGCGCGTCTACCAGTTCCGCCACCCTCGCAGCTTATAAATATAAGTGGATTTAATGTAGAGGCAAGCTCATTCGTACTGTAACCGGTACAGTGTTGCGTATGGGCCGTTGCGTTTGAGTAGCTCATCATGGGTACCGGATTCGACTAACTTGCCGTCCCATAGGACGAAGATACGGTCCACCAGCTTGATGGTCGATAGCCGATGTGCGATAATTATACCGGTACGGTTCGCTAACAGGTTTTTAATACCTATCTGTAGCAGGGATTCGGTTTCGGGGTCGATGTTCGAGGTGGCCTCATCCAGTATCACGATGGTGGGGTTACGTGCAAGCGTACGTGCGATGGAGACGAGCTGACGTTCACCCGCGGAGAGGGTGTCACTTCTTATTATGGTGTTGAGTCCATCCGGTAAACGTGACACAAGTGGTTTCAGTTGTGCATATTCAACCACACGGTCGAGTTCATCGTCGGATAGTTTGCGACCAAACTCTATGTTCTCACGTAGTGTACCGGTGAATAGAAACGGCTCTTGTAAGACGATACCTATTTGTGAACGCAAATGTGTACGTTCGATATCGCGTAGGTCGATACCATCAATAAGTATGCTACCTTGTTTGGGTAGGTAGAATTTCAACAACAGGTTGATGATAGTGGTTTTACCTGCACCGGTTGGCCCTACAAGGGCAACCTTTTCACCTGCTTTTATTGAGAAGGTTACCCCCTTAAGTACGGGTGTACTGTTGTAGGCGAAATGTACATTACGGAATTCGATGTTACCCTTAACCTTGATACGTTTGGCGGTGACGGGATCTATCTCACGTTCTTTGGATTCAAATATCTCACGCATACGTTCGGCGGCAGTTAGCCCCTCCTGGATTACGTTAAATTGTGCACTTATGTTTTGTACTGGACGGAAAAACATACGTAAGTAGCTAAGGAATGCAGTCAACACACCTATTGTCAATGTGTTGGCGAGTACGGACTTACCGCCATAGAGTATGAGCAACGCTACAGCAAGGTATTGGATGACGACCATCAGCGGATAGAATAAGCCGAAGACTACAATGCGTTTGAGGTTGGCCTTGAAGTAGTTGATATTTATGGAATCGAACTTATCGAGTATGCGGGATTGTTGGTTGAACAGTTGTATGACACTGATACCCATGAAGGATTCGTTTAGCATCGTGTTAAGTTTACCCAATAGCCTACGTACTTCGCGATAGATGCGACGGAACCGCGTACGGAATAGGTTTGATAACAAGATTACCAATGGTAGTAACCCATAGCCGATGAGTGCTAACCGATGATCGAGCCGCCACATGACGACAGCTATTGCGATGAACAGAAAAGGTTCTGAGACCAACACGATGAGGGTGCTTTCAAATATCTCCTGTAGTTTACGTGAATCGTTCGTCAACCGCGTAAGGATACGACCGGAGGGGTTACGATGAAAGTAAGGTAACCCCAACGTCATCAGGTGTGTACCTAACTTCATACGTATGGAATGGGTTACCTTTTGACCTAACCAACCCACGATGTAATCGCTGAGCCATTGTGTTACAAATAGCGATATGATCAATATCACAAATAAGGTGGCTAACTTACGTAGCCCCAGTATATCCTCACGACGTAGTGAGAATAGTTCACGTGGTGGAATCTTATGTAGCTCGTCAACCCTCACTAATAGGTTTTGTGATGGCTTGTAATAGTATTTTACCAGAGAGAGGCGGCCGGATGCAACAAGTTGACGATAAAGTGCAGGCGGTAACTCCTTTATACGTGCGGTGGGTATCAAGTACACAGAATCTTTGTATGGGATGAGCCCCTCTATCTTCACGTTAGGTGGTGGCAATATCTTATGGTATGTAGGCATTATGTAGCGATCGATAGCAGTACGGGTGATGAGTGGTAACCCAGCCTGTATCGCCACGGAGATCATAACGATAGGTATCAGTATGGCGATAACCCATAGGTATGGACGTACGAATTTACCTATCCACAATACGATACGCCAATCGTATGTCTTTACAGGTTTTTCCATATGCGCTCCTTTAATTGCTGTTTACGGTAGAGGTCAAAGAATACGCCCTCACGTAGGAGTAGTTCGTTGAAGCTACCGGTTTCAACAATTGTGCCATCTTTAAGCACGATGATCTTGTCCATGAAACGCATGCTGTTCAATCTATGTGATATAAGGATGAGGGTTTTACCACGTAGGTGATCACATAGGGATTTGATGATTTTAACTTCGTGCTCAGAATCTACGGATGAGAATGGGTCGTCCAACACGAGTATTTCGGGTTCCATAAGTAACGCACGTGCTAATGTGATACGTTGACGTTGGCCACCAGACAGGGTAACGCCTTTCTCACCCACTACGGTATTGAGGCCATCCTCGAACTCCATTATCTCATCGTATATCTGTGCAAGCTTACAGACGTGGGTGATGGCTTCATCGGAGGCGGTGGGGTTACCGAATGCTATGTTATCTCGGATGGTGGTGGAGAACAGGAAGGTTTGCTGTGGTACATGTACGATGAAACGACGTAGAAATTGTAGATCTAACTCACGTAAGTCGATACCGTCAAACGTTATACGGCCATCAGTTGGATCGTACATGCGTGCAAGTAATAGTGCGAGTGTGGATTTACCGCTACCTATCTCACCCGCTATGCCGAGGAAGGTACCCTTCGGTATCTCGAGGTTGATGTCTTTAAGCACGTAATGGGTGGGTTGATCCGGATATGCGAAGTATACGTGATGGAAGGCTAAATTGCCGATGGGATGTTTGGGCTTTACTGGGTGAGGAGGTGATTTGATTGCTGGTTTGGTAGCAAACAACTTGTATAGGCGTTGCCAGGAGGCACGACCGCGTTGCAGTACAGTGAATGTGTAGCCTAAACCCATGATGGGCCACATGAGCATACCGAGATAGGTTTGGAATGCGACAAAGTCGCCGATAGTGATTGTACCAAGTATCGTGGATTTACCACCTAACCACAGCAATAGTGCGAGCGATATGTTTGCAATGAAGAACACAAGCGGGAAGAACAGTGCGTAGACTTTGATGAAGCTCAAGTTACGTGATACGTAGGAGAGGCTGGAACGTTTGAGTTTATCCAATGCGGTGGCGGTTTCGTTGTAGGCTTTTATGAGATGGATGCCGGTGAGCTGCTCCTGTACGGTGGAGGTGAGGTTGGCGAAACTCGATTGTACACGTTCGAACCGCGTAAAGATTTGGCGTGAAAAGTAGAACGTTAAGTATGCAAGTAGTGGTAATGGTATTATCACATATAAGGTGAGCTGTACATTGATAAGCAACATGAATATTATCGTGAAGCTACTCCAGAGTACGGCATCGACAGCGGTTACGAGGCCCATACCGATGGCCATGACGACGGCATCAAGGTCGTTGGTAAGGTGTGCCATGAGGGTACCTACCTTATGGTCTTTGTAGAAATGGAGATGTAGGGATTCGAGGTGCGCGAACAGGTCACGTCGTAGGTCACGCTCTACACGTCTGGCGGTACCAAATATGAAGTAACGCCAACCGAACCTAAATACCAGTATACCTATTGCGAGCAGGAATACGGTGGATGCATACTTAAGTAGTAATGAGAAGGTGGCTTCACCTGTGGTGAGGCTATCTATAGCGTATTTGATGACACGTGGTATGAACAGCTGTATGGTGTCGACAAGGATTAACGAGATAAGCCCTAAGGTGATCAATCTCCAGTATCGACGTAGGTACTGGGTAAACATTCTGCGTGAATCCATATTGATTAAAATAAAATATTGATTATAAAGTAAAGTATGCAAAAGGTGTTATGTTGACGTGATGATAGGATGTGTAAATTAATTAGCTGAAAGGAGGAAGGATGAAGCGTTCATTTGGGTGGTTGGTTGTGGTCATTTTTATCGCAGTAACCGCAGAGGGACGTGTGGTAACGGGTGACGAGCTACGTGTGGCAAATATAGAGCGGGTGAAGCCCATATTAGGTAAGCGGTTGGTGATGTGTGAACCGGTTGCAGAGACGCCAATAGGTACACCGGGTGAGCCGCCAACGTACACGGCACGGTATGTGAAAGGTGTTATAATACATGAACCGATACTGTTTGACTCGTCCAACCATGGATATGGGTGGTATCTATCAGCTAACGAGCCGGTTGATTATGCAGGTGGTTACCTGATGGCGGTATATCGTAAGTATAACACAGGAACTACGGGTGAGATAGGTGTAGCAATCTGGGAGACGGCTGATAGCTTACATAATATGATGATATGTGGGCAGCTGAATGCTAACCCA
>JAGGUB010000062.1 GCA_021158725.1 Caldifarciminota bacterium | reverse complement strand
GCTTAAGGATAAAATGCTCACATTAAAGGTGGGTTCACCCTTCCGTATGGAGAAGTTGATCGAATTTCTCATCATCCGCAATTATGAACGTGTAACTTTAGTGGAGGAGCCACTTGAATTTGCCATCCGCGGTAGTATAGTCGATTTCTTTCCACCCGAGGCACCCTATCCCATAAGGGTGGAGTTCGCCGATGATACCATATGTTCGTTGCGTTACTTTCACCCCGAAACACAACGCTCGATTAACCATATCCAATCCACGCAGTTATTGCCTGACATAGGGGAACGTACGTTGACGATTGATGAGTTCATCAAAAACATAGACATACCAGTGATCCTCGATAATGTAAGATTGCCTATCACATATCGGTTGCTAATAGGTGAGGGTTACGACTTTGGTGCCACAACTGCATTTGTTGGCGATCTATCCATGTTCCGTGATAGGTTGGCTCAGCTCAAACCGTATCGTATTTTCATCTCAGGTGTAGGGGATGAAATCGACAAACTCCACAAGCTATTCCCAGATATCGAGATGGTGTCACTCCCCATCGAGGAGGGTTTCATAGTGCATGAACTTAAACTTGCCGTCTTCACGTACTATGATATCTTCGGTAAGAAGCGCGTACGCCCACCTTCACACCCATATCAGAACGTGGGTATACCTATCGACGACATGAAGTGCCTACACAAAGGTGATTACGTTGTACACATAGATTATGGGATAGCACAGTTCGATGGCATAACCAACATCGAGGTAGAAGGTAAGCGGTACGATGCCTTCTTGCTGAGGTTTCGTGATGGCGATCGCCTATATGTGCCGGTGGAGAAGATGCATATGATACAAAAATATTCTGCACCTGGTGTGGTCAAACCAACCCTATCTAAACTGGGTTCACCTCTGTGGGAGTTACGTAAGAAACGTGCCAAATCCGGTATATATAAGTTTATGCAGGAGCTGCTACAATTATATGCGGAGAGGGAGATGCTGAAAGGACATGCATTTTCACCCGATACAGAGTGGCAGATGGAACTCGAAGCTTCATTCCCATACGAAGAGACACCAGATCAGCTCAAAGTCATGGAGGAGATCAAACGTGACATGGAGATGCCACGCCCGATGGATCGTCTCGTATGTGGTGAGGTAGGGTTCGGCAAAACCGAATTAGCTGTAAGGGCTGCATTTAAAGCTGTCATGGATTACAAGCAGGTGGCAATCCTTGTACCGACAACAATTTTGGCCGAACAGCATTACAACACGTTTAAAGAGAGGTTGGCCAAGTTCCCGGTAAGAGTTGAGATGCTGTCCAGGTTTACCAAAAGCCGTGAACGTGAAATACTGGCCGGCTTGCGTGACGGTACGATAGATATAGTGATAGGCACACATAGGTTGTTGCGTGACGATGTTAGATTCAAAGACCTTGGATTAGTAATAATCGACGAAGAACATAGGTTCGGTGTACGCCAAAAGGAGAGATTCAAACATCTACGTAAAGAGGTGGACGTGTTATCATTATCGGCTACCCCCATCCCGCGTACACTGTATATGGCATTACACAATATACGGGCATTGTCGGTGCTTGAGACACCACCACCGGGTAGGTTACCTATAATTACGCAGGTTATACCATGGGATACGAACCTCATCCGCAGGGCGATAGAGTTTGAACTATCACGTGATGGTCAGGTCTATTTTGTACACAATAGGATCGAAACTATATACGTGTTGCACGATATTTTAAAACGCTGGCTACCTAATGTGGAGATAAGAGTGGCACACGGTAGGTTGAAACCCAAGGAACTCGAAAAGATAATGTTGGATTTCTACCATAAAAGGTTTCCAGTATTGTTATCAACCAACATCATAGGTTCCGGTATTGACATACCGACGGTCAATACCATCATTATTCATAACGCTCATATGTTCGGTATCGCTGATTTGCATCAGCTACGTGGCCGAGTGGGTAGGGGTGATGTCCAAGCTTATTGTTACCTGGTTGTACCAAGAAGTATGTCGTCACGTGCAAGACGTCGGCTGGCCGCCATCTTGAAGCATACCGAACTGGGTGCAGGTTTTAAATTAGCACTTAAAGACCTGGAGATAAGGGGTGCAGGCAACATACTCGGTAAGGAACAACATGGTTATATGAATATGATCGGTTACGATCTCTACCTGAAATTGCTGGAGGAAGTGATCCGCGAATTACGTGGCGAACGTGTGGTTGAACATGAACCCAAGATTATACTTAAGGTGGATGCATACTTTCCAGATGATTATGTGCCACCGGAATTGAAAAGTGGACTTTACAGGAGGTTGAACGAAATTAAATTAGAAAGTGAAGTGGATACATTTGAGGATGAGCTGAAGGATAGGTTTGGCTCTTTACCACCAGAGGTACGCAATTTATTGGACGTAGTACGGTGGCGCTTACGTGCAAAACGTGAAGCTATAGATGAGATTGTAATAGATGATGAACATGTTACATTTCGCAAGAAGGAGGTACATAGGGTAAGAAAACGTTGATGTCACTTCCTTTGGCATGGAGTATAGTCTTTGTTTTGAGTGTGGGGTTAATTCTCCTGTTACGTAAAATTTCTTTACGAACGGGTTTTTTATTAGATAATCCACACAATAATAACAAGGCGGGCATCCATACATATCCTGTACCATCAGTTGGTGGTATTGCTGTCGTGATAGCGGTTATGGCGGGTATCTGGCTAAGGTATGGTAGGTTTGAGGCTTGGAACCATATCCCATTTTACCTAACCGTACTTATACTGATGGCTGTTGGTATCATCGATGATACCTTCATAGTTAGCCATCGTGTTAAGTTAGTAACCCAAGCAGCTATAGCGATACTTACGATAGGTAGTGGTATCGTCATACAGGGGGTGAAGCTTGGCCCTCTCCAAATAGCGGTTGCTCACCCATTCGACTATCTCTTTACTATATTTTACGTGATGGGTATGATCAATGCCATCAATATGATAGATGGGCTTGATGGGCTGGCTGGCGGTACCGGGGTTATCATCCTTACAGGTGTATTAATAGGAAGTTACTTGCTTCAAAACACATTCCCATACATGTTGGCACCCTTCATAATAGTGGCCCTGGTGGCCTTCCTTATGTTTAACTTCCATCCAGCGAAGGTCTTCCTTGGTGAGGTTGGTAGCATGTTTCTTGGGGTGACACTCGCTGTTCTGCAGATAAGGGGGTTAACATCTGGGGGTTATTTTTATCTGGGGTATGCCATAATCATTACAGCGTTCCCAATAACTGATGTACTATGGAGTATAATAAGGAGAGGTAAACACTATTACAAGCGCGATCTGGATCACTTACACCATCGTTTATATTTCAACGTTTTCAACAAAAGTCAACCCAAGACGGTGCTCACATTGTGGGGGATAAACCTCATATTGTTAGGGATTGGTGTGCTCACATTGTTATACTATGAAACGCTCTGCATACCCATCCTCCTTACGGGTATTGTCGGTGTAGCAATCATGCTCCACCTATTGAAACGACGTTAAGGCAGTTCAATGAGCACTATTTCGGTGCTCATTATTTTCCTTACGTTTAGTGGTGGCATAATACTTGCACATTTCCTTGATCCCCCTATCATCCCACTACTATGTGGGATAGGCCTCTTGTTAGTAATTTCAGTGTTCAAGTTTCGTGAACATGGGCTGTTGATAGCTATCCTACTTTTAGCTGCTGTGTGGCATGAACTCCGTATAGACTTACATACACGTAATTTCTTACAAGGTAAACGGTTACATATCTTAGCAACTATCAAAAGTATCCCCGAACATACAGCAACTGGATACATTGTAACACTCAAACTGATAACCCCCTGTAGAGGGGCAAAAATACGTGCAAGTTTACCCAGAAATCTACATCCCGAGTATGGTGACACACTTAGAGGTGACATCTATCTCACCCATGTAGAGCCACAAAACCCGGACGAGTTCGATTACTACGCGTTTCTGAAGAATGAAGGGTTCAGTGGTGCCGGTAGGATGGTATCGAATGTTACAATCAAAAAGTATAATAAGGTTTCATTTCTTCGGTTCGTAGGTAAGCTAAGGGAGAAGCTATTGCACGAAATAGATGCCTACACCAAAGGCGATATCAATGCGTTTTTGAAGGGCATTTTGCTTGGTGAACGACGTTACTTACGTCAAGAAGCCATAGAGCCGTTCCGTAAAACTGGCATAATGCATATACTTGCAATCAGTGGCTTACATACTGGTATAATTGCAACCTTCATAATGCTCGTATTAGCTGCGATGAGGATACCATTGCTTATACGTTACCTTGTTACGGTGTTCACCCTAATAGTGTATGTGACAATTGTTGGCCTACGTATACCTGTTATAAGAAGTAGTATCATGTTATCATTGGCTCTGTTGACTATCATCCTGGAGCGTAAGGTACATTATGGTAACATACTGGCGTTGGCAGCTATCATCGTGCTCATCATGAACCCCGGTGCACTATTCCAGATAAGTTTCCAGCTATCGTTCGGTATAACGATGCTTATATTCGTTTGTCACAACTTAGTGGCCCCATATATTAACATGCGTTCACGTGTACAGCGATACTTGTTGTACCCCATAGCAGTATTTACACCTATACAGGTGATGCTGTTCCCCTACACAGCGTACCATTTTCATTACCTACCGGTAGCGGCTCCATTGATGAACCTCATAATAGTGCCGCTTACGGGGTTTCTACTCATCTGTGGATGGCTATGGTTGCTGCTATCATTTCTGCCCATCAAATTGTTTTCAACCCTATTTGGGGCAGCTGCATTCGCTATAGCTAAGTTTATCCTCACCATCACGCAATTCGTGTATAGATTGAGGATGTATATTGAAGTGCCAACTTTCCCACTCTTATATGTAGCGATCTCCATATTGCTATTCGTGTTGGGGATCACCGTCTTCATGCGACGTTTGGCACCCAAATATGCCGTGATTGGCTTATTAGCCATACTTAACCTATTTGTTTGGCAAAAGGTGTTCACCAAGAAAGAACTACATGCTATTTGCATGAAATTGGCCAATGGTAATGCATTTTTGATCACACATCCGTCGAATATCCTGGTGAACGCTGGCATGTGGTATCCTTATCACGATGAAGGCAAAAAGGTAAGCTCCATATTGAAGTATTATCATGCATACCCGCTCAAGTACATTATAGGGTATGGTGGCATAGAGAATATTGGTGGTCTCCCCTATGTGGTTGAGAACTTTCCATGTTCATTATTTGTGGGGTTTGTGGAACCCACCCGTAGCTGGCAGTTTCTCAAACGACGATTGACCACATTCGGTGTAACGTATATGTTGTTCGATAAAGATACCACTATCAAGTTTGGTGAGCTGAAGCTCACCAAGCGTCGAAATTCGTTACAACTATGCTATA
Source organism: Caldifarciminota bacterium (assembly GCA_021158725.1). Lineage (GTDB taxonomy): Bacteria > Hydrothermota > UBA3073 > NMUJ01 > NMUJ01 > NMUJ01. The sequence continues at coordinate 11,372 of JAGGUB010000062.1, read as the reverse complement.
GGGGTGTCGAATTAAAGTATGTGAATGGCCACATTTACTTCTACGGGTATCACATCTATCCATATAAAGAGGCTATCTTCATAACCCGCATAGGTGGAAAAGTTTACATCTACCCTTACTCGTGGTTGATTAGAACACTGCGTGGCAGGTTACTACATTGGATAGGTTATCTGGGTATCTAACAATGTGATTGACAATCACATAGATATCTTAACTTCTAACGATGGTCGCCACTTACGGTGTAAGCAAGACGAAAGGTCGCAAATATAAAGAGGAAGAGGATCCGATACGTTCACCATGGCAACGTGATCGCGACCGTATCATACACTCAGTAGCATTTAGGCGTCTTGAATATAAAACCCAGGTATTCGTCAACCACGAAGGTGACCATTACCGTACGCGGTTGACACATACCTTGGAGGTGGCACAGATATCACGTACTATTGCACGTGCGTTACGGTTGAATGAGGATCTAACCGAAGCTATCGCCTTGGCACATGATATAGGGCATCCACCATTTGGCCATGCGGGTGAGGAGGCACTCAAAGAGAGTTTACCCATAGGGTTTGAACATAACCGACAAGGGTTGCGGGTAGTGGATGTACTCGAACATCGGTATGCAAACTTCCCGGGGCTCAACCTCACGTATGAAACACGTGAGGGTATCATCAAACATCACACCCCTTATGACCTGCCAAGGGTCGAGGGGCTCGAAGAGTTTGACCCCCACACACCACCTACACTTGAGGCACAGATTATCAACGTAGCTGATGTAATAGCTTATAACTCACACGATCTGGACGATGGGTTACGTGCGGATTACATATCGTTGGACCACCTACAGGAGTTACCACTATGGGCGGACATCTTCAATAAAGTGTATAAGGAGTATAAAGATCGACCTATACGGGTTATTATCTATGAAACATTGCGACGATTGATCGCCAAACAGGTAAGGGATGTAATCGAATACACACGCCATAATATTGAAAAATATAAGATTAAAACTGTAGATGATGTACGCAATATCGGCAAAATACTGGTAGAATTTAGCCCCGAAATGCGTGAACAGCAGGATATGTTACGTAGGTTTCTTGAGGATAACCTATATCGACATTATAAGGTGGTGAAGATGCAGGAGAAAGCCAAACGCTACATCAAAGCAATACTTGAAATATATCTCAAAGAGCCCGCACATTTGCCACCTGAGTATCAGGAGAGGATAACCGATGAGTATTCACTTTACCAGACAGTTTGTGATTACATTGCGGGTATGACGGATAGGTTTGCACAGGAAGAATATGCGCGCCTGTTTATACCATTTACGAAAATGTGACCCCAAACTGATCATACTCATAGCGATAGCTGTCGGTATCTATGCGCTGGAAACCATAGTACCTAAACCCTTACCATGGCTGAGGGTGGGTTTCTCAAACGCTATCGTGTTGACAACATTGATGCTATATGGATGGAAGGATGCATTGATAGTCACCGTTGCACGTACGTTATTGGGTAATACCGTAACTGGTACAATACTGACACCTGCACCAGTGATTGGGCTTGCAGGAGGTATAGCAAGTTTGTTCCTCATGACCATAGCTTATGGAACACATCTATTTAGCCCCGTAGGGGTTAGCATAGTGGGAGCGCTAACTCATAACCTTGTACAACTGTTGGTCGTATCTGTTATACTGGGTTACTTTGGTGTACACATGTTGGTACCTATTTTCATACTGTTAAGCATTGTCACAGGTGCAATCACTGGTGTGTTAGCTTATTATCTGTATGAGTTTTTAAGACCAAAAACCGAAACATTGGATCTAAATGATCGACCTGATTGAGATTAACCACCAGCCGCTGCTTGCCACTGGTTAGAATCATGTTACCGGTTGTATCTATATCTTCAAATTTGTAGCACTTATCTCCTATGTAGAGGTTGCTACCCATATATGCCATGTTAGTACGTACCTGATGTAAAATCGTATCGTCATCCACCTCCACATACGATTGGATAGCCTCAAAAAGTGTAGGCAACTTCTCGTCGATCTCTATTTTATAGCCACATTCGATCTGCATAGATGTAGCATATGGAATGCTATCCATCTGATCGATATTGACGTTTATTCCTATACCGACCAGATCCAGACCACGGTAACGTTCGATAAGTATGCCTGCAACCTTTTTGCGATTGATAATGACATCGTTAGGCCATCGTATCAATGCATCTAAACCATAGGTGTCGTTTATCCAACGTATAACCGCTAATGCATACCTAAAATATGGGACTGTTGTTACTGACATAAGTAAAGAGCACCAGATACCACCCTTGGGCGACCACCAGCTTCTTCCCCAACGACCTTTGCCGTGGGTTTGTTCCTCAGCGATAACGACTGTACCTATCGGTAACTTACCATGTTGTAGGAGCCGCTTCAACTCCTCCTGGGTCGAATCAACCGTAGTATAGCGAAAGACGACACTACCTACCACCTTAATAGGACCGATCCCCAAGTGAACCCACCTCCAAACGCAGTGAGTAACACAAGGTCACCCCTTTCTATCTTTCCTTCATTAACAGCATCGTACAATGCCAGCGGTATACTTGCAGCTGACACATTGGCATGTTTGTGGATGGTTACCATAACCTTATCTTGTGGCAACCCAAGTCGCTCACGTACAGCCTCTATGATACGGATGTTGGCTTGATGTGGTATAAACAGCCGCAATTCATCAGCACCTACACCTGCCAATTCGAGCACCTTGGTTGCGGATTCGCTCATACAACGTATTGCATGCTTGAACACCTCACGTCCTTGCATCTTGATGTAATGTAAGCGCTTCTCAACAGTCTCTTTGGTGGCAGGCATCCGACTACCACCTGCTGGCTGTATTAGTAGTTCACCAAGCGATCCATCCGCATGCCAGTCATACGCCAAGATGTCGGAATCATCCTGTGTAAGTTTGAGCACCACAGCACCAGCACCATCACCAAACAGTACGCATGTGTTACGATCTTGCCAATCCGTTATCTTCGTTAGTGTTTCTGCACCTGCCAACAGTACACATTTGGAGATGTTTGTCTTTAATAAGCCATTCGCCAATATGAGCCCATAGATGAAACCCGAACATGCTGCACTTATGTCGAGTGCAGGTACATCACGTAGGTTGAGCGCTGCTTGCACTATAGCGGCTGTTGATGGAAAGAAATGGTCCGGTGTCACAGTTGCCACGATAACGGTATCGATATCATCAGTCTGTATATTAGCGTGGGTTATAGCTTCACGTGCTGCTTTTATAACCAAGTCAGATGTAGCCTCGTCATCAGCTGCTACGTGACGTATCTGTATACCAGTACGTGTGCGTATCCATTCGTCGGAGGTATCTACCATCTTCTCGAGGTCGAAATTTGTCAAAACCTTCTCCGGTAAATATGAACCTATGCCCAAGATTTTAACACCCATTGCAAGACACCTGTTTTACTACCTTCATAATGGAAAATGGTGTCAAGGTTTTGTGGCAACAACCGCTTAAGTACATGCAATTCTTCCACAAAGTATGGGGCAAACCGCGATTCAGATAGCCATTTTTGGGTCGCTGGAAACACGTTTAGTAACAACACGATCAAACACACAATGATGGAACCCTTGAACCCACCCACTATGGCACCCAACAGCATATCGATGAGCCCAAACCTAAGGCCTGCCATAACTTTATGTAGTAGCTTTAATATTACGTAGATGAATACAGTCGTCAACAGAAATATGATGAAAAAGCTAACGATACGTGACACAGTTAACGTAAATGGTAGGTACACTGATAGATAAGTACAATACCGGGCACCTACGAACATACCTATCCATATCGCAACAAGTAAAGCAATGCTACCGATGAACCCCTTCACCAGACCTTCGATTATAAACAGCACAATGATACCAATGATTATCCAGTCGAATATCATCCTTCTCTGGTTTCTTTCTCTTTACGTTGTAGGTAAGCCTTTATGCCACACCATGCGCTGAACAACGCGATAAAGAAGCCAAACACCACGTTGCTCCATTTAAGTACACCACCCCATATCCAACCTGATATCATCACCCACAACCCCATATAAAAAACGAGCCAACATTGCCACATGGTTGCTCCTTAGATTTTCTAAATAACTGGATGGAAGGTTTTGTCAATCTTTTTGCTGTAGTACTGTTGACGGTATAACAGGCAGTATCGTGACGGTTAGTTATTGTGATGATTAGTTGACAAACCCAAATATCTCGTATATTTCAGTGGATATGAAGGCTGTTTTACGTGAATATGAGACCGTCACGAATGTCGCAGGGCCATTGCTATTCGTTGAGAAGACGAAGAATGTCAAATATGGTGAAATAGGTTACGTACGGCTATCCTCTGGTGAGCTACGTAGGGGGCAGGTACTCGAAGTAAGTGGTGACAAAGCGTTGGTACAGGTGTATGGTGGCACCCAGGGTATCGATGTTAATAAAACGCGAGTCAGATTTATCGGTAAGCCGCTTGAGCTTGGTGTCAGCATCGATATGCTGGGTCGCATATTTACGGGGTTGGGTGAACCCCGTGATGGTGCACCACCACCTTTACCTGAGGAAGTTGTAGATATCAACGGTAGTCCTATCAATCCCGATGCAAGGGACTATCCTAACGAGTTCATCCAAACCGGTATCTCAGCAATCGATGGCCTCAACACACTCGTACGTGGACAGAAGTTACCTATTTTTTCGGGTTCAGGTCTACCACATAATGCGCTTGCAGCCCAGATAGCACGTCAGGCTAAGGTGCTATCGGGTGAAGAGAAATTCGCGGTGGTGTTTGCTGCGATGGGTATCACATACGAAGAGGCGGAATTCTTTCGCGAGGATTTCGAAAGAACAGGTGCACTCGAACGTGCCACACTTTTTATTAATCTGGCAAACGAGCCTGCGATTGAACGGCTTGCCACCCCCCGAGTAGCGTTGTCGTTGGCTGAGTTTCTTGCATTCAAAAAGGATATGCATGTGTTGGTCATACTTACGGATATGACCAATTATTGTGAAGCATTACGTGAGATATCGGCTGCCCGTAAGGAGGTACCTGGTAGAAGAGGTTATCCTGGATATATGTATACCGATCTTGCAACAATCTATGAGCGAGCAGGAAGGATAAAGGGTAAGAAAGGTTCAATAACCCTTATGCCTATACTTACGATGCCAGAAGATGACAAAACACATCCGATACCCGACCTTACAGGCTACATAACTGAGGGCCAGATCATATTATCGAGGTCGTTACATCGTATGCGGGTATCACCACCAATAGATATACTGCCATCGCTGTCGCGGCTTAAAGATAAGGGAATAGGTGAAGGCAAGACACGTGAAGACCATGCAGATCTGTTTAACCAACTCTTTGCCGCATATGCACGTGGTAGAAGTATGCGTGAGCTTGCAGCTATACTTGGTGAGGCAGCGCTCACAGATGTAGACCGCTTGTATCTAAAATTTGCAGATGTATTCGAAGAAAAGTACGTATCACAAGGTGAGTATGAAGAACGTTCAATCGAGGAAACGCTTGAGCTCGGCTGGCGTTTATTGGGTATGTTACCAGAAGAGGAACTCAAACGCGTAAGGAAGGAATTCCGTGATAAGTATTGGCGAAAGTATCGTGATGAGTATTTAAAACATGAAGGAGGATAATGCCACTTTTGGGGGAAAACGATCGTAACGAGTTACGTAAATTATTTAGTAAGTTGAAACATCCCGTGAAGCTGGTTACGTTCACACAGGAGATAAACTGCGAGTATTGTAAAGAAGCTGAGTTGCTGGTAAATGAGGTTGCTGATTTATCACCTCTGATCACCTCTAATGTGTATAATTTTGTCACCGATAAAGATAAAGTTGAGCAATACAAGGTTGATAAGGTACCGGCAATCGCTGTATGTGACGAAAAAGACTATGGTATAAGGTTTTATGGTATGCCATCAGGTTATGAGTTCACTACGTTGATACGTGATATATTGATGGTATCCACGCAGATGACCGAACTCAGTGACGAGAGTTTACGTAAACTTGAGGCAATAAACACGCCAGTCCATATCCAAGTGTTTGTCACCCCTACATGCCCGTACTGTCCAGCTGCCGTGTATTTAGCACATCAAATAGCGTTTGTTAACGATCACATAACAGCAGATATGGTTGAGGCACTTGAATTCATGGAGTTAGCCCAAAAATACAATGTGTATGGGGTGCCCAAAACCGTAATAAATGATGAAATAATGTTCGAGGGTGCACTACCCGAATCCGCATACGTGGATGAGGTATTGAAAGCCACCAAGAGAATAATACAACCCTAACTCGGTATGCCTTGCATATTTCTGGTGTTGTTGCTGCCCAGCGAGTGGGCAGGTTATGGTGATTTCCGTCAAGTAGCTGGGGTGACAAGCACACCTACCTATGTGATTGTGGCATCACCTACTTCGTTACTTACGTATGATAAGTTTCGAGATCGCTGGTCCCCCATATGTACGGAAAGGGAGCTACCATACGGTATAAGCGGGGTAGTAGCTGACCCCAATACCTACAACCTATGGTTCGCTACACCGTCGGTGTTGGGTAGGTTGAACCTGAAGACAGGATATTGGATAACCTATCCGTTACCGATGACAGGTACTATCGAAAATATGGGTATCGATGGTGACCAAATCTACTTGCTGATATCGGGTAGGGAATGGGTTTTTAACAAACGCAATTACACATGGGATACAATATATCCAGGTGTAGAAATAAGGTGGGAATTGAGCCCCCCTGAGGACTATCCGGTACTTACACCGTATTGGGTGATGGATAAATATGCTAACTTACATGCATACCTGTGGGTTTACGAGGACGATCTCTATATGTGGGTAGGTGTCGAACACTACGGGCTTATGCGTTACCATAGATATAAAGGTGAAGAAGAATATTACTGTTGGGGGGCTGAAGGTAGCTGTGGTGGGGTGATACTTGATAATAAGATATGGATAGCTGGTAATAAGGATGGTGAACTATACCTTATGAGTTTCGACATCCACGGTAAAAGTAAGTACTACTATCCAGAAAAGGAGCTAATGCTTGAGTTCGGTAGCCCATTGAGTTTACAAACAAGTAGCAACCACATATATATTGCAACCCAATATGGGGTGATAGGGTTTGACCCAACACGCGAAACTTGGCATCGAATAAGATTACCGTGGGGGTTTACACGATATGTGATCGCAACCCTGGGTGATACCCTATGGGTAAGCACCAGCACGAGGTTGGCAAGGTTTCATGATGGTATCAAGCTAAAAGAGTGGCGGTGGCAGTTACATCCCATAACTGCGTTGTTGGCAACCGATGATGGTCTATGGATAGGTACGACAGGTTCACTCTATCTGTTGAGGGATACACTGGTGGAGGTACGTGATACACAAGAGAATTTCCCGATGGGTGTGGATCTACTCAAACCATGGGGTAAACGTATCATAGTTGTTGAGCATAACACTGGTAGGCTTGGCATATGGGGACACAATTCGTGGCAATACCTACATTTTACGCCACCGATTGTGGATGTAGAGCCCAAATCGGACACCATTTTTGTGGGTTCACGATATCAAATATTTACGCATCCACATACGATGTGGGAGACAGATTTCTCACTATTTTTCAATCCCGACAATACAGGTATCAGAGATATAATAGTCCATCATGACACGGTGATATTGCTCACCCAGCACGCACTGTACATGTACCCAGTACCGAAGTAGGTTGACGTAAGATTATAACATTTAAGTGATCATTGTGTAAGCGCATATAGTACGATATTTATACCCATACGGAAGGCTTGTTCACGCTTTTCGGGTGGATCATTATGTACAGCGGTCCAGCCATCTGATACGTTGCTCTCATACGTGTAGTAGACGACCAGCCTACCCTGATAGAATATACCGTAACCCTTGGGCGGCTTACCAGTATGTTTATGTATCTTGGGTGGTCCATTTGGAAAGTCATAAAGTATGTGATAGATAGGGTGATCAAAAGGTAGCTCAACAAACTCAAGGTTGGGAAACACCTTCTTCATCCCACGTCGAAAGTACTCATCCATACCATAATCGTCATCCGCATAGAGGAAACCGCCGCTCGTCAAATATCTACGTAGGTTGGATACCTCCTCATCCGATAACTGTATATCACCATGCCCGGTAAGGAATAGAAACGGATAGTTGAATATCTCATCACTTTTGAGGTCGACCACCACCTGTCGTGGATACACCCTGAGTGTGGTACGTTTGTTCAACTCCTGTGCAAGGTTGACAAGTATATCGGGATCGTTGTACCAATCACCACCACGATACTTAACACGTGCAAGGTACAGATCGTACTGCCCAAGTAACAGCAGGAGCAGGATTAGCTTCATTCTTTTCGTAACAACTGTTGATACTCCTCAGCCAACCGCTGATACTCTCTGAGTGCGGTTGGATCTTCCTCCAGCTGTGACTTCAACATCTGCATACGTTCCTTTATTTTCAACCTACGTAATGCACGCAAATAGTCATCAACCAGCGTTTCGTAAGTGATATCAGCCTCTATCTTCATGAACAACGTACGTGCAAAACACGCACGTAGGGTATCGGATTCTATTAGATGGAATATCTCACCCACCTGTTTACCTTGAAAGATGAGGGTGGCCACATTCTGTAACGAAGGGACAAAATCTTCGGGTGCCATCTTCATCCTTATAAGTTGTAGTAATGCCTCGTCTCTTGCAGCTAACCCAAGTATTTCAGCTTCGAGCCTGTCACGGTTAGCAGCAGATACAGTTAGAAAGCTGGTGGATTCGGGTGGCTCCTCCAGTATCTCACGTGATATGTTGAGCAACTTCGATGCTTCATCAACCCATACCGTACGACGTAACCTATCTTTTATCTTATGGAGTGATACACGCAATTCCTGTAATATCTTTATCTTCTCGTCAGCTGGCTTGTTGTGATAATCACGTGCCCTATACTCCACAAAAGTTAGTGTAGGGAGTGCATTGAACTCATCCACCGACTGTACCTTGATGTAGGTATCTGGGTCTTCACCTTCAGGTAATAGCTTAACATAAACGTCAAGATCAGCTGCAAGCAGTATATCGATTGCACGTGATGCAGCCTTATGACCTGCATCATCCGCATCGTAGAGTATGACAACCTTATCAGTGTAGCGTTTAATCACAAGCGCCTGTTCAGGTGTAAGCGCTGTCCCTAACGTAGCCACCACGTTACGTATACCGTGCTGCCATAACGAGATGAGGTCGAGGTTACCCTCAACCAGATACACCATACCCTCACGTCGTATAGCATCACGATTCTCGTACATCCCATAGAGTGCCTTCTTCTTGTGGAATACGGGGGTATCGGGTGAGTTAAGGTATTTGGGTTCACCCACATCGATGATACGGCTGCTAAACCCTATCACCCTACCAAACGTATTACGTACCGGAAATATTATGCGGTTACGGAAGAAGTCCCACACACCCTTATCGTCTTGGGTTGCAAGCCCCACCTCTATGAGGGTAGCCAAGCTGTAGCGTTTCGATAGCTCAGGTACTAACACATAACCGGATGGGGCGCATCCCAACATGAAATGCTCGATAGCTGTCTCATCCACACCACGAGATTTGAGATACTCGTAGCAGGTACGACCTTTGGGGTCACGTAACATCTTGTGGTAGAAATTAGCCGCCTCCTCAAGGATGGTAAGCTGTTGCGATACTTTTGGGCTTAGCCGTGTCAGGTCCAAACTTATACCTGCACGTTCAGCCAAAAAGTGTAGCGCCTCGATGAACGACATACCTTTGTAATCCTGCAGAAAAGTGAACACGTTACCGCTTTTGCCACAACCAAAGCAATGATACACCCCCTTATCTGGTGATATGTAAAACGATGGCTTTGTATCCGGATGAAACGGACACAATGCACGATACTGTTTGCCAACTTTCTCGAGCGTTAGGAATTCGCCGATCACATCTTCGATAGGATTGGCTTCACGTATACGTTCGATGGTGGCTGGGTCAACCATTAAATTTAAGATACTTTCACTAAGGTTACCAACAACCACTTTACAGGGGTTGAATCCTTATCGCATGTAAAGTGGTACAGGTAGCTCGGAAGATGGTTTGATGATCACGGTATCGCTTACATAGCGTGGATCTTTCGAAGGATGATCAACATTATAGTGTAGGCCACGCGATTCTTTACGCCTACGGGCAGATTCTGTGATAAGATACGCTACGGTCAACATATTACGTAATTCGAACAGCTCACGTGTGGTATGGAGTTGCGGTAACTGATGTTCGAGCTCGTCCAACCATGTCAGGATTTTGTCACGTGCAACCATAAGATCCTTATCATTACGTAGTATACCCACATGTGTCCACATCAACCTACGTAGTTCAGCTTTTATTTCTGAACAATGACCGTAACGCTTATCACCAGAGGTGAGCACATGAAACGTTTTCTGTTCAGCTCGTGAAGCTTCCGTAAGCACATGTTCAGCGGCACGGCTTGCGAATACGAGCGCTTCAAGTAGCGAGTTACTGGCTAAGCGGTTGGCACCATGTACACCAGTGCAGGCGACCTCACCCGCTGCGTAGAGGTTGACGATGTTGGTCCTTCCCCATACGTCGGTTTTGACACCACCACAAAGGTAATGTGCGGCAGGTATCACAGGTACTGGGTCATCAGGTATGTTGATATTGAGTTGCCATAGGGTTGTGGTTATCTGTGGGAAGCTTTCACTTAACCGCTCCTTTGGTATGCTGGAGAGATCGAGATACACACAGGGTAGGTTATATTTCTGCATCTCCATGTATATGGCACGACTCACTATGTCACGTGGTGCAAGCTCACCTTGGGGATGGTAATCCTTCATGAAATGTCGTCCATCTCGTGTCATTAAGCGGGCACCTTCACCCCTTAATGCTTCGGTAAGCAGAAAGTTACGCCCTTCAATCTCGTACCCGTATAGGGTGGTGGGATGAAACTGTACAAACTCGAGGTTAGCGATTTCAGCACCCACCCTATACGCCATGGCAAGCCCATCACCTGTGGCAATCGTTGGGTTTGTGGTATACTTATACACCTGGCCAGCACCACCGGTGGCAAGAAACGTCAACCCCGCCGTCACAGGTACCAGCTTGCTATCTTCCAATACATATACACCGTAGCAGGTACCATCTCTGACGATGAGCTCAGCCACAAACACGTTCTGCATGATACGGATGTTGGGGTGTGACCTGACCCTATCCAGTAGCGTTTTCTCCACCTTAAACCCTGTGTAATCACCAACATGTGCAACCCTCGCAAGTGAGTG
>JAGGUB010000028.1 GCA_021158725.1 Caldifarciminota bacterium | reverse complement strand
GAGATATCACGTGAAAGCTATCGGCTTATGGGTATAAGTTATGATTGGACACGTGAGATACTGACATGCGAACCGAAGTATTACAAATGGACACAATGGATATTCCTTCTGCTTTACAAGAGGGGGTTAGCCTATCGTAAACCTGCGTATGTGAATTGGTGCCCAAACTGTCAAACAGTGTTAGCTAACGAGCAGGTGAGTGATGGCAGATGTTGGCGTTGTAGCAGCGTTGTGGTTAAACGTAAGTTAACACAGTGGTTCTTCAAAATTACCGCATATGCGGAGAGGTTGCTGGATGATCTGAAGTATCTCGAAGGTAAATGGCCGGATGAGGTGATAAACCTGCAACGAAACTGGATCGGCAAGAGTGAGGGTGTACGTATCGTGTTTAAGTTACCAGAGTTCGATAAGCAGTTGCCGGTGTTTACAACACGTGCGGATACTGTGTTTGGGGTGACATTTATTGCGATAGCACCAGAACATGAGATACTGGAGGGTTTACCCCTGAGTGAGGAAGTTCACCAATATATCGAGAGGTCGCTCAGGATTTCGGAGATAGAGCGTACATCACGTGAACGCGAAAAGACAGGAGTATTCACAGGTATGTATGCGGTGCATCCTTTTACAGGTGAACGTATTCCGATCTATGTGTGTGATTATGTGCTTGCTACATATGGGACAGGTATCGTAATGGGTGTACCTGCACATGATCAGCGTGATTTTGAGTTCGCTAAAAAGTATGGGTTACCGATAAAGGTGGTGATTAAACCTGTGGATGGTGAATTAAGTGAACCGCTCGATAAAGCTTATGAAGAGTATGGGGTGATGGTACAATCTGGTAAGTTTACTGGGCTTACATCGGAAGAGGGGATTTCAGCAGTTGCGGATGAACTTAAGGCTATGGGATTGGGAGGTAGGGAGGTGCAATTCCATCTTAGGGATTGGCTTGTGTCACGGCAACGTTATTGGGGTGCACCAATCCCTATGATACATTGTCCACGTTGTGGTGTGGTACCTGTACCGGAGGAAGAGTTGCCGGTGAGATTACCTGAAGTGGTGGATTACGCTCCTAAAGGTAAATCGCCACTTGAGTCGGTGCCTGAATTCATAAATACAAAGTGTCCACGGTGTGGAGGGGATGCAAAGCGTGACCCTGATACTATGGATACGTTTGTGGATTCATCATGGTATCAACTGCGATACACTGATCCACATAACGATAATGAGATATTTGACCCTAACGTAGCGAAGAGGTGGTTGCCTATCGATCAATATATTGGTGGTATCGAGCATGCAACCGGGCACCTGATATACTTCAGATTTATCACAAAAGTGTTATACGATGCAGGAATATCGCCGGTGAGTGAACCTGCATTGCGGTTGTTCACACAGGGTATGATATTGAATGAAGACGGAAAGGTGATGTCATCTTCAAAGGGTACAGCTGTACCGGTGAGGCCTCTCGTGCAGCGGGTAGGTGCAGACGTTGCACGTGTGGGGGTGCTGTTTCTGGGGCCACCAGAAAAAGAAGGTATATGGAGCGAACGTGTGGTTGAAGGTGCACGGCGGTTCCTTGATCGAGTCTATAGGATTGTGACGGAGAACTTAGATATAGTCACGAAGAATGTACCAGCAAATGATAGTATATTGTTGCGTAAGATTAACTACACGATTAAGAAGGTTACGGAGGATATTGAGCATTTCCACTATAATACTGCGATAGCGGCGTTGATGGAGCTTGTCAATGAGTTCTACAAGTCTAAGAAGGATGAAACGCTTGGTTATGGGCTTTATACGTTGGTGAAGTTGATTGCACCATTTGCACCGTATTTGGCGGAAGAGTTATGGCATAGGATTGGGGGTGAGGGCTCTGTTTTCCATACGAGTTGGCCTCAGTATGATCCAGCGAAAGTATACCTACCGGAGATTGAGATACCGGTGCAGGTTGATGGTAAGCTTAGAGCACGTCTACAGGTACCGTTTGATGTGACAGAGGACGATATACGTAAGAGGGCGCTGGAGCATCCTAAGATACGGCAACATATTATGGGTAAGCAGGTGAAACGTATCATCGTGGTACCCAAAAAGCTTATAAACATAGTTACGAAATGAGATGGATAGGTAGCGACGAAGCTGGTAAAGGGGATTACTTTGGTGGGTTGGCGGTGGCGGCAGTATTTTTGGATGACGAGAAGCTATCGGAAGTGGAGAAACTACCAATAAAGGAGAGCAAAAAAGTAACCGATGTACAGGCTATATACCTGAGTGAAGAGATTAAAAAATTGTGTGTACATGAGATATGTTACTTGACGCCTAAGGAATATAATAAGCTCTATAGTAGGACACCTAACCTCAACCATATCTTGGCATGGCTACATAGTAGGGTGGTGATGAAGTTACTCAACAACGTAGGTGACTGCGACCGCATAGTGATAGATCAGTTTGCGGATCCAGATTTTATAAGAACGTATTTCCCGAAAGGGGTACCGTTGGTGATACATCCACATGGGGAGGAGGATCCTGCGGTGATGTTGGCATCACTTTTGGCACGTGCTACGTTTTTGGAGCAATTAAATAAGTTGTCGGAAAGTGAAGGAATAGTGTTGCCAAAGGGTGCATCCACAGAGGTGGAGCTGATAGGTAAAGAATTTGTCTTAACAAAGGGTGAACACGCATTGGGTAGGGTAGCGAAGTTGCATTTCAAGACAACGGAAAAGCTGTTAACAACAGTACCACATAGGTTGTGGGCACCTTGGCGTATAGAGTACATAGCGGGGCCACGTAAGGGGGGATGCATATTTTGTGATGCGGTCAAAAATATGGACAAAAGCTATGTACTGTATCGTAGTGACCGGGCGTTTGTTGTCATGAATATATTTCCTTATAATAATGGACATTTGATGGTAGCACCTATACGGCACACGGGTGAATTGACAGAGTTGACCACGGAGGAGCTGGTGGAGGTTGGACGTTTAGTGCAAGCCTCTGTGGAGATATTGCGTAAGGTGATGCATCCACATGGGTTCAACATCGGTATAAATTCGGGTAAGGTGGCGGGTGCGGGTGTGGTCGACCATGTACATGTGCATGTTGTACCGAGGTGGTTGGGGGATACCAACTTTATGCCAGTAATTGGTGATACAAAGGTGATATCAGTGGCACTCGATAGGGTGTATGAGATGTTGAAACCTGAGTTTGATAAACTTAAGTTATGATAGAATGGCGGTCGTTACCCGCTAAAGAGGAGCCACGTAAGACAGCGTGTCTAATAGCTTTTATTGTGTTTTTGGGGGTCGGTCTTTACTATACGTGGGGGGTGTGGTGGACATTATTGGGTATGTTTTTGCTGGTTGTAAATATATTACCATATTTTTTGCCAACCACATATGTGATGAACGATAGGGGTGTGTATAAAAAGGGGTTCTTTGTGACACAATTCAGGGGCTGGGAGTCGATCAAAAGCTACTATGTCGATAAATATGGGGTATTGTTGAGCCCGTTTGATAAACCCAATAGGTTGGAAAACTTTCGTGGTATGTACGTGAGGTTTAAAGGGAACAAGGAGCAGGTGATAGAGTTCATACGTAGGAAGGTAGGTAAATGATATTGTTTGTATTGGGGATCGTATGGGAGAGTTTCCTATCTACTTATAAAGTGAATGATATTTTTTATTACGAACCTTGTATTTATGCGGCAACTGATGGTGGTGTGGTAATCTACAACCCAGATACGGAGGAGTTACAACGGTTGACAAATGTGGATGGGCTTACCGAAAATAACGTACAGGATATATTTGTGGATTCAGTTGGAGTGTGGTGCCTTACACGTAGTGAAGGGTTGGTGATATTCACACATGGTATATCGTACAGTTACACGAATGCACAGGGGTTACCAGAAAGTGATAGGTTCTCTTCGATGGCAGTAGTAGGTAGAAGAGTGTGGATAGCTACTGAGGATGATGCACCTGTGACGGTGTTGGAGCTTACTGCTAATTTAGCTGATATTGAGAGGATAAGTTATTGGAACCTACCCGTGACGTTGGGTAATAAAGTATTACGGGTTTATTATCATGATGACTCGTTATGGTTCTGTACAGAAAATGGTATCGGTGTGACGGATGTTGAAGCTGGCAGCTGGCGTGTGATACCGAAGACGGATCTACCGGGTGAAGTTAGGGAGGCTGGGATTACGGCATTAGAGTGGTGTGGTGATACCTTGTGGATAGGGACAGATTCTGGGATAGTGATGTATGTAGGGGGGAGGTCGCAACTCGTGAACGCATATCCGGAAGTGTTCGATTTCTGTAAGGGTGATACTTTGCTGTTGGCTTCTACAAGGTGGGGGGTTAAAAAGTGGAATGGTACATGGTGGCCATCACTTACGCCATTACTTTATGCACCGAGGGGGCAGGGACATTTGGTAATTTTAGATAGTGTGGTATGGGTGGGTAGTTTCAAATGTGGGTTGGTGGCTTGGACGATGGATACGTTGTTGAAGGATAGTTTTCCCACATCGATGGTAAGCAATATCACCAGCAGTATAGCGTTGACACCGAATGGTGACATATGGGCAGTACATTTTACGGCATGGGAGCCTGCCATCACCCGAATATATGAGGTAGAGGGTGAATGGTATTATGCACATTATCTTGAGGGAGAGGAGGCGATTAAGCGTGCAAGGTATATCGTGAGCGATAGTAAAGGTAATTTATGGATAAGCTTTTGGGGTGGTGATGTGGGGTTGGCAAAGTATATCCCGGAAAGCGATACTTTAAAAAAGGTCTATTTACCGGGGGGTGGCTCAAATATAGTCTGGGGTATGTATGTGGATGCGGACGATCACGTGTGGGTGGGTACAAATGGTGGGTATATATTTGAGATTGTGGATGATTCGGTTATCAACACGTGGCAATTTGTTACACCGGGGGCGTTTGCCAGAGATCGTTACGGAAATGTGTGGGTAGGTAGCCACATGTATGGTATTGCATGTATACATGAGGATGGTGAGCTTGAAGTACTAAGTGACCTGCTACCTACTACATGGGTTACGGATATCATATGTGATAGGGTTGGTGACATATGGGTGGCTACACGTGCGGGTGTATTCCGGATAAGGGATGGTAAGGTGATCGATGAGTATACATCAACTAATAGTGAGCTGCCAAGTAATGACATACTGGCGTTGGAGGAAGATTGGGAAGGTAGAATATGGATGCTGGTTAACATGGAGGGTGTAAGTGTACTTAACCCAGGTTCGGGTGAACTCATTAATTACACGACAGGTGATGGGTTGGTGGCTTCGGAATATGTGGACTTTACACGTGATATCATATGGGATAACGAGAGGTTTGCGATGTGGATACCTACACGTGGGGGTATATCAAAGGTTACGTTGTCACCTGCATGGGAGGGTGAGAAAATTGAGATATATCCCAATCCTTTTGTTGTGGGTAAACACAGTGGGGTGACGGTTGTCACACCTTACGGGTGGCAAACCATGTATCTATACACGTTGAGTGGAAGGTTGATATATTCTGTTGCTGGAGAGGGTGATTCCCACATAATACATGTGAAGGGGTTAGATGCTATACCGGTGGGAGTTTATCAAGTTGTTGTTAAGTTGGCTGATGGACGATGGGTACGGGGTAAGCTCGCGGTTACAAGGTGATGCATAGGGTGTTGTTGATCGCTTACTATCACCCGCCGTTGGGGTTATCAGGTGTACATAGGGTGGTGAGGTTTGAGAAATACCTTCCTGAATATGGATACGAACCGGTGGTTTTGACACCCAAACCTGGTGCTTACTATGCGTATGATGGTTCGTTGCTTGTTGTTAAGGATGTGTGTTTTACTGAATCGCTTGACCTGCTGCGGATACTGAGGGTTTTGGGGGTTAAGCAACTTACGGGCGGTAAGGCGAGACCTAAATCATTGCGATGGATAGAAAAGGAGATGGGGTGGATACCGTTTGCAGTCTACAAGGGGTATGAGGTGATCAAACGCAAAAGGATAGAGCTGATATTTGCAACATCACCACCAGTGACTGACCTCATAATAGGGGCGATCCTGAAAACGCTGACCGGGGTGCCGTTGGTGATAGACTTGCGTGACCCATGGGTAAGCAATAACTGGGTTAAACGTTGGGTGTATGGGGTGAGCGACCGTATTGTGGTGTTGGATGAGACTTTTCGTAAGTATGTTAATGGATACGATAAGGTGGAGGTAGTACCTACACCGTATGATATGACTATAGTACCGAAAACGGAGAAGTTCTCCATACTCTATCCGGGGTTGGTACGTAAATTGGCACCCCCCTACACATTTATTAAGGGGATCGATGAGTTGATAGATGAGGGTAAAATAGATAGCGATAAAATAGAAGTTAACTTTGTGGGACATCTGGAGATACCGTTACCTCGACGACCGTATATTAAACACCATGCGTATGTGCCATATCATAGGATTAAAGGGTTCTATGAAAATAGTGTGCTGCTGTTGTTGCTTGTGGGTAAGTATGAGCCACATTTTATGATCACATGTAAGTTGTTCGAATATATGGGTATGCCGCATCCAGTTATAGCGATAGCACCGAAAGGGGTGAGGGCACGTGAGTTGGTTGAAAAGTATGGTATAGGTGAGGGTGTGGAGCCAGACGATATCGATGGGATAAAACGGTTGATACTAAAGTATTATAATGCGTTCTACTCGGGTGATTACCTATGGAGGGATACGATTGAGAGGTTCCATGTGACACATGTGGTGGGTGAGTTGGTGTCAATCTTTGATGAAGTGATCAACCGATAGCATCTATTTCTATCTCAAATGCAGTTACGGGTACTTTGATGTTCCAGCGGGTGAGTACCTCTGGGTGTAGTTCGCCGATGATACCGATTTCGTGGTTATTGACAAGAATCTTGGCTACCCTACCTGGGATGTAGGAAGGGTGTGAGGTGGGCTCTATTTTGTAGGTGAGGTTAAGTTGATGAAATAGTGCATTCAGATAGCTGTGTGTTTCGGAGAAGTTTGCTTGCGGGTGTGCCACTATTGCAGCGAGATGGTTCACTGTACGTGAGTATTCAGGTGAACCTGGATCATAAATTACGACTTCACCTACTTCGAACAGCTTATGTGGGTATAATGATTTGCTGCTTAGGGATTCGACCTCCAACAGTGACGGTATTATTGTATCACGTAGAACAGAATAGGATAAGCTCATGACGTTGTCAATTTCTATGATTTTGCGTTCGGGTAGGTTCATACGGTATATGAGGTTATCTTTTGATGTGAGTACATGTGAGAGTATCTCTTCAAACCCTATCCCTACCATGATGTTACGGATGTCTTCGATAAGCTCCTCAATGGGGGTGGAGTGACCTACTGTGAAATCTGTCAACCCCAATGGTGTAAACGTATTATAACCACGATGTATTGCTATGTCTTCGATTATATCGGCTACACTCATGATATCGGCACGCCAGGGAGGGGGATAGAGTTTGCCATCTTTGATCCTGTAATTAGCAGCCCGTAGGATGGAGTGGATTTCGTCCATATCTAAGGAGATGCCGAGCAGCTCTTGTACCTCGTGGGGTGATAATTCCCAGGGTTCACTGATATCATGGGGGGTTTTGACCTTCTTGCCGTCGGGATAGACTATCAGAATAGGTAATATCTGGGCACCACGGTCGGCGAAGTTGGTTGCAAGGATGTTGGTCACAAGTAACACCATTTCGAGGTTAGTGCCTGTGGTTTCACAGAATAGATATGTGTGGGTGGGGGTGACTTCACCAATGTCACGGCTGTTTATTATAGGGGGGAACGATAGCACTTTGTTATCGTTGTCTACAAGTAATGGATAGAATTTACACGACTTGATTAGGTGACCGTATTCGATGCCTTTTGGATGTTTATCTAATATCTCAGCGAGTGATAGCGCCTCGGTCATATCGAGTGGCGTGAACCGTACCTCTGATGGATGTACACCACGGTAATGTATGGGGAAGACAATCTTTGATGCATCATATATGCCGATGGCTATGTCACGTCTACCTCTACCGTATAGGTCGCTGAGCTTCTCTTGGCTCTGTATGATGCTACGTAGTGAGATATCGGTTAGCTTTATGTCTTTGACGAGGAACGCACCAATGTAGGGACGTACTTCGAGTACCTCAGGTGAGACGATAACTTCGTGTTGAGGGGAGGTATCGAAGAAGCTGTACTCCTTGGGACCTGATAGCTCACGTACGATGCCTTCGGCACTCCATAGATCGGGACGGTTGGTATCTGCTATCTCTATCTTGAGCTCGTCATCTAATATGTCGACTAATTGGGATTTGGCACGTGCTAACTCGTCGGTATCTGGTATGTGACCTAACAGAGTGAGGAAGTCTTCTTTGTGTACAACTATTGTCGGCATTATAGGCGTTTGGTTCTTTGTCTCAAGAAGTTGAGGTCACGTGAAAACAACAACCTTATATCTTTTATTTCGAGTGCAGACATAGCCATACGGTCGAGGCCCAACCCCCATGCGAGGACGGGAAGCTCTACTCCAAGTGGATGGGTTACCTCTTTGCGGAAGATGCCAGCACCACCGAGTTCTACCCATTTGTTGTCGATTTTGGCGTGTAGCTCAACTGATGGTTCAGTGAATGGGAAATAGCCGGGACGGAACTCTACCTCCGTGGTGCGTGCGAACTCCTCAGCAAATAGTTTGAGCAACCCCAACAATGTGCGTAGGTTTACGTGGGGGCTGATGACGATGCCTTCGATTTGATAGAAGTCAGGTAGATGTGAAGCGTCAATCTTATCGTAACGGAAACATCGGGCTATAGCGAAGTACTTACCGGGGATGTGTGGGTTGCTTGCAAGTGTACGTGCTGATAATGCAGTACCTTGGCTTCTGAGGATTAACCTGTGTGCACGTTGGTAATCGAATTCGTAACGCCAACCCTTTGACCCGGTATCGGCACCGTTGCGATGGACGGCGGCTACTCTTTCGAGTATGTGTAGGGATAGTGGTTTACCGTATTTGGGTGATTTTACAAAATATACGTCGTGTATTTGACGGGCGGGATGGAACTGTGGCATATAGAGGGCATCCATGTTCCAGAATTCGTACTCAACGAGTGGGCCCTTCATCTCTTCAAACCCCAT
>JAGGUB010000070.1 GCA_021158725.1 Caldifarciminota bacterium | reverse complement strand
AGATCGACGAGATCCGCGATAGGATTGCGAAGCACGAACGTCAGCGCTTGGAGGCCAAAACCAACATCGAGTATCAAACGTTAACACATGAGATCGAAGTCGAGAAGGCGAAAATACTCGAAATAGAAGAGGATCTTAAACTCGTATGGGAGCGTATGGATGCACTCGAACATGAGATTAAGGAGCTTGAGGCTGAAACCGCCAACGCTAAGAATATGTTGGAGCAAGAGAAGATGCAGCTGCTTGCCAAACGGAAGGAGTGGGAAAACGAGCTCGATAAACTCAAAGATAAACGCAAACAATTGTTACCTCACATACCTGAGCTATTGCTACAGCGATACGAAAGGATACGAAAAAACAAAGGCGGTAAGGGGGTGGCACTCGTAAAAGATAACGTATGTACCGCATGTGGTGCAGAGGTACCTCCATATAAGATAGCGATATTGAAGAGTTACCGTGAAATACTAACCTGCGAATCCTGTGGGAGGATACTCGTATGGAAAGAAGATTGAATGGGCCCGGGAGGACTCGAACCTCCGACCCGCTGATTATGAGTCAGCCGCTCTACCAACTGAGCTACGGGCCCAATCGCTTACATAAGATAAAGGTGGGGTGGAGGTTGTCAAGGGGTTAAGATGGCGAAGTATCTCGACTTTGAAGAACCAATCGTAAAGATAGAAAACCGTATCAAAGAGCTGGAACTCATAAAGGATGAAGCCGGTGTACAGGAGGAGCTCGACCGCCTAAGGGCTGAACTGCAACGCCTTTATCGCGAGATTTACGCATCACTCACACCATGGCAACGTGTGATGCTGGCAAGACATCCCGACCGTCCATATACGCTCGATTATATCAAGTTGATGACCGAGGATTTCATAGAATTGCATGGTGATAGGAGGTTTGGTGACGATCCCGCTGTGATAACTGGACTTGCAACAATAGATGGTGAGAAGATAATCCTTGTGGGTCAGGAAAAGGGACGTACCACACGCGATAAAATAGTACGTAACTTCGGTATGATGCATCCAGAAGGTTACCGTAAAGCGTTAAGAGTGATGAAATTGGGTGAGAAGTTTCACCGTCCAGTTCTAACACTTATCGATACACCCGGTGCATACCCTGGCATAGGGGCTGAGGAACGCGGTCAGGCAGAAGCTATAGCTTACAACCTACGTGAGATGGCTTCATTACGTACACCGATAGTGGCCGTCGTTACAGGTGAGGGTGGTAGCGGTGGCGCACTCGGTATAGGGGTGGCAGATAGGGTCTACATGCTGGAGAATGCATTCTATTCGGTTATATCACCCGAGGGATGTGCTGCCATACTCTGGCGAGATGCAGCTAAGGCACCCGAAGCAGCAGCTGCATTGAAGATCACTGCACAGGATCTGCTTGAGTTGAGGGTAATAGACGGTATAATACCGGAACCACTCGGTGGTGCACACCGTAACCCCAAGGAGACAGCCGATAACATCAAAAAAGTGGTACTCGATGCATTTCGTGAACTCAAAAAGCTACCACCCGACGAACTCGTACGAAAGAGACGCGAAAAGTACCAACGTATGGGCGTGATAAATATAGAAGATACACAAAACACCCCAAACTAACCCCATGACAAGATATAACCCACCAGCCACCACACTATTATACAACTTCATAACCCCATAATACCATGCTAACCAACAAATCCCATCAAGTTTACATAAGATTTATTATCAGACATCATGGAGTATGATTTTCTGTTTGTGAGCAACTCTTATGGTGAGGATCGTTCGGCTGCGTTGATTGCTTGTGAGTTACGTAAGATGTTACCCGACCTCAGGATCATAGGTGCTTCACTCTTAAGCAAGGGTGAAGCTTACGAGCGAGTCGGTTTACCTGTCATAAAGGGTACGGTACCGCCGTCGGGTGGCTTTCTCACTTCGGTTTCAGCTGTTTTGAAGGACTTACCATACATTTTTCATCCGCTCGCTTTCTTCTACAAACTACAGAAGATAAGGGCCAAGACAGTTGTTGTGGTTGGTGACACCCCACTCTCACTTTTGACCTATTTCGCACAACGTTACAAACCGCTTTACATATTGAACCAGGCCAAATCCTACTACCAAGATCATCGCAGTTATGGCAGGATCGAGAAACAGATACTACGTCGGATTGCTAAGGTAATCTTCACCCACGACGCCTATACTGCAAGGGTATTACGTAGCGAAGGCCTAAACGCTCTATTTGTAGGCAACCCTATGATGGACGGGCTTACTCCCCACTTCGCCTCCCCCCCATTTCCACGTCCTTACATTGCGTTACTACCTGGAAGTCGTGACGAAGCGCATTACAATCTCATAAAGATTTCACGCCTATTCCCGTATCTTAACCAGAAGTTCATCAACCTCAAAGGTCTCGTACCGCTTTCACCCACACTTAACAAGGATAAATTACGTGACCTGTTTCGTAAGCATGGTTGGACCTGGCAAGACATCAAATCACCCATCCCTTACTCGTTGGTCTCCAAGCACAAATCTGAGCTACGGTTGTTAGACGACTACTTCCCGGACATCATCAAATATTCGGAGCTTGTTGTAGCACTTGCAGGTACTGCCACCGAACAGGCTGCTGGTATGGGCAAACCGATCGTCAGCTTCGTAGGTACCGGCCCTCAAACCACACGTGGCAGGTTACTGAAGCAGGAGCGTCTACTTCAGGGC
The DNA here is from genome assembly GCA_021158725.1 of Caldifarciminota bacterium. Classification (GTDB taxonomy): domain Bacteria; phylum Hydrothermota; class UBA3073; order NMUJ01; family NMUJ01; genus NMUJ01. Next base: position 4,481 of record JAGGUB010000070.1, on the reverse strand, counting down.
GCCATGCGTGTATGTGAATACCCGATAGGTGTGCTCAAGGAGATCGAATTTCTACTGACCCATCCAGAAGAACGTATCGCCCGTGGTCAAAAAGGTCGTGAAGTGATGGGTTCCCCCGGTGGTGCCAGAAACATAGCCCGTTATCTGATCAACTCTACAACGAATAAGCTATAAGCCTGGGTGTAAAGTACGCTTTACCATCGATTGTGATGAAGTTGAGTGCACGTTTAGCATTTATTCCCAACGTACGTAACTCTTCCGGATACCTGAACCTATGTACTTTACGGTACTCCAATATTCTGCGTGCACCGACACGCCCTATACCTGGCACCCTTATCAGCATCTCATAAGGTGCACGGTTTATCTCCACAGGGAACAGCTCCGGATGTTTGAGTGCCCATCCCAATTTGGGGTCCACCCCATACGGTAGATTACCATTTTTATCAAACGGCAGCTCATCGTGTCTAAATCCGTATTTCTTCACCAACATATCCGCTTGGTACAGTCGTACCTCTCGCCACCATGATGTCGGTGGCACATTTTCCAACGGTGTATCAATAATAGGTGTGAACCCACTGTAATAAACTCGTGACAGCTTCAACCCCCTATAGAGGTGTTCCGTCAACCTAAGTATATCTCTATCGTTTTCGTTTGCTGGTCCCACCACCAGCTGCGTAATTGCGCCCGCACGTAGGTTGAACTTTCGTGTCACCTCACTCACCAGCTTCAACCTCTTATAAAGTTCGTACCAGTTTTTATCCTCTGACAACCGTATCAAATAATCGCCACTGGGTGCCTCCAGATTTATCGACAACCGGTCAGCCCATTTAGCTGTCTCCTCTATCAGTTCATAGCTTACACCCGGCAATATCTTTGCATGTATGTAACCTCTATAGTTGAACTCACGTCTCAGTATACGTAATGTTTCGATAATCATCTCCTGCGAACGATCGGGTGACTTAAACACTGCTGATGATAGAAATAGCCCCTGTACCTCCCCCCTACGGTAATATTCCATGAATATGCTCGCAAGCTCCTTTGGCTTAAAATATAGGCGCGGAATGTTTCTGTCCTTTCTGATCGCACAGTACCTGCAGTTGTTTTCGCACATGTTGGTTTGTAAAACCTTAAACAACTTGACCACACAACCACTCTTGCCGACTGCTGGATATATGAATGAAAATCTTAACGGTGTCTTCGCTGACCTCAAATCAAGTATACTGCCTGAAAGATCGTAACGTGCCTCGTTACCGAGATGATTTAACTTAAACGATAATCTTTCACGCATACATAAGCTTGTTCGACTATATCCTCGGGTAGCTCTACCTCTTCTATGAAGAAACCATGGTTATTCAACACTTCCTTAAAGGTATCCACAATCTCAATCATCTTCACCTTACGTTCGGCCAGCGTATTAATTGCCCAACATGGAAAATCCGGATCGTTCATCACCTTACGTGGGTCGACTGCTGGTGGGTCGACCAACAACGACCCCTGTGCCAGTATACTTTTATCACCACGCCTCTGTGCGCTACCCAGTATTTTCCTACCCTTGAATGTTAGCTCATACTGCGATATTGATGCAAAGCATGAAAAGTGTCGACCTGCTCCATGCCTGCTATTTTCGAACTTCACATCCAACCCCAGCTTCTTAAGTGTTAGTAAAAACATTGACCCAATCCTCTGGTACACTGTGATAGGTGAGCCACCCCAAAACCTATCGTAACGTGGTACCACCAAACTATATGTGAGGTCACCCGAATGGAACACCGCACGTCCACCTGTCGGCCGTCTCACCACATCTATACCATAATTTTTAATCCTATTCAAATCTATATTATCCAGCTTCTGGTTATACCCCACCGTTATCGCTATGGGGTCGAACCTATAAAACCGTAACCATATACCTTCACCCCTACGCCAGAGCAGTTCATCCACCGCCATATGGAAGTCACCCCTACCCCGCGAGAGGCGAGGTATCAGGTTAACCTTCATCCCTTATCTGGGCAAGCAGATCACGCCGTATGAGGTTGAAGAAGAAGTCGTACTTCTGATAGTCTATGTAGGTCCAGCGGAACGGTTTGAACCCACCCCCTGAGTACAGCATGGTCAGTTCCACGAATATCCCCTTACCCATGTATATTCTATGTGGTGCACGCTTAGTGCTGGCGAGCACCAGCTGTGTCTCCGTCACGTAACCCGGGTCTATATTTACCTGACGTTTGCCAGGCTCCTTCGCCATACGCTGTTCAAGCTCTATCGCTTTGAGCTTCAACTCAGGTAGATCCGCGGGATTGATCAATGTCTTGAAGCTCACCCATTGTCGATGAAGTGGTGCACCCATCTCCTTCTCGTAGTAATCACTGAAATCAAACGGTATCAGCTCCGTCTTTCGTTCGATCGGCCCCCAGATCTCGATCAACTTCTCCACGGTTTGATTTAGGATAGCTTCATCTTTCCCTATCAACCCTACGAACAATTTGGCTTTTGGTTCCATAGTTCCTCCACCAATTCTGTAAATCTACTTAAGATTTCGTCTACTTTATTGGCGGACTTACCGCCAGCTTCACCCAGGTGGCTCTTACCGCCACCACCACCGTCTGCAAGTTTGCCAATAATTTTTGCCAGCTCACCCGCCTTTATTTTTGAGGTCAAATCGTCACTTACAAAAGTTAAGAAAAACGGTCGCTTGTCAATAATCGATACTATCACCCCCACGGTACGTTTGGTTTCACGCAGTATATCGACAAGCAACCGCATAGCATCACGGTCGTCGATATCCACCTTCTGTCGTATGATGTTGAGGTCACGCCATCTCTCCACAGCTATACTCTGGGCAACCCCCCGTAGGTTATCCTTACGTAGCTTATCGACCAGCCGTTCGAGCTCACGTTTGGCGGATTCGAGTTTAGCCACCCGTGTTACGATACTCTCCGGTTTGGATTTCAGCATATTCGTAAGTTCACGCACTATCTTCCAGTAACCATATACAGTACGCCACGCGTTCATACCAGCAACCGCCTCTATCCTACGTATACCTGCATGTATGGAGCTTTCGTTCAAAATCTTGAACAGACCAATCTCACCCGTTGCGTTCAGGTGTGTACCACCACACAACTCACGTGAGATATCACCTATCTTCACCACACGTACGGGATCTCTGTACTCCTCACCCACTATATATATGGCACCATCATCAACTGCTTGCTTGAAACTTGTGTGGTACACCTCAACCGGCAAGTTACTCTGTATCCACTCGTTCACAAGGGTTTCAACCTTTTCTATTTCCTTGTCTGTTAACCCCTTATAATGTGTAAAGTCAAACCTCAAATGCGTAGGTGCAACCAACGACCCTTCCTGACGTACGTGGTCACCTAAAACACGTTTTAAAGCTGCCTGCAACAGATGTGTAGCTGTATGGTGTTGTGCTATCGCCTTACGTAGTGCGGTATCTATCTCCGCCAACACTGGTCTGGTGGTAGGTAACCCACCACGTATGATTTTACAACGATGAACGATTAGATCACCTTCGTACTGTGTGTCATAAACTTCAAGCTCCACATCTTCATTGTATATCCTACCTTTGTCACCCACCTGCCCACCACTCTCTGCATAGAATGGTGTCTTATCGAGTACAACGTCAACTTTGTCACCCTCCAGTTGCCGATACTTTATAATGTGGGCTTCTACGCGGTTAAAATTGTAGCCAACAAATTCGCTACCAGCTTCCTGTAGCGATACCCAGCTACCGGTTGCAAGGAATTTGGCCTTACTGCGGGCTTGTTGTCTCTGTTCCTTAAGGTATTGCTCAAACCCATCCATATCGACAGCTACACCATGGGTTGATGCCAGTTCACGTGTCATCTCCGGTGGCAACCCATAGGTATCGTAGAGTTTGAACACCTTATCCCCCGGTATTACAGGTTTCTCTGAGCTTAACGTATCACGTAGTATTTCTTCGAACACCTTTTTACCACGCTCCAAGGTTGCAAGAAACCGTTCCTCCTCAGACTTTATGATCAAGCCAACCTGTTCACGCTTCGTGGTTATCTCAGGATATGCTTCTTTCAAACTATTTATAACCGCACCTATCAATCTATACAGGAATGGCTCCTTAACCCCCAAGTTATAACCTGCCCATATCGCACGTCGTATCAGTCGACGTACTACATAACCCCTACCTTCGTTGCTCGGGAATACACCTTCTGTTACCGCGAACACCAACGCACGAATATGATCCGCTATTATTCTAAAAGATTTCACATCATCCTCATATCCTCTACCTACGGTCTCCTCTATTGCCTGTATTATCCCAGTAAATAGCGAGGTATCGAAAGTTGCCCCCTTATTTTCCAATATCATCACTACACGTTCAAACCCCAACCCCGTGTCTATACCCTTCTGGTCAAGTGGTACACGGGTGCCATCCTCATGTTGAAAATACTGGTTGAAAACTATATTCCAGATTTCAACTTCCTCGT
>JAGGUB010000007.1 GCA_021158725.1 Caldifarciminota bacterium | reverse complement strand
TCCGTAACCTTGCGATCGATCTTACCTTCACCTATCACCTCAGCGAAATCCCTTACCCGTTTAAGCAACCGATTAGCTATCCTCGGTGTACCTCTTGCACGTTTGGCGATCTCCATCGCACTATCGTGGTCGATCTCCACATTCAACAAGTTAGCTGACCGCTTAACTATAAGGCAAAGCTCCTCGGGTGGGTAGAAATTAACCCGCAGATGGAACTCGAACCTCGACCTCAACGGTGACGATATCAACCCCGACCTCGTTGTCGCCCCTATAAGTGTGAATGGTGCCAACCTCAAATTAAACGCACGTGCATTCGGTCCTTTATCCAACACTATACTGATCCTATAGTCCTCCATCGCTGAATAGAGGTACTCCTCTATGACGCGGTTCAACCTATGTATCTCATCAATAAACAGTATATCACGTGGCCCCAACTTCGTCAACAAGCCCACCAGGTCACCCGGCTTCTCAAGTGCAGGTGCTGACACCGAGTAGATAGTAGTACCCAACTCGTTTGCCACAATATGTGCAAGCGTGGTCTTACCCAACCCCGGCGGGCCATACAACAGCAGGTGATCGATCGGCTCGTTACGCTTTTTGGCCGCTGATATAAACACACGCAGGTTATCCTTGAGCTGCTGCTGACCAATAAACTCATCCAATGTCTTCGGTCGTAAGCTATGTTCGAGCGCTTCCTCACCTTCAAGTCGTCCCGGATGTGTGATGTTAGGCCTCATAGCTTAGTTAACGCCTCCTTGATGACTGCCTCTAAGTCCTTATCCTTCCAGTCAATCTCCTGCAACACTTTCCATACCTTTTGACGTTCGAACCCGAGGTTGGTCAACACCTCCACCGCAGTATCCCAATCCTCACGCCGTTCCGGTACCTTGTACTTATCACGTAGATGAAATATGATACGTTCCGCCTTTTTGGGGCCCACCCCCCTGATAGATGCCAACATACGTTCGTCCCCGCTACCCACTATATGGGTGAACTCGTCCACATTAAGTTCCGCCAGTATCCTTATCGCAGTTTCTGGCCCCACATTAGGTACCGATATTATATCTTCGAACACCTCACGTTGCCGCACATCCTTAAACCCATACAGCTCGATACCACTCTCACGTACCATCATATACAAATACACGCAAACCGTATCACCTACGTTCAGCTCAGCTACCCAGTTATCAGGCACCTTGACATTGATACCAAGGCTGTTGTTGAACACCTCCACCACTATCCTGTTACGTTGCTTGCGTTTGAGCCTACCCCTCACATAATCCAACATCATGTGCTATACGTTCCCTATGACATATAGCTGACGCCAATGCATCCGCCACATGCATGTCATCCACCTCGATACCAAGCATCTGTTCCACCATATATCGTACCTGTTGCTTTGATGCGTTACCATTACCTGTGATTGCCAGCTTTATCTCACGTGGTGCATACTCTACCACCGGTATACCATGCTGGGTTGCTGCTAAACATATCACAGCTTTGGTTTCGGCAAGCTTCACCAACGACTTTATGTTCTTGTGATAAAACAGCGACTCACACACCAATACATCAGGTGCAGTTTCATCCAACACCTTAGCTATCCCCTCATATATATGTTGTAACCCCTCATGTGATGTGACCTTCTCCGTATCTATGACCCCTGATTTAATAACCCTATCACCCTCTATGACAGCAAACCCTGTACATTGACCTGGATCTACCCCGATAATCCTCATACACCTGCAGCCATACTCTCGGCAATCTTATGCATCACCTCATCCGGTATGTCGAAGTTGGCATACACCTGTTGGACATCATCCAGCTCCTCAAGCTTCTCCACCAGTCTCAACACCTTAAACGCAGTCGCCTCATCCAACTTTATCGTACTCTGTGGTATCTTTGTAAGCTCCGCACTCTTAACCTCAACCCCATGTTCGATAAGAAACTCCTTCACCTGATGTAGCTCCTGTGGTGCTGTAACTATCGCAAATGTATCACCCTCATCACGTACATCTTCAGCACCCGCCTCAAGTGCCAACCCCAACAACGTATCCTCATCTGTCACATTACTTTTGTCAATGTATATTAACCCCTTATCCTGGAACATCCACGCCACACAACCTGCGCTACCGAGGTTACCCCCATACTTCGAGAACACATGCCTTATAGCTGCTGTGGTACGGTTACGGTTATCTGTAACCACTTTAACAAGTAATGCCACTCCATTGGGCCCATAACCCTCGTAATACACTTCTTCCAGTGCTTCACCACCACCGAGCTCACCCGTACCACGTTTGATTGCACGTTCTATGTTTTCCTTGGGCATATTCGCAGCTTTCGCTGCCTCTATAGCGCTACGTAATCGGGGGTTATCTTCGGGGTTACCACCACCCAACCTTGCCGCTATGGTTATCTCACGTATAAGTTTGCTGAAAAGCTGTCCCCGTCGTGCATCAACCTTTGCCTTCTTATGTTTGATTTGTGCCCACTTAGAATGTCCTGACATGATACCCCCTGTTTAAACTATCCACGTTTATGGGATGTAACCCAAACCTCACCATCTTCTAATAAATATGAGCAAAACCCTACTACTGTCAATTATAGCAACTGGCTTATGGTTCAAACTCTACCACTGCTTTTGAGCTCATCGACTTTCTTTTTGATATACTTCAGCGCTTGCTCACGTGTGGTGATAATACCCTCCACCTGTAGCTCCTCAACCTCACCCAGTATCTCCTTGAATATCGGGCCAGGTTTCAACCCCATATCTATAAGATCGTAACCGGTTACCAATCTTGGCAGTTTAGGCTTCTGTAGCTCCTCATACAGGTCGTACACTGCATCACGTACACGTTTGAGCTTATCTATCTGGCGGCCACCCGACGCTATACCATCCGCATATGCGACAACCATCACACCAACGATATTGGTTTCACTATCACGTATCAGCCGCCACATAGCGTGTCGTGTAAGTACAGGTTCGCCCATCAACAGGTGTGGTCTCATATGTAACCGCACAATAGTGGATACCACCTTCGTCTCATCGTTACTCAACCGCAGCTCCTCCTTTGTCTTCTTCTTGATAATCCTTGCCCCTATGATATCGTGCCCGTAGAAGTGTACCTCATCACCTTCCTCACGTAGTGTTTGTGGTTTCGCCACATCATGCAACAAGCCAGCAAGTTTCACCAACCATAACTTCTCATCGAGGTACTTAGCTTCCCACTCACGTGTAGGCTGGTAGCGTTCCACCTCCTCCAACGTCCACAACGAGTGTTCCAGTAACGAGCCCACCGGAAACTTAAAATGTGGCAACCTACGCATGGGCTTAATCTCAGGTAACACTACATCCAACACCTCATATTCTGCCATCTTACGTATCACCTTACCTGCAGATGCTGCCAGTATGCGACGCATCTCCTCACCTATGCGTTCACGTGCAACGTTGTTCAACAGCTCTCTATACTTACGTAGTAACTTAGGTAACCGCTCCTCAAACCTAAACCCATATTCTGCCTGCAACCTAAACGCCCGCAGTATACGTAACGGGTCGTCACGTAGGTTCACCTCACGTACAGCACGTAACAGCTTCGATTCGATATCTCTAACACCACCCACGATATCGATAAGCTTCCGCTCACGTACAGAGTAGGCGATCGCATTCACCGTGAAGTCGCGTCGCTTCAGATCCTCGTACAGATTGTCAGCACCCACAAAATCAAACGTATATGGTTGTTTCACCACCCTATACTCGTTACGGGTGGGGTCAAGCTCCACAACCACCCCCCTTATACGGTGGGCGAACTCACGTGCTACACTGGCAGCATCCTGTTTGATGACGACGAAATCGAAATCGTTTGGCTCACGACCCATCAAAATATCACGCACTGTACCGCCTACCAGATAAATTTCACTATCAGGTAAATAAGGTAGCCATGGTTTCAGCAGCTGCTCGAACCTATCCCTCATTTCACTACCTTATACTCACCTATCGGTACACGATGCAGTTCGTGCTTACCTTCACGTTTGAGTACCACGGTGTCTGATTCACTGCCGTTCAACACGTAGATTTCGGCACCCTCTACCTCAACGATATCGGGTTGAAAGTACCCCACGATCTGTTTACTCTGGTCACCCACGACAATGTTTAGCTTCTGCACCCTAAACCCCTTGTTGAGCAACGTATCACGATGTTCGTTGTAGAAATCCAACCACTTTCTGATGATCGCTTTATGTGCGGGTTTCAACTTCATCGGGTCAAACGAAAACGTCGGTATGAAGAACATACTCACCATCATATGACGGGCGACGTTAACCTCATGCTCATCATAATGCCAGTACAGGTAATCCATATGTAGTGGCGGTTCAGGTGTAAACGTACGCAACAGTATCATATTGGATAGGTTACTCCAGTAATCCAACGGCGTATCCACCCCACGGAATATCATCCCATACTGTGATGCAAATATATTTGCATACATCTGACGTAACTCAAATATCTTATCCGGGAACATCGACTTCAACCTCTCGTAGAAAGTACCTAACCCATTCGCTTCACCATAAGGTAGGCTATCAATGA
>JAGGUB010000073.1 GCA_021158725.1 Caldifarciminota bacterium | reverse complement strand
GGGTTTTCCAGCAGCCTGAACTTCTCAAAGTATATCCCGCTGTGTAGGCCGGAACTCAATAGGAAATGGCCCTCACGTATCACACCCAGTTCCTTTAATAGTTGCTCTAAATTCATTGTTACCTCGTTGTATGTCGGATAACATACTTTCTACCACCCTACGTGGGTTATCTGCATTAAGTATTGGTCTACCTACCACCAGGAAGTCGGCACCTTCTCGTGCTGCCCCGTAAGGTGTAAGTATACGGGCTTGATCGTCCTTGCTCGCACCTGTAGCCCTTATGCCAGGCGTTAGCACTAACAGATTATCTTGCCATTTCGATTTGATCTCTCGTACCTCAAGCGGTGATGCTACCACACCATCTAAGCCACACTCATACGCAAGTGATGTAAGTAGCAACACTTCCTCTTCTAATTTGCGGTTAAATAAGGGTTTGGATTCAGATGGCGACAGTGAAGTCAGCACAGTCACCCCCATAAGTAATGGCTTATTGGAATCACCACGTGCATCTACTGCTGCACATAGCATGTTGGTGCCACCCAATGTATGGAGGGTTAACATATCGACATCGTATCGTTGTAGGTTTTTCACTGCACCATGCACCACCTTTGGTATGTCGAAAAATTTCAGGTCAACAAACACACGTTTACCTTGGGTTTTAAGGTGTTCGATAACTTCAAACCCCATCGCAGTTAGTGGTTCGATACCCAGCTTGAAGAAATCGACGAGCCCATCGAGTTCAGCCACTATTCGGTTGAGTTTATCAATAGATGTTAAATCCAATGCTACTATGAGTTCGGCCATTAAAATTTATCTCCAAAGAAGAACCGTATCTCACGTACAGCACTTTGGGGTGAATCCGATGCATGTACTGCGTTTTGGGTTATGTTAGTACCCCACTTACGTCGTATAGTACCTGGTGGTGATGCAAGCGGATCGGTTGCACCTACTATCATACGTAGTTTCTTGACACCGTTTTCACTCTCCGCACTTTCGAGCAATACGGCTACGATAGGACCAGAAGTTATGAAGGTTACAAGCTCGTTGAAGAAAGGTTTGTTACGATGTTCGGCATAGAAGGTTTCTGCCTGTTCACGTGTGAGTTGCACCATTTTAAGGTCGAGTATCTTGAAGCCTTCACGTTCTACCTGTGCAAGTATTTCGCCAATCACACCCATACGGACTGCATCCGGTTTTATTATAAGCAATGTGCGGTTCATTAGAGTGTCTTTACCTCTTCGATTATGTAATTGAGTGGATTCTGTGGTATACCATAAAGTCGTATCTCGTAATGCAGTTGTGGCCCTTCGGTTGACCCTGTTGTACCCACTGTACCAATGATTTTGCCACGTTTGACGAATTCACCCAACCCCACCTTTATATCATTGAGATGTGCGTATAGGGTACGGAACCCGTGCCTATGTTGTATTATGACCATTTTGCCATACCCCTTCTTGTAGCCACGGAATACTACCCAACCACTTGCGGTTGCACGTACGGGTGTACCTACTGGTGCGGCAATATTTATGCCCTGCGAAACACGGTATTCACCCGTGAATCGATCCTTGACGATACCAAACCCCTTAACCAGCCACCCATCTACCGGCAGTATACTGGGTAAGTAGTCGAGCTTCTGTGGGTCTTTCGATACTTCCTTCTCAACCAGCTCCAGTAGCTTCTGGTTAACCTGTACACGTTCGAATATATCTTCGAAGTCGCTAACAGATGTGGCTGTGGTATCACTATAGTATATTAGATGCGAACGTAACGCATCAGCTTCCAGTTTAAGTGCTTCATTACGACGTTCGAGCACCGATAGGCGATGCTCGAGGTAATTCAACTTATGCAGTATTTCATAATAGTCTTTCTCCCTCCTTATGAGGCTTTCGTCTACTTTGGGTTGCAGTAAATACAATATCACGGGCAAAAGTATGATACCAACAAAGATGGCAACCAAGCTGATCGGGTGAATTTCACGCACTTCACCCGTATTAGGTGGTACGATGATGACCTTCCTCATGTATCATCTGGCGCAACTTACGTAATGCACGTTCCTTTATCTGGCGTACACGTTCACGTGATACACCCCATTCCTCGCCTATCTCTTTGAGTGTCTTCGGTGGGTTACCACCTAACCCAAAATATTCGATGACCACCTTCTTTTCGCGTTCCGGTAGATACTTTATTTTCTCCTTTAGTTCCTCGGTGATTATCGCGTTGATAATCTTATCCTCTTCACCTTCGGTACCGAACAGTGTTTCGTTAAGCGGTGTATCACGGTCTTCGTTGAGTGGTGCATCGATTGCGAGATCACGTTGTGCAATCTCGTAGCTTTTGATCACTTCCTTCTCATCAATACCCAGTACCTCTGCTATCTCACGTGGTGTGGGTGGCTTCTGCTTCTTCTGCAGTAGTTCCTTCTCTACATCTTGTACCTTCTTGATGTTACTCTTTTTGGACGAAGGTATACGTACGACGCTACCGGATTCCTTTATCAGCTTGAAGATAGCCTGACGTATCCACCATACCGCATATGAGAGGAAGCGCACGTTTTTGTTGAGATCGAAATGTTGAAACGCACGCAGTAACCCCATATTGCCTTCGTTGATCAAGTCTTCGAGTGGCACATCATCCGTATGGTAGAGTTTGGCAAGGCTGACAACAAACTTCAGGTATGAGGATATGAGTTTCTGGAATGCTTCCTTATCGCCAGCTTTCGCCTTCTTGATGAGTTCACGTTCCTC
>JAGGUB010000114.1 GCA_021158725.1 Caldifarciminota bacterium | reverse complement strand
GGGGTTACTCTATGCGTTCACTGAACAGGCTGTTTCACAATACGATGAGGAACCACAAACTCATTGGTGCGTCATCCGCTATATACATAAGCTTGGAAGTACATCCGATATCGCATATTGTGGTGCAATCAAGAAACCCACAGCTATAGATGTCAGGTTTAATTATGGATCAAGTTTAATCTACACCCTACGTAGGCGGTACACGTATTTTCGGTCAGAGTTATACCATGCATATCATAAATATGTGGATTCAACAGTAAGTGACGTGGCCTTCATGGCATCGATGGATATGAATTTACCTAATTGGTATTTAAGGGTTTATTTCCGATACGTAGGGGAAGATTTCGATCTATCACCTACTGGACGGTCAGCGGTTGTACCTGGTAGCTTTAACGGTGAGTTTACAATAGGGCCGTCAAAAATATACCGTACGGGTAAGATTTTCCGTTTACAGGTACTGGATGGCATAATTATCTATAAAGATCCAGGCCTACCCTACAGTATAGGAAATACTGTAATGCTTAATTTAAGCTTCAGACCTTACGGTAGGTTGGCTGCGTACACATTTATGGGTAAAAATTACTATACAGTTTACGTAGATGGTGAATTCAGAGACACATCATATTGGAGCTGGGATGCAGCCATTGTTTACACAAGTAGGGTGGGCCCTCAACTCTCTTATGGAGTGTCAGCGTCTTATGTACACAGCTGGGTGTGGGGATTCCAATCGATAGCAGATTATATTGCATTAAGTACGAGTTTCGTGTATGGTGTATCAGATTTTTTGAGCATTTCGGTTGCACCCTACTGCAAAGTATATTGGGTGGACCATAAGCTACACATGATATATGCATATTTGCGACCATCGTTCAATTTGAATTTCACACCCACCTTATCGCTTTCGGTAATATTTGAACTCGCACCCATTTATGAAGAAGGTAGTTATAGTATACCTTCTATAAATGCGGGATACTTTCTCTCATGGGAGATAGCCCCCAAGAGCTGGCTATATGTGGTGACGAACGAGCTATATGAACGTACCGAAAAGGGGATGTTCAACCCGCTCTCCCATGTCTCTGCGATAAAACTCAAGTGGCTATACCTATTCTGACGTTTTTACGTAGATTGACACGCAGGTATTGGTGCTAATTTAATTTAATGCATGAAACAAACCCATGTTTAAAACTTAGGGGTTGGATTTAGACTTTCCATAAAGGAGGTATGATGCTCACACCATTCAAGAACGAACCATTTACTGATTTTACACTCCCTAATAACAGATCGCGTATGGAGGAGACACTCTCACGTGTAGAGGCTGAACTTGGTCGCACGTATCCATTGATAATAGGGGGTGAAAGGGTATCAACAGCCCAAACCTTCGTCTCGATAAACCCATCCGATAAGGATCAAGTGGTGGCAACATTCTCCAAAGCAGGGGTTGATGAAGCCAACCGCGCCATAGAGGTTGCGTATCAGAGGTTCACCTACTGGAGCCGTGTACCACCTGATGAACGTGCCAACATACTGCTACGTGCTGCCAACATAATGCGTAAGAGAAGGTTCGAACTCACTGCATGGATGGTATTCGAGGTAGGCAAAAACTGGCTCGAAGCAGACGCCGATGTCGCCGAAGCTATCGACTATTGTGAGTTCTACGCACGTGAGATGTTACGCTATGCAGAAGGTCAACCGCTTACCGAATTGCCGGGTGAACACAACACATATGTCTATCTACCATTGGGTGTGGTAGCTGTCATCCCACCATGGAACTTCCCATTAGCTATACTTGTGGGTATGACGACAGCTGCATTGGTGACCGGTAACACGGTGGTGTTGAAACCCGCAAGCGATTCACCCACTATCGGGTATAAGTTTGTTGAGATCATGGAGGAAGCCGGCCTACCACCAGGTGTACTCAACTACATACCAGGGTCGGGTGGTGAAATTGGTGACTTCATTGTGTCACACCCCAAAACCCGTATGATAGCATTCACGGGGTCGAAAGCTGTCGGCTTACGTATCAACGAACTTGCCGCCAAACCGCAGAAGGGTCAAAAATGGATCAAACGTGTCATCGCCGAGATGGGTGGTAAAGATGCCATCATCATGGATGATGAGTTCCCTGATTGGGACTATGCCATCGACCAGATAATCGTCTCCGCATATGGGTATCAGGGGCAGAAATGTTCAGCAGCCTCAAGATTGATAGTGGTGGACTCAATCTACGATAAGTTTATCGATACGCTTGTCGATAAGGTCAAAACCATAGATATAGGGCCGGCAAAGGAGAATCACTTCATGGGTCCCGTGATAAACGAGCGTGCGGAACGCTCAATCCTCGAGTATATTGAGATAGGTAAAACCGAGGGCAAGCTACTCACAGGTGGCAAGAAGGCACCCGGTAACGGTTATTACATAGAGCCGACGATATTCTCAGATGTCGATCCCTACGCAAGGATTGCACAGGAAGAGATATTCGGGCCTGTTCTATCCGTGATACGTGCTAAAGACTATGATCACGCCATTGAGATTGCCAACTCCACCGAGTATGGGTTAACGGGTGCCGTATTTACGCTCAACCCCGATAAGATACACAAAGCTAAACAGGAGTTCTTCGTCGGTAACCTCTACATCAACCGCAAATGTACAGGCGCATTGGTGGGGTCACAACCGTTTGGTGGGTTCAACATGTCAGGTACGGATTCAAAAGCTGGCGGCAGAGACTACTTGCTGCTATTCCTACAAGCGAAAACCATTTCACACAGGTATTGAGGTGACTTTACTTGCAGTATTACTGGTATTCGAGGAACCGCTCATCAGTTGCCACAAACCACTGTACTGGCAACAACTTGAATTCATAGCCACTGCACATGGTGTAAGCCTGCCAGCCCTATATCCTTTGGAGCCACATGAAGTGCGTTCAATACTTGCGTATCTTGTACCAACTGGTGGCTATGAACAATCCCTCTACCAGAAGTTAAGGCTGGTACGTCACAGTCTACTTGCAGTGAACCCATTTGGTATGATACATTGGTTTGGCCACGATTACGTAGATATAGCGGGGGTAGACTTTGATCTATTTCTCAACCTCGGTAGTTTACAGTTTCGATACAAAATGGGTTTATACTCACGTTGGGATAAAACAGCCAACCGTCCGATATATAGTCCGTTGATTGAACCTCACTATCCACGTCACCGTGAACACGAACCGATAGTCGGGTACTCCAACGTAATCGAGGTGGAAGATTTCGAGGGTTGGGTAAACCTCTCTTTCCAGAAGCTATCCATAAAGATAGGTCGCATACCAGTACGTTATGGTCCCATGCACCATACAGCTGTGGCACTCTCCGCATATTCGTTACCGTTTAATTACATCTATCACATAAAGTTTGCACATAAATGGTTACGATTATTTGCAGGGTTAGGGTTCAGTAATGACGTGGAGAGCGATTCACTTGGCCAGCGTACCCGTAGGTTGCAGGGGTTAGCTACACAAAAGGTTGACATATTTGTTGCACGCAACTTTAGGGTAGGTGTGTTCGAGACGGTGTTGTTCGATCCCCCTGAATGGCCACGCCTCTTCAACCCCGTACAGATATACTATGTAGCACAACGCAGACAACGTGTTGGTGGTAGGGATAATTTGGTTGGTGGTATCGACTGTGAGTGGTTACCCTCTCCAGGTATCAAGCTATACGGTGAGCTTATCGACGATGATATTGTGGTGTTCAAAACCTCAGGCCAACCCAGCAAGTACGCATATGCGGTAGGCTTTTATAAGGTATGGAGTAGAAGTACATTACGTATGGAGTTGGCTTACGTATCTAAATGGACATACACACACTATACGTTCGATAACGCATATACGTTGTTTGGTGTACCGTTGGGATGTTGGGCCGGTAACGATATGCTCAACGTATACATGGAGTACAATTCCTACGTGGGTGAAGATTTACGTATCGCACTACAGTGTGAATATCTTAACCATGGTGATGGCGATCTCATCCATCCCGCTGAGTACAGTATCGAAAGAGGGGAGCCACCCACCGAGATACCGGTTGAATGGCTCATCTTGGGTATACGCCTATATTGGGGTACGAAGTTGGCAACCGCTGTGTGGTATCACATGGGTGATACTAATGCAAGATTGAGGTTCAAACTATACCTGAGACACAGCTTCACGTACAGGTTACTCTAAATCGATACCTACACCACGCTTATGTGGAGGTAATGCCTTCCAGCGGGTTGAATCCGGTATAAACCATACCTTGTTGTTACCCCACACACCTACCGTATATTTGTCTGTACCTTTTGCATCGTAGAATAAGCCAAAAGCTGGCATCAAATATTGGCGTGCATCCCATTCCGGACGTAACGGTCCACGTGCATCGGTAGCCCCCAACCCCAGCTTACCCGTAAATTCGTAGGTATCGTTACCCTCAAGCTCTATGAACATGGCGATTGAGTTAACCTCGGCACAACCCAAACTTATACGATCAGCTGTATAGTAATCGTTACCTGTGCTATCATAAAGCAACGATACGGTACAATCCCAACCAAACCCCAATGCAGCACCTTTCTGTGCGAATAATTCATGACGGTCGTCTCCCGCAACATCCCATAATATACCGATTGCGAAGTGTGCTGCCGACCCCTGCGTGAAGTATATGCTTTTGTAAGTATCGTCACCATGTAGGTCGATAAGCAACCCCATACCGAACCAGTACCCTATACCCTGTGAGAAACTACCTGCAAGGTACTCATCGTCTCCGTAGAAGTCGAGCAACACCCCTATACCGCCGGACCATGAATAACCTTCATCGCCATCACCACGTCTACCCATACCTGCACCCTGTGACGATGTAGCATTGTACTTATAATCTGTGTGGTAATCAGCGCGATCGAACACGTGTGGGTCGAGCTCACTCTCGTAGCTATCGTTACCGGTAACATCTACCAGTAACCCCATCCCTTTTGGGCCACCGTAACCCTGACCTTCAGCCCCTACATAGTAGTAATCGTTACCGGTGATATCCACCAGCACCCCTACACCGAAGATACCAGCAGCTTCAGCAACATCTTTGGTGGCACGATACATGTCGTTACCATCTCCGTCGATCAATAAGCCAGCACCGAAATAACCTGC
>JAGGUB010000087.1 GCA_021158725.1 Caldifarciminota bacterium | reverse complement strand
GTTGAGTCAGATATTGGTTGGACACATGGCGGTGCAAACGATTATTGGCATCGCTCCACAATACGTGCACATTCAGGTGACCACTCATGGTATATGGGGGTGGAAGATTCCGCCCGTTATTTAAATAATACCCAGTCGTGGTTGTTGAGCCCCATTATTGTGTTGCCACCAGCTGCGGAGTTACGTTTCTGGTATTGGATGGATATCACCACATACGGAAGCGATGGCCTATACGTGACCGTGGGGTATGACGGTGATTGGGATACACTCGACTATATTGGTAGCGGTGGGGCGCTCGACTCGATACTTGATTTTGGTGTGGATTGGGTACCCGCACATTACAATTTAAATATGTACGAAGCTGGCGATACGTTGCAGGTTAAGTTCATATTCGTGAGCGATGAAACAGATGTTGCCGAAGGCATCTATATCGACGATATATACGTAGGTAGGGCGGTACCACAGCCGTTTGTGAGATTACTAAGTGCGTATCCAGTTACAGGGGTGACAGGTGAAATAGTCATCTCGCTTATAAATGATGGCAACACAGCTATCGACAGCGTCTATGCAAAGCTATATACGGGTGATACGATGGTACAGATACTCACTGATAGCGTATTTTATGGTAGGTTACTCCCTATGGAGTATAAATCAAAGGTGTATACGATATCGCTGAACGAAAATATACCCGCTGATCACATTATACCGTTTGAGCTTACCATATATGGTAGCGGTGGATACTCGCAACGTAACAGCTTTGAAATGCAAGCAGGTACACTCGTACCTGTGGGGCCAACCACCCATCCCATACAGTATGAATTTATCCCGGTAGCGCTCGGTGATAAGCTTATCATCCACTATACAGCACCAGAGATGGGTACTTTAAGGATTAGGGTTTACGATGTAGCAGGTAGGGTTGTCGATACTTGGTGCTTCAACATAGAGCATACCCATGCACGTATAGAGGTGACACATACACTTCAATCCGGTGTATACTTTATTGAGGCTGAGCTCAACAATGTGCAGGTTACTAAAAAGTTGATAATATTCTGATGTTTTTGTATATCCTGATATTGGTCTTTATCTCACCCGATGAAGTGCATCCAGGTGATAGAGGTTATGGTATAACTGCATTCCGCCATAATCGTATCGATACGTTTCAGGTGGAGATTATCGATGTCATCCCACGTGCATTCCCACGTGATAAACATATAGTGTTGGCACGCATATGGGGTAGACGGGTTGATACCACCGGTGTAGCAGCTGGTATGAGTGGTAGCCCAATCTTTATCCACGGTAAGTTGTTAGGTGCGCTCGCCTATGCATGGGAGTTCGCCAAAGAGGCGATCTGTGGTATCACACCTATCACAGAGAGTATGGAAAGTATCGGCCTACAGCAGGGTACGGATCTCAAAGGCATGGGGTTATCACCGTATAATTTACCATTAGTGGCTACAGGGTTGGTACCCGAGGTTATCGATAGCTTAGCAAACGTTTTTACCTATCCCATTGTCACCGATGTTACAGGTAAAGTGGATGGTGATTCCATCTTCACCGGTAGCCCTATCGGCGTATTGCTGGTGGATGGTGATGCGCGGTTAGGTGCAGTTGGTACCTGCACGTATTATGAAAATGGTGAATTGTGGGCGTTTGGACATCCATTTCTTGGTGCAGGTGATGTACGGTTACCGATAACTACTGCACGTATACACTATGTTTTGCCATCGTTTTCGGTATCACGTAAGATAGCGTCACTCGGTAACGTGGTAGGTGTTACACATTGGGACGGTATAATGGGTATCTACGGTGTGTTGGGTGAACTTCCGGATTGGCTCATCATGGATGTAACTATCGGTGACGATACATTTAACTATAAAATTGTGCAATGGAGGCCGATCATCTCGACATTTGTACCTATGTTGATGTATAACTCTATATTGATGAGACAATCCAGCAGGGATGAACTCACTTATCACGCTGAGTTACAGATATCTATGCCTGATGATACGATAAGAGTTGCCCTGATGGAGGTTGGTACACCTTCGACATTCGTAAAGAAGGTGGCTGAGTTTATCGATATGATTGAATACAATCCATATGTTATGCCACATATCTCACATATAAAGGTGGATTGCCGTATCTCACATGATATCTTACGTGCCAGTATTGATGACGTAACAGGAGCATTGACTCCACAGGGTGACACGCTGGAGTTGCTTGTGAGGCTCCAGATATACAATGGTGATGTAGAATACAGGCGGATAGCGATCCCCATACCACAACATATTGATATATCCAAACTTAACGTAGAGATAGGTAACGCCAACATATGGCAGATGAGGCAGCTGGATAATTGGGCCACCCTTCTACATGAGCTTGAGAATATACCTGCTGGTAATGCATTGGTTATACAGTTGCGATACGAGATGACACCGCTTCCACAGCGGTTTGTGAATCTGGTTCCAACAGCTAACCAACACACAAGCTTAATCCTACAACAATATGAGCTAACCCCATACCATATAGAAGGTAGGGTAAGCGGTAAGCTAACCTCACACGGTGTTTTCACAAAAGGAGGCCAATGATCATATTGATGGTACTATGTTTACTGTGGGAAAGCGGTGATTTCACAGAATACGAGCTACAGGGTGTCATGGTGGGTGATGGTGTAGCAAAACTTGCACCTTACGTACAGCAGATATGGACTACGGATGCAATGATAATCGATATCACACTTCACGATAACGTGCTGTATATTTTGACATCGAAAGATACTGTCTACTACTACGATGGTAAAACAGTGCACCCGCTGTTTGGTGTGACAGGTAACCCATTACTCATAGAAGCTGACACAAAGGGGCGGTTGTATCTGGCAGGTATGGGTGGTATAGTGCTCAGGGAGGGTAAGCACTGGCTATCACTACCCGTGAATATGATAACCGCAATTACCAGCGACCCTGCAGATAATATCTACATTGGTGCAGATCGCGGTATGATCTACAAGATAACGCCCAACGGTAGATATGAGGAGTATTTCAGGGTTAACGACCTACAGGTGACTGCACTTGAATACGCTCATGGTGCACTATATGCGGGTAGCCGACCGAATGGCTTATTGTTCAAGATCACCAATAAAGGGTGTGGTAAAGCTATCGGTTTATGGGTTGATGAAGATGAAACCTCACCTATCAAGGAGATAACCGCTATACATGTAGATGATGGTATACTTTTCAGCGTATGTTCAGAAAATAGGGGATGTGTGGTGTTGAAGCAACCAGATGAGTTGTATAAAATATTTGACATAAACGAACCCATCTACGATATATGTAGATACAATGATACGGTGATGGTGGCTACACAGTCCGGCATATGGTGTTGCACTACGGGAGGATACAAGGCATTGATATTTCAATCACGTAGTCCCGTACATGAGATTCTGTACCCGTACGTTGTGTGTGGTGAGCTGGGCCAACTTTATAAGATAAGCCACCACATAAGTGGTGAGGGTTACATTATTTCATCCCCCATAGAGTTCAACCGCATACCGATATGGGGACGGTTGATTGCAGACATGGAGGTACCTCATGGTACAGTGGTAAAATTCTACACCCGTACAGGTAATACACCCGAACCCGACGAAAGTTGGACCGATTGGTTACCTACGGATGAGGAGGGTAAGATCAAGAGCCCGCCAGCACAATTCATTGTGTGGAAGGCCGTACTTAAAGGGTGTGCCAACCGTAGCCCAGTCTTACGTAAGGTACGCCTATCCTATACGTTTGTGAATCGTGCACCTGTGATCGAGACGTTTAGGTTTGAGCACGACACTATAGTATGGGATATAAGCGAACCTGATGGTGACTCGATATTCGCCCACCTGTATGGTAGGTTGATATCCGAAAGCATATGGTTCCCTATAAAAGAGATACATCAACCACAGGGTAGGTTCGCAATACCAGAGGGTAGGCTACCGGATGGTTACTACTATTTTAAGCTATGGGTGACGGATTCACTTACTCAACCTGATGGTAAGGTTACACATAAAGTTATTGGGCCGCACCTCTTGGATTATACAGCACCCGAGATATGCTACACATACAGAGATGGTGTGTATGTGATAAAGGTGACGGATAAATATTCACTTATTTCACATGCAGAGTATAGTATTAATCTAAGTGATTGGCGTTACATAAAGCCAGAAGATGGTATATTTGATGACAAGTGTGAAACCTTCCACATTAAGGTGGGACAGAATGCCAAGCTTACCTTCCGTGTATGTGACGAACACGCCAACTGCGCGGTTGAAACTCTACAATGAGCCCCAACTATAAAATAGTGCTGGAGTATGATGGTACACACTTCTATGGCTGGGAGTTACAGCATAACAAGCGTACCGTAAGGGGTGAACTTGAGCAAGCCCTACAGAAGATATTCGGTGAACGACCCAAAATCTACGTTGCATCACGTACGGATAGTGGTGTACATGCGTTGAACCAGCTTGCAAACTTTAAAGTGGGCAAACCCATGGATGTGAACGAATTACGCAACGCATTGAATGGCAACCTACCACACGATATTTACATCAAATCAGTAGAACAAGTAGATGCCGATTTTAACGCAAGATACGCACCCAAACGTAAGATATACCTTTATAGATTATTGCCGGGTAGGTCGCCACTTAGACGGTTGTATGTGTGGGAATATTATAAAAAGGGGTTCGATTTTTATAAAGTACGTGACGTGGCTACTGTATTTGTTGGAAGGTACAACTTTCGCAATTTTGCATATAAAGATGAAGGTATATGTGAGATATATCGGGTGGAGGTTACCCAAGTAGGTGATGAGATACACTTTGAGATCGAAGGTAACCGCTTCCTTTATAAAATGGTACGTATGATGGTGGGTAGCTTGGTGTGGGTGAACGAGGGTAAGCTCACCGTTGATGATATCAAAAACATGTTGGCCAATAAAATCGACAGGAAGGGGTTCACTGCACCACCACAGGGGCTCTACCTTAAGGAGGTAATTTTTAGTTTATGATGCAAAAACCGTTGATATAGGGTTACGTAGGCGTACACTCAAGGTGTGGCTTACCCTATTACGTGAGTATATTGACGTATCACAGGATATAGTATATTAGTTTGATGGCACCACTCATCCTTAAAGCGATACTGGTGTTGGGTGGGTTAGGGTTTGTGTTTTCGATAATCCTTGGTATCGCACATCAAAGGTTAGCGGTACCGGTATCACCTAAAGAGAAAGCTATACGAGATGTATTACCGGGTGTCAACTGTGGTGCGTGTGGGTTTGCCGGTTGTGATGGGTTCGCGCATGCAATAGCAGAGGGTCGTACCGATATAGTGTGTCCAGTGGGTGGTGAAGAAGTGATGCAGAAGATATCGGAGATACTGGGTATAGAGCTTGGTGGTGTGGTACCTAAGGTAGCTGTCATCCGCTGCAAGGGAGGTACTGGTATTGCGCAACCCAAATACGAGTACTATGGTGTAGAGAGCTGTACCGCAGCTAAGCTACTACATCGTGGCCATAAAATATGTGAACAGGGGTGCTTGGGGTTTGGCGACTGTGTACGTGTATGCCCGTTTGGGGCTATCACCATGGGAGAGAATAGGTTGCCTGTTGTGGACTATAGCCTATGTACGGGGTGCGGTAAATGTGTAGCTGCATGTCCACAGGGAATAATCGAACTTATGCCAAGAGCTAACCCCATCTATGTAGCGTGTAAGACTACATTACCGATGAAGCAGGTACGACTTGCATGTAAGGCTGGTTGTATTGGGTGTGGTCTATGTGAAAAGGTATGCCCTGAGGATGCAGTCCACATGGAAGGACGGTTACCGGTGTTCGATCTCGACAAATGTACACGTTGCGGTACGTGTGTGGAGAAGTGTCCCACAAAGGCTATAGTGATTGCAGAAACTGAAGCACGTGTAGCCTCTACAACTACAAGCAGTTGATGTCATATACAGAGATAGGTGAATTCTTTCGTTACCCCAAGCATACATTCAATATACGTGAGTTACAACTCACGTATGAGGGGCCAATAAAACATCACTTGCTTGCATTTGAGTCACCTCTTGTCACCCCATACGCTGAGAATAACACCTCATATTTTCATTGGTACGAACCTATGAAACGTTCAAATCTTGCATTACTGGTTATACATGGATGGAGGGGCTCGGATCGTTCCTGGCATGAGACGAAAATCGCATGGCATGGTGCCAAGCTGGGGTTTAACACTGTGGTACCATGTTTGCCATATCATGGTAGACGTACACCCAAAGGTGCTATGCCTGGTATATATTTCTTTGGTTCACCAGATGAGAAACGTTCAATCAATGCATTCCGTCAATCGATCATGGAGTTTATGGTGATAGCGGATTGGGGTGAATCCATGGGCTGGCAGTGGGGTGTCATAGGTACAAGCCTTGGCGGTATATTGCTTAACACGTTGATGGGTGTCGACCCTCGATATAAATGGGGGGTATCGATTGTGGGTGGTGCCCACATACACCGTATAGTATGGGAGGGCATATTTGGGTTAGCTGTACGGTATTATTTTAAAAAGCGTGGGCTGACCAAAAAGGACTACCTATATATTTTGGATGATTACGCTAAGTTTTTGGACGAACTCAACCACACAGGTAAGTTACCGCAAACCCGTTGGCTATGGTATTATCTTGATCCGCTCACCTATGCGAGATATAACTCACCACGTAAAGTGGTGCTTATTAATGGGTTATTTGATCCCATCATACCCAGACGTGTAGTCAGGGAGTTTAGCCAACGTGCACACCCGTCAGCTGTGATATGGCTACCTGCGGGCCATTTTGGTGTAATTATGGCTGCACCGATAACTATTTATTGGATGCTTAAGTTTTTGAAGTACAAGTTGAGCGAATGATACGATTGTAGTGGTTTTTGAGCGATTTAAGCCGCTGTAGCGGGCGGTCACCCAAAACGAGGGTTGTAAAGTATAAATTGTTGTGACAAAGTGGTTCATCCATATCGATAATTTGACGTGCTTTTTCACCTTCGGGCGTACCCGGTATGGGTGAAAACTCGGATAGCATTATTGATACACCTAATTTATGTAAGAAGTGTATACCTTCTTCTACTTCAGATGCGGGTTGGTCGACAAGCCCGGTTAATAAATATACGATTAGATTGCAGCCAGTGTAACCAACAGATCTTAATGCTTCTATTGCGGAGATTAAATCTTCTTCGGTAACCTTGTTACCCAACAGCTTCTGTCGCTGCAGGTTATGTGTTTCGTAGCTCAGAAATATTGTAGTGAACCCAGTTGCACGCATGAGGTTGGCCGTATCGCGATCTATTAACCGCACATGTGAGCCGTTCGGTGTGTGGAACCTAAACCTTAAGTTATAACGATGAAGTAGATCCAACAGTTTCGGCAATATTTCTTTTGCCTTGAATAGCAGGGCATCATCGTAGATCGCAATGTCGGTGATACCAAGCTTACCGAAATACAGGAGCTCGTCAGCTACAATATCCCAATCACGGACGATGAACCGCTCATGTAGCTTATGGGCTGCACAATAGGTGCAATTCAGTGGACATCCATACGTGAAGTTTATCACCCCATACGTAAGTTTAGGATATAATCGCCATAATGGTGTAGCGGAGGTTGACTTTATGCCAAGCTTGTTGAACAATGATGTATCGTTACCTACAACAATGTGGTCAACTTCCAACCTTCGTGCATGGTTAGGCATAAGTGTTGGGTATACACCACCAACCACTATGCTGGTATTTGGATAATAAGAGCGGATAATCTCTACAACTTCCTTCACCCCCAGGTACCAATACGTCATACCACCCGCTATGAACACATAGTCAGGTTTAGGGATAGAATTGAGGAATTGCTCAAATATTTGTTTGGGTAACCCATAACGTTTGAACCTACGTGCGATAGCCTTGAATATCGTGGGCTTGGGTACTTCTACCGCATAATATTTGCCCCTACCGTAGGTGCCAGGTTTCGAGCGGGTTGCCATCCACGGGTGTGCTCTATCGAGGAAATCAAAGAAGTATATCTGCCATCCACTATCCTGTAATGTGCTGGCTATTTTGAGCAATCCCGGAAACTTCATCCAAAAATCGTATGCCTTAAAATCATATATCGGGGGAACAACAAGCAACGCGATAGGAGTTAACCTCCCCCGATGTGTAACCATTGTTGTATCAAAAACTGTATGCGATCGATGAATACTGCGAACCGTGTCATGACGGTGTTACCAAAAAATGCACCAAACGATATCATCAGCAACAACCTACCAGCTCGCGGTAGGAGCTGCATACCTTTGTATTTGAACTCAAACGAGAAAAAGAAATACGATAGCACTGCAACTATTGTGAACACCATGAAGAAATTGTTAAAAGAAAACTGTAACATCCCCTGTGTGTTACGTACGAGGATGGGTTTGAACGATGCCGTTATCTGTGGCATGATCAACATGAATTGGTTTTTGAATTCCATGCCTGCACCTACACCGAGGCTTATCCCGATAGCGATACGTGATATCCAATACCAGCGACGTGATAGCTGGAAGTACCACATCATACCAAGTATGAAAGCGATGATCCATATCCAGAAGTGTGGGTCACCCACTTCTATACAATAGATAAGCCGGTCCCACCATTTGGGTTTTAACACCTCAAGCCACGTCTTCATCAACACAAACCCTATGGTGAGCCCAAGAAATATGTGTTCAAACAACCGATATACGGGGTTTTCACGAAACAGGAACGAAAATATGGCCAATGTGCAGATAGCTTCCACCCATATGAATAACTCTAAGTTCATTGTAACTTACGTGCTGCAAGATAACCGATGTTACCCAGTAATACGAGTATTACGATCAACAAGTGTGCAAGTGATTGCGGGATTATCAGCTTGTGTCCCATACCACGATATCCTAAAAGCGATTCGTACTCGGTGGCGCCCCTCACACCCACCAATAAGCCAGCAAGTTGCCCCGAATCTATGTATGGGAAAAGTGTAGATGATACAATCGATGCGCACCCAAATATTATAGGTGTACCATATGGGCCATGTACGAAGCTTATCCACTCGGGGCGTGGTCCATAGTCAATATCTATTATAAGTGAGACATCGCTGATATCCTCGATACCTTGCATCATGGGTATATCTGTGAGTGGGGTGCCACGAAAATCTTTCTGCACAGTTTTGGGTATGTTCTTGGCCAACGCCTGTATCATAGCGGCATCACCGGTTAGGAAGCCCCAATTGCACCAATCCACACCATATTTTTTGTTGTAGAGTTTAGCAACACGTTCGGCTATCTCCTCGGCAAAACTTGCACCCTGTGCGATTTGTGACATTATCGCAAATTTGATACCACGTTGCATCAGGTGTCGCATGAGGGCTTCGGTTTGTGGCCATAATTCACCCTTGATACCGGCATCCCAGGATGATACAAATATCACAATCTGTGTATCAGGTAGCTGCTCGATCGTATTGTAAGCCATGAGTGTCTCATTGGATACGAATACAGGTAACTTTAACTCGATGACAAACGGTAGGATTATCACTGTAAGTACAAGCAAGTACACTACACGATAGGGTATCTCCTGTAGCTTGGCGAGTAGCCTCACTTCACCTCCATTTCCTTTTCAAGTGATAGCCATACCCTTATAGCCATGGCGATCGCACCTACTGCTATACCAAATATTACTGCACGATAGGCGGCTGTATTTGCGACGTTGAGTATCCATGCACTTATGCGTGGAAGTTGTGCCTTTGCAGGTAGTCTATGTGTTAACCATAAGCCGATGGGTACCTGGCCAAGCATGACGATGATGGCGGATAACACCATGACAGCACCTTCGAGTGTACGTATTTTCATACCACGATATGCAGCGGATGCCATAAAGAGTGCAAGTAACGAGAATATTGTTGCACCCAATGGCATGTACATGTGGGTGAATAGCAGCTCATACATGAAACGTGCCTTTGGGGTAGGGTGTGTACTGTTCAGATAGACAGCTATCATCATGGCGATCATCGAGATAAAAAACACGATACTATAGGCCCAACCGGGACGCTTGAGTTTGATCTTACGGTAATGTGACACCATGAGCGATAATGCGCCTACGCCTATCGAAAACCCCCAGAACACGATAAGGAATTCACCTACCGGCTGTATGTATGGGGTAAGCGGGTTATTGTAGCGACCGATCTTTGCCGGTAAAATGAATTCAAGAAAATAGAATAAGCCTGCCAAAAATGTGAGCAGCTTAATTATGAAGCCACGCATCAGTACTTGAGTAGTTCAAGTATCCAGTTAGGTATACCCTTGAGTGTAGCAAACGTCGCGCCTATCGAGCCGAGTACGATCAACAATGTTATAAGTATTTTGCCAAGATCTTGACCCACTAAGCTACCACGTAGTACGGGATTATCAGATAGGTATGCGCTTGCTGCATAGAGTTCCTCACCCATAAGAGTATAGTCACATGCGAGTATAAAGAACGGTATTTGGTAATAACTTACGGTAGCTGCTATCTGTATTGCACCTATGTGACGACCGGTTTCTGCAATAATAAGGGATTCAAACCCATATTCACCGAAGAAGAAGTTAGCGGCTGGACGTTCGCGTTCCATGGTGCCAGCGACCGCAGATGCCCAGGTGGATTGCTGGTCAGAGAAAAACCTTATATCATCTGGAGAGAACAGGTCAGGCCTACCTGCTACGGTGTAAGCTTCACGCATAAGGTCTTCAACCACGGGGTAGACTTCGGGCCTGAATATTGGTACGATTACACGTAACCCATACTTGGCGGCAGTTGTGGTCACATATCTCAATACGCTCATCGATGCAAATGTGGTGGGATTGAGGCCACCTAAACCTAACGAAAACAGTATGGGTTTGCCAAGCTCAGTAGCTCTACCGATAGCTTCATCGATAGCGTCAAGTCCTGGCAACCTACGTATGAAGAGCTTCTTACCTTTACGGGCTTGCCAGATACGTATGAGGATGGATGCACACAATAGGAAGATGAGGAAACGTATCGCCCAGTTGGCGTGTTCCATCCTTTAAAAATAAGATGGAGTGTGTAGGGTCAAGGTGCTACAGACAGGATGTTGACGTAAAGGTTAATCCCGTAACTTAAAGGGTAACGATGGTGGGTGAAATCATCGGTGGTGACAAGATCAGTGGCTGGATGTTCGACCTCGGTAATACACTCATAAGGCTACCCGAATGTAAGTGCGAGGAGGGTGCAGAGAAGATGTATAGATATCTTGCGGAACGATTGCGGGTGCCACCTAATCTACCAGAGTTGTGGCTTAACAAGCGTAAAGAATGTTACGAGAGGGCTGAAACCGACCATCGTGAGTATCCAGCAGAACATGTGTTGAAGGAATTGTTGCACGAACTGGGTATACATGCATCACACGAGGTTATCACGGGGGCGCTTGATAAGTTCTTCGAGCTGGAAGAGAGAAGCTACACCATCTTACCAGATGTACATGAGGTGCTGAGTAAACTTCAGGGGCCAAAGGTGTTGGTCACAAACGCCACGTACAGTCCACTTATACGGAGGTTGGTGGAGCGGTTTGAGCTCACCCAATATTTTCGTGATGTTATCATCTCCGCAGATGTAGGTGTACGTAAGCCACATCCATACATATTTGAGGTGGCACTCAACAGGCTCGGGTTACCACCAAATGAGGTAGCGATGGTAGGTGACACCTGGCGACACGATATTGAGGGTGCGATAAATGTGGGTGTCATCCCAATCTATGTGGGGGATGAGGAGCATCATCCACACAATGTTATCCACATACATAAGTTGACGGAGTTGCTGAAATTATGAGTTCACGTTTTCCTATGGAGCTGACGTATCCTCATAAACGGTATTATACCAAGTAGGCTCACACTCAACCCTATGAAGAAAACCGAGTACGAAAGTAACCACAGAGCTTCCTTATCGTATGGGAATAATCCGATATAGCTACCTTCTCTTATACCGAGTGCGTTTATCGATACAGGTAACATGCTCACAATCTGTACCAACGGTATATTCAGCATATACTGGGTGAACGGTGCTGGTATACCGAGATTGTTACCTAAGACGAAGTTTATCCATGCGATACATAGTTGTACGAATACCGATATGAAATATACTGTAACGAGTGTACCGGGATATCCCCTGTATTCATGTAGCCTGTCATAAAAGAATAGAAGCTTATCACCCAAGCCACGAAATTTCAACTTAGGTAAAATTCGGCTCATAACTTTACGTATGGGAGGTAGAAACAGGAGTACAAAAATTACCAGTATAAACACCAAGAATCCAGCTATTACGTGAAAAAAGCGTGCCTCTGGTTTATAAAGGGTAGCACCTACCAAACCCACTGTGCTAAGCCCAAGGAATGCAAGTGTACGTTCGAGTAAAACCGAACCCCATGCTTCGGTACGGTGGTTGGTGTATTCACCTGTGTATATAGCACGTACTACATCGCCACCCATCGACGTGGGTAGAAAGTTATTGAAAAACAACCCAATAAAATAGAACTCTACCGCTTTGCGGAGATGGATGTTTAACCCTTTACAGCGCATAAGTAAGTACCAGCGGTATGCGGATAGGAAGATCAAAAATGAGTAAACCACAAACATCAACCCAAACACACGTAAGTTGAACGTATGTATGAGCACACGTAACTGCGATACGTCCAACCTACGATATATGAACCAGAACGCCAACCCCGCCACTACTATGCGGGCAATTAAGGAGAGCCAGCGTTTCATGAAATAAAGCTACATCGATAAGCGTAAAATCAACCTCTGCCTATATCGTTGGGAGGAACTTAAACATTGACATGCGGAATAGTACACCATATTTCTTTTAAGCAGGAGGTAACATGTATATGGTGATGTTTGTATTGTTGGTTTTTAAGTTACCCAGTTTGCTTGAGTTTGACCTACCACAGTACCTGCATACGAGATCGAACAGTACCCATCCCCAGTGGGCAGGTGCATGGATAGGTCCCGAAGGTGGTGTAATCATGGGTGTGCTGGCTGATGTGGATGATCCATCCAACGTATGGGCAAGAAGCTGGACAGACATATGGGAATATCGTGATGATAGCTGGCAGCCGGTGGATATGTTTCGATTTAAAGATATAGAGGGTGGTGCAGTCAATGCCAGCGGATGCCCTTTGCTGGCAGTGTATGATTCAATCTATGTGTATGATACCACTTGGCATACGGTACGTGGGTTCGATGGTATCGATGCAATCTCCGAGGCTGTATCGGATACTCTTCTACTTATCGCGTATCGTGGGTATTCGCCATTGCTTTGGGTGACAAAAGATGGTGGTATAACCTGGGACAGTATTGCCAACCTAAGCTTATTAAACCCTGGGTTCACTGCTGTAAGTTATGCACCTGGTGATCCATCCATCATATACATTGCAAACACAATGCGACAGCTGTATAAATCCGTAGATG
>JAGGUB010000014.1 GCA_021158725.1 Caldifarciminota bacterium | reverse complement strand
ACCGTATCCAGCACCTCCTGGTTGCTTTCAGCATAAAACTGCATTATACCGGTATCACGTTGTGCTAAGCTATCGTTCTGTTCGGTCCATATCGACCATGGTGGCGCCATGGCGCGGTTGATGTTACCCAGCACGATTGGTAACCTCGCACCTACTGCCCAGTGTATCACCTCATGCATATACGCTAACCCCTGTGCCGAAGTTGCGGTAAATGCACGTACACCAGCGGCTGATGCACCTACAACTGCGGCGAGTGCGGAATGTTCGGACTCCACCTTTATGAACGTAGCATCCAGCTCACCGGTTGCACACATATCGGCGAGCAACTCCACCACCTCCGTCTGTGGTGTGATGGGGTATGCAGCTATAACTTTCACACGTGCAAGCTTCACCCCATACGAAAGAGCGTGGTTGCCCATCAAAAGTTCAACAGTAGCCATCCTTCTAAGATAAGGGTTTTAAATTAACGTCAAGGATATCTGTTATTTACAGGTTAACTTCGGGATAAAGCTTACTCTTCTAAAACTCGGGGTTGAACGATACGTACCAATAAGGTGCAGAGTAGCTGGCCAAATCCGTATGCCATGCACATGTAACCTGTAACACAAAATAGCCAAGGTTCATCCTTACCCCTGTACCGAAGCCCAGCTTCAGATCCTTTAACCTACCAGCCTCGTACAACCTAAGTTCACGCAGGTTATTGGTTGCAAACCCCATATCAACAAATATCCCTCCCCTTATGTTACGCAGGTACAGAGGTAACGGGAACGCTATCTTGAGGTTATCGATGAACGGATATCGTAACTCAGTATTCCATATACCAATATGGTAACCACTGAACTCACCATAGTCGTAACCACGTAGATCGTCTGGCCCCCCAACCCACAACGGCGTATAATGGTATAGCTGGCGACTGAGCAACCCCGCAAATATAAACCTATTCGCCCAAGTATAGCGTGCAGTCAACCTCGTGTAGTGTCGATAGTCCAGCTCATAGTACGTCGCGGATACCACCCTTGGCTGTATAGGTATTACGTGTTCCAACGATAACGATGCACGTGTACCAATTGCTGGCCCGGTACTCCTCCATAGTGCATTATCGATCACGTATGAGGTACGTATATCCAGCAGATCATAGTACTGGGTATAGGTGTTGGCAAGATACATCTCTTCCTTAACATCAACAAACCCTAACCATAAGTCAACCCTATGAAACCTATCTATCGGATACGAAAATGCATTACTTATCTCTAACATCCGTAAGTATGCCCAACACCCATACCTGTAGTTGTAGTAATAACCGCCAACCTTC
The DNA here is from genome assembly GCA_021158725.1 of Caldifarciminota bacterium. Lineage (GTDB taxonomy): Bacteria > Hydrothermota > UBA3073 > NMUJ01 > NMUJ01 > NMUJ01. The sequence goes on along the minus strand of JAGGUB010000014.1, from coordinate 11,425 downwards.
GAGAAATAGAATAGCCAATCCCATCGCTTGGGTAGATACCAATAGATAAACAATATGTTGGAGTTGGTGAGATCGCTGGGATTGTCCAGATCCACATAAAACCTGTGATTACCCAGTATATCTGAAAATGCGAGGCTCAACCTCGTGTATATGCCACCATAACTTGAATACTCAACTTTACCAAACACCCAATCAGGTGCAAGCTCAAACCCCATCGCACGTGTCTTAAAGGGTACAAACTTCATAGGTACCGCATGCACGTGCTCTACTTCGGGTGGTGTATATTGTGAACCTAACTGGTTAAGCGGTTCTTTCACTATAAATATGTCCCATCCACCATTATTATACACACTCATTGCAAGGTATTTGCCGTCCGGTGTTACTGTTGGCGAGTATATGCCACCCATGATTTCCAGCTTATGATATAGCTTTTCTTTGCCAATATCCCAAACATATAGATCGTAGCTACCTTCCCAGTCCGCCACAAACATTATCTTATCACCCACCACCATGGGGTATCGCATATAGGTTGCCCTATATGGCATGATACTATAGATGTGGCCATCACATAGGTTAAGCATATAAAGCCCATAGACCCCATAATACCAAACCGTATCCTTTCTGTTCTGTCTATCAGATACGAAGACTATGGTGCTGCTATCCATCCACCATGGATCTTTATCATCATATATATCATCGGTGAGCTTCCTTATCTCATTGGTGGCGATATCCACAATGTAAAGATCGGCTTGCCCATCCTTCGTCCCCCTAAACACTATGTATTTACCATCTGGTGAATACTTTGGCTTATACACTGCATCGAGGTGCGGCTTTATCGTATGCCTGATCTTACCGTGCTCAACATCATATATGTAAAGTACATCTTCCTTACCCTTCTTGGCTACGAAGACCACCTCACGTCGCTGTGGATGCCAATCGATACCACCCCATGCCAGGTGTAGCGATTCGAACGTTTCACTCTGACCACCGGTGATCAACTTCTTCCGTATTTTACCAGTAAACGTAGATGCCAAATATATCGCATCATATCCGTCACGATCTGATATATAGACCAGCTCCTTACCATCCGGTGATATGGCAGGTGCTATATTGAACACATAATCGGTATGTTTTGTCACCATGATCGCAGCCTCTGGTACCCTACGCTTTTGTGCCCATAACGACCAGTACTTCCTACGCAGGAAGTCACGCCACATTAGGTTAAGCTCATCCAACGACACATGTAATACCTTTTCTATGCCACCCTTCAGGCCCTGCCTTAGGTTCATGGAATAGAATATTTCGCCAATCTTTTTCTCCCCGTACGTCTGTGCAATAAAGTGGATTATGGATTGACCCTCTTTGTACATGAGGTATGTACCTTCGATGAGATCCATATCCTGTATGGATACCAACTTATCGTTAAACAGTGCATCCCCAATTATCATCTGTGTTTCGACATCCCAACCCAATGAGAAATACTCAGCCATACCTTCGATATACCATAACGGTATGTTGTAGATTGTGGTTTTGGGTATCAGTGCAGATAACCCTCTACCATACAGGATATCGTATTGGAATGCGTGTACAAGCTCATGCACCAGCACGTGCCTAAAATCCTCATATGAACCATTAAATGGTACCACTATACGGTTTTTGAACATCTCCGTGAACCCACCCACTGACTCCTCTATCAGGTACGGTATCACATTTGTACCTTCGAAATCTATATACGATGTGTACAGTATAACGGGTACCTTTCTCGATAGCTTATGTGCAAGCGCTTCCGCAATACGGTTTTGTGCACCCTCCAACACATACGCAGCAAATCGGGCTAACTTTTCGCCACCCTTGTAATAGTATATGTCGAAATGTTTAGTCTCCATGATATGCCAATCATACTGCCTATACTGTATCTTGTTCTGCCCAAACTGCCATTGTGCTAATAGTACGATCAACCAAATCATTTTATGCTCCTGACCCAAAACCCCACCGCCATACCTAATGCAAACGCTATCACCAATATCAACACCAGCAACCGTCCACGTACCACATGTAGGCTTTTACCTTTGAGTATAGCGAATAATGCCAAGATATACGCTAACCCATTGAGAAACCATACCACTGGTAAGCTTATGACACGTGCAAGATGGTGCCCTATACCGGGTATGAGATTTACCAATCCAACAAAAAACGTAAATAGCTGGCTGAATACCGACACTATCAGTACACCCAACGCTATCAACCACTTATGCCAATGTAATCGCCACCCCAGTATCACAATTATCGCAACCGCTATGATACCGGCTATCAACACCTTATACCTGCGACGCCAGAAGCCTGGCTGTATCGTGAATTGCTCAAGTTCCTCAATATATTCCTTACCAGCGCACACTTCTGAGCCTGACATTTGGCTTACCCAGTAGGTTTTGTAGCTTTTTGATCAACTTATCATCCGGTGATACCAACATCTTACGTGGCCGTAACGTGTATAGGGTTTCACCATTTTTGACAAAGTTGAGCCTCACCTCAGTCACACCTGAACTCCCCATAAGTAATTGATGTAACTTATTTAGGTCCTCCTCCGTGGTTGTTACAATGTTGAGGTATAGGTCGATCCAACTTGTCAACCGCTTCCTTGCCTCTTGTAGTGATACTATTTTATCGGCTATTATACGAGGTGACTCTTCTCCCTCTTGGTGTGTAACTTTACCCTTTACGAGTAATTCGTCACCATTGGTTATCTCCTTTTCACTAAACAGGTCCGGAAACACGGTAACCTCAACCTTACCCGTAAGATCTTCGAGTTCAACAAACGCCATCTTCTGTCCCCTTTTGTTTTTGATAACCTTAACTCGTGTAACAATCCCCGCTATGCTTACGGGTTCGGCCTCCCCATAATGATGGAGCTCCGCTATAGTGGTTGTGGTGAATGCATCGATCACATCCTCGTACTTGGTTAGTGGGTGACCCGAAAGGTAGAACCCCAGTGCTTCACGTTCCATCGAAAGTACTGAGGCACTTTCACTATCGTTTGTCTTCTCATCCATTATCGTGCCACTAAATAGTGACAGCTGTTGTGATGCCTTATTCTCCAGCACCTGCAACAACCTGTAGCGGTCGGGGTTGAGGTTATCGAAGCTACCCGCTTTTATGAGATTCTCCATCGCCTTTTTATTTATGTTTTTGACGTCCCTACGTTGCATAAAGTCGTTGAAGCTACTGAATTTACCCCTTTTACGCTCTTTGACAATGCTATCGATGGCCTTTTTGCCAACATTTTTGATCGCCCCCAACCCAAACCTTATCTTACCATCGACTGGCTTAAACTCATAGTCGCTTTCGTTTATATCAGGTGGCAATATCTCAATCCCCATACGTCGGCATTCACTTAGAAGTAACCTGATCCTATCGGTATCATTCATCTCGCTGGTAAGTAAAGCTGCCATAAACTCTACGGGATGGTTTGCCTTCAAATATGCGGTCCAGTATGCTATAAGTGCGTAACCAGCAGAGTGTGACTTATTGAACCCATATCCAGCAAATGGCTCCATATACTCAAATATTTTACGTGCAGTCGCTTCATCTACACCTTTCTTCTTTGCACCTTCGACAAATTTCTCCTCCATCTTACGCATAATCTCTTTCTCTTTTTTACCCATAGCACGTCGCAAGAGGTCAGCCTCACTGAGTGAGAACCCCGCTACCTGGTGTGCTATTTGTATCACCTGCTCCTGATACAGTATCACACCATAAGTCTCTTTGAGTATGGGTTCGAGCATCGGATGTAGGTAAGTTACAGGTTCTTCGCCTCGTTTACGTTTGATGAAGGTTTCCTTCTGTTCCATAGGGCCAGGCCTGTATAACGCAAGTACTGCCATAATGTCTTTGAAATTTGTTGGCTTCAATCGCTTCAATATGCTACGCATACCTTCACTTTCCAACTGGAATACACCCACTGTCTCACCACGTTGCAGTAACCTGAACGTCTTGCTATCATTAAGCGGTATTTCATCTATCTCTATGCCCCTCTCCTTGAGGTATTGTTTGGTCTTCTCGATCACTGTCAACGTACGTAACCCCAGTATGTCTATTTTCAATAAACCTATCTTTTCGAGCGATTTCATGGAATACTGTGTCATTATGTTGCCATCGGGTGCCTTGTACAGTGGAACGAACTCCGTCAACTCCTTGGGAGTTATAACGATACCGGCTGCATGTGTTGACACGTGACGTGCCACCCCTTCCAATCGTTTGGCGATCTCCATCATCCGCTTATATTCATCTTTGGAGGCTATCAACTTACGTAACTCCTTATCCTCAAGCGCCTGTTCGAGTGACATACCCATCGGTATCTTCTTAGCGATCCTATCAACCTCACCATAAGGTATACGCAATATGCGACCTACATCACGTACAACTGCACGTGATGCCATTGTACCAAACGTTATTATCTGTGCAACGTTATTTTTACCATATTTCTCCTCAACATGTGCAATGATCTTATCTCGCTGTTCGTCACCAAAATCTATATCCACATCGGGTAACGACACTCGTGATGGGTTAAGGAAGCGTTCAAACAACAAATTATACTTGAGTGGATCTATCTCCGTAACACCCAACACATACAGTGTGAGGCTACCAACAGCCGACCCGCGACCCGGGCCAACCGGTACACCCATAGCTTTGGCTGATTGCACAATATCGTTTATTATAAGGAAGTAACTGGCGAAGTTGAGCTTATTTATCACACTGAGCTCATACTTGAGCCGCTCCTCGGCCTTCTTGTTACCGGTTGGGTAGCGACGTCGAAACCCTTCCCACGCAAGATGTTCAAGGTATGCAGATGGTGTGTCGAACCCCTCCGGTAGCTCGCAACTCGGTAGGTGTGCATTCACAGGGTCAAGTTCTATGAGTAGGTTACACTGCTCGGTAATCTTAAGCGTATTTTCAATGGCTTCAGGGTGATCGGAGAACAACCCCACCATCTCATCCGGTGACTTAAAGTAGATCTCCTCACTTTCCATACGGAAGCGGTCAGCCTCATCTATGTAGGTGTTCGTCTGTATGGCGAGTAGCGCATCGTGTGCCTCCTTATCTGTACGATCGATAAAGTGTACATCATTTGTTGCAACGATAGGTATACCTAAGTCACGACTTAGTTTGACCAACCCCGCATTAACGATATCGTTCTCCTTGAACCCAAGTCGCATCATCTCGAGATAAAACCGGTCGGGGCCAAAGATTTCAAGATATTCCTTTGCCACTTTATATGCGGTGTCGTAATCGTTACGCAGTAGATGATACGGGATTTCACCCTTGAGGCAACCTGACATCACTATCAAGCCCTCACTGTACTTTTTGAGTATCTCCTTATCTATGCGTGGTTTATAATAGAAACCCTCAAGGTAGGCGAGGCTGGTCAGCTTCATCAAGTTCTTGTAACCACGTTCGTTCATCGCCAACACTGTAAGGTGGAAGTTCGATACCCCACCCACTGTTTTCTTATCTCGCATGGAGGTAGGTGCTACGTAGAACTCTTCACCTATTATTGGTTTGAGCCCCGCCTTCATCATAGCGTCATAGAATTCAATCACACCGAACATATTACCGTGATCGGTGATAGCGATTGCACGATATTTATAGTCGATGGCTTTCTCGATCAACCTATCAATACGACATACACCATCCAATAAACTATAATCAGTATGCACGTGTAAATGTACGAATTTATCCATTAGCTATTAAATGTTACCCGAAAATTTCTACCCATCAATAGAAGATAGACTGCTTGACTGATGGATTTTGTCTATTATTTTTATGAAAACATACAGGCGGGAGTAGCTCAGTGGTAGAGCACAACCTTGCCAAGGTTGGGGTCGCGGGTTCAAATCCCGTCTCCCGCTTGGGCGAGTGGTGGAAGTGGTATACACGACGGACTTAAAATCCGTCGCCCCATTTGGGGCTTGTGGGTTCGAGTCCCACCTCGCCCAGCTTCCTTGAGATCCAGTTGCACAGTATGGGTGAAAAGGGTTTTATTGATAGGGTTCGTATTTGGGTAGAAGGTGGTCATGGTGGCGATGGTTGTATAAGCTTTAGACGTGAGAAGTACGTACCACGTGGTGGACCCGACGGTGGTAACGGTGGTGATGGTGGTGACGTTATCCTGGAAGTAGACCCCAACCTCAACACACTTATTGATTATGTGTTCAAACGTCACTTCAAAGCTGGCCGTGGTGCACACGGTAAAGGTAAGAACCAAACCGGTCGTAAAGGTGAAGATATCATACTGAAGGTACCACCCGGTACGCTGGTCTACGAGGATGATAAGTTGTTGGGTGAGCTGCTGACACCTGGCGACCGGTTGGTGGTTGCACGTGGTGGTAAAGGTGGACGTGGCAATGCAGCGTTCAGATCATCTACCAACCAAGCCCCGAGAGTAGCAGAAAAGGGGCAACCAGGTGAAAAGAAATCGCTTATACTGGAGCTGAAGTTACTTGCAGATATTGGGCTTGTGGGGTACCCAAATGCAGGTAAATCCACTCTATTGCGTAGGTTAACGGATGCACGTCCGAAAGTGGCTGCATATCCGTTCACTACACTAACACCTATACTTGGTACACTCATAGGGACCAACCGTCACATAGTTATTGCTGATATACCTGGTATCATTGATGGTGCACATATGGGTAAAGGCTTGGGGATAGAGTTCCTACGTCATATCGAACGTACACGCCTGTTACTTTATGTGCTCGATATTACCCAGGACCCTGTGAACCAGTTTACCGCCTTACAGGATGAGTTACGTGAGTACAATCCGTTGCTACTGCAGAAACCATATATTATTGCGATCAACAAAATCGATCTCGTACCCGACTATGACACACTTAAGGAGCAGTTCCCCAAGGCGCACTTCATATCGGCACTCAAAGGGATAGGTATCGATGAGTTACGTGCTACAATAGTGCGGCTGTTTGATGCCTGACCCCATTTATACGATAGGTTATGGTAACTACAAGGTTGGCAAATTCCTGTATATTTTGAAGCTGCATCATATACAGGCGATAGTTGATGTGCGGTCATTCCCTACATCTAAAAACCCTGATTTCAAGAAGGAGAATATCGCACGCCATCTCCTCTGTGCGGATATACAATACTATCATATACCTGAACTTGGTGGCTATCGTAAAGGTGGTTACGAAAAATATATGGAGACGGAAGCGTTTAAGTTGGGTATATCGAAGCTACTCAACATAGCACGTGATCACCGTGTAGCTATAATGTGCCTGGAACCACATCCTAAGTATTGTCACCGTAGGTTTATCAGCCGCTACCTTGAACAGCTTGGCCATCGTGTGTTACATATAACGTGAGAAAGGTTGACCATCTCCCATAGGCTGTATTTTAATAATGAAATGCCAACTATTAACCAACTAATAAGGCACGGTAGGAAGCCAAAGAAACGTAAGTCTAAGGCACCGGCGTTGGAAGGGTCACCCCAAAAGCGTGGTGTATGCCTACGTGTTTATGTAGTGAACCCCAAGAAACCCAACTCCGCCATGCGTAAGGTGGCACGTGTACGGCTGTCTAATGGTAGGGAGGTCATCGCTTATATACCGGGTGAGGGGCACAATTTACAGGAGTACTCCAACGTACTTGTACGTGGTGGTCGTGTCAAGGATTTGCCAGGTGTGAGGTATCACATAGTTCGTGGTGTATATGATGCAGCTGGTGTCGAAGGTAGAAAGAAGAGCCGTTCAAAGTATGGTACCAAGAAACCCAAAGAGGAGAAATGAGGCGCAAACGTGCGGAACCACGTGAGATACCACCTGATCCCAAATACGGTAGCGTGTTGGTACAGAAGTTGATCAATTGCGTAATGTGGGACGGCAAGAAACGGTTAGCTGAAAAGATCGTCTATAAGGCGTTTGAACTCATTGAGAAACGTACTAACCAAAACGCACTCACTGTGTTTGAAACCGCACTCGAAAATGTGAAACCCATCATGGAGGTAAGGCCACGTCGTGTGGGAGGTGCCACATATCAGGTGCCGGTGCCTGTGCCACCGCGACGCCGTGTATCACTTGCAATAAGGTGGATCATTCAAGCTGCACGTGCAAGGAAAGGTGCCCCCATGTATCAGAAGCTGGCCGAAGAGCTGATATTGGCCAGCCGCAAGGAGGGTGCCGCCTACAAGAAGAAGGAAGATACCCACAGGATGGCAGAAGCCAACAAGGCTTTTGCCCACTTTAGATGATCGATCTTCGCAACATCCGCAACATTAGCATTATTGCGCACATAGATGCAGGTAAGACGACAACCACTGAACGTATCTTATACTATACAGGTAAGATACAAAGGATGGGTGATGTCGACGAAGGTACTGCTACTATGGACTATTGGGAGCAGGAGCGTGAACGTGGTATAACAATAATTGCAGCCACCACCACATGTTATTGGCGTGATACACGGATAAATATTGTTGATACACCTGGACATGTGGATTTCACTGCAGAGGTGGAGAAGTCGTTAATGGTGATCGATGGTGCTGTGGTCATCTTCAGTGCAGTTGAAGGGGTTGAGTCACAATCCGAAACCGTTTGGTATCAAGCTGATCGTCACAACCTGCCACGTTTGATCTATATCAACAAACTCGATCGCATAGGTGCAGATTACGAATCCGTTATCAGGATGATGGAGGAACGTCTCAATATCGTAGCATTACCACTACAGTTACCAATAGGTAAAGAGGCTGAATTTCATGGTGTGATCGACCTCGTATCCGAACGTGCACTTATCTGGCAGCTGGGTACTGATGGTTCACATTATGATGTAACAGATATACCGGAACCGCTTATCTCCGAGAGCAAGGTGGCACACGAAGAGTTGATCGAAAAGTTAGCCGATCTCGATGATGAGTTTGCTGAAATATACCTCGAAAAGGGTGAAATATCACCAACCCACATCAAACATGCCATCCGACGTGTAACCCTATCCACAAAGGCATTCCCGGTATATCTTGGTGCATCGTTACGTAATGTGGGGGTACAACCATTACTCGACGGTATAGTCGACTATCTGCCGTCGCCGGTCGAACGTCCCCCGATAAAGGGTGTATCGATCAAAACCCACAAGGAGGTAGAACGTGCACCCAACCCCGAAAGCGCATTTCTGGGTAAGGTATTCAAGATACAGGCTACCCCACACGGTGATCTCGGTTACCTGAGGATTTATGCGGGTAAGTTAAAAAAGGGTGATGTGGTGCTAAACACCACACGTAACGTGAAGGAAAGGATCTCACAGATATTTCTACTGCATGCGAATGAACGTACACCTGTAAAAGTAGCACATGCAGGTGAAATAGTGGGGATAATGGGTATCAAGGCCACCCGTACGGGGGATACACTTGCGGCACCATCCAGCCCCATCGTGTTGGGTAGTATGAAGTTTCCTGACCCTGTCATCTACGTAAGTATAGAGCCTAAGACGATGGCTGAAGAGGATAAACTCGAGTCCGTACTCGAAAGGTTGGTACATGAGGATCCAACCCTTAGGGTACGGCTGGATGAGGAGACTGGCCAACGTTTGCTCGAAGGTATGGGTGAGCTACACCTTGAGGTGATCATCGAGCGTTTACGACGTGAGTTTAAGCTCGACGTACGTACTGGTAAGCCACAGGTAGCGTATCGTGAGACTATCACTGAAACCGGTACAGGTGAAGCTAAGGTTGATCGCGATGTCGGTGGTAAACACCACTACGCATATGTGAAGCTGCAGGTGGAGCCACTACCACGTGGCGAATACTTTGCATTTGTGAACCAAGTACCTGATATACCTGCAACCTTTTTAAATGCAATCGAACGTGGTATACGTGAAAATATGGGGGTGGGCCCGCTTGCCGGTTATCCGGTTATCGATGTAAAAGCTACACTGATGGGGGTTGATATACATCCAACGGATTCGACTGAACTTGCCTTCACTGAGGCGAGTGCATTCGCATTCAGGAAAGCACTGAGTAGCGCAAAACCGATCCTGCTCGAACCCATCATGAAGCTCGAAATAATTATACCTATGGAATATCTTGGTGTGATATTGGATGACCTCAATGCACGCGATGGTAAAATAAAAGTGATGGAAAATCGTGGCTCCCGCTATGTGGTTATAGCAACATGTCCGTTACGTAAGCTGTTTGGCTACGCGACAACTATAAGGTCGCTAACCCAGGGTAGAGGAATCTACATGATGGAGTTTGAAACGTACGAACCACTAACCGAAAGCATACCGGGGTTAACAACTACATAGTTGACAAATACGGCTATACCACAATTTTCTAAGATGTGGCACAATTATCTGAAGGAGTATTTTGAAGCTTCACATAACTTACAATTGCAGTTCATACGCGAGAATATAGAGCTACTGCAAAAAGTAATAGACATGACGATCGCTACACTCGAAAATGGTAATAAAATATTGGTCGCAGGCAATGGCGGGTCGGCAGCTGATGCACAACATTTTGTAGCTGAGCTCGTGGGTAGGTTCATGAAAGATAGGCGTGGCCTACCAGCAGTGGCACTCACCACAAATACGTCTACACTTACTGCATTAGCTAACGACTATGGGTATGAGCAGGTTTTTGCTCATCAAGTGGAATCACTCGGCAAAGAGGGCGATTTACTATATTTGATATCCACGTCGGGTAATTCACCTAATTTATTGGAAGCGGCACAGGTTGCCCGAAAAATGGGTATCAAAACCGTGGCCTTATTAGGTAAAGGTGGTGGCAAGCTAAAGCATATCGTTGATATAGCACTTATTGTGCCATCAAATTGTACACCCCACATACAGGAATGTCACGTTGTTATCTACCATAGTATAGCAGGTGCGGTGGAACGCCATTTCTTTGGTGATGATAATCAGTGACAGGAATGTTCTTGTGAAATTAGTTCATCAGTTGAGGGCCACAGGTAACCGTATTGTGTTTACAAACGGATGTTTTGATATACTTCATAAGGGGCATGTGGAGTACCTGAGGCGGGCCAAACATTATGGTGATGTCTTAATCGTAGGTATTAATTCTGACACCTCCGTACGTAAGATCAAAGGTGAAGACCGACCAGTGATGCCACTCGAATCGCGGTTGGCGGTCGTCGATGCGTTAAAATTTGTCGATATTGTCGTACCGTTCGATGAATATACGCCAGTGGAGTTGATCAAACTCATAAAGCCTGATATACATGTGAAGGGTGGCGATTATCAAGAGGATGAGCTACCAGAAACACCGATCGTTAAACAACTTGGTGGTAAAGTTGTTATCGTTCCATTAGTTGAGGGATATTCAACAACATCGATTATTGAAAAGATTCGGAGGTCTCATGGTGTTAATTGTGGGTGATGTGATGCTTGATAGGTTTGTCTTCGGTACGGT
>JAGGUB010000080.1 GCA_021158725.1 Caldifarciminota bacterium | reverse complement strand
GATAGGTTTCCCACAGCATTCTGCGGTTCCTTATGTATTTGAAGAAGGTTTCCTCACCCAACGTACGGCGTAAAAGTTCAGACCTTTCCGCATAGTGTATGGCTTCACCGAGGCTACCCGGTAGATCTTCTATCCCAGCCGCTTTACGTTCGTCTATGCTCATCTCGTAGATGTTTGCCTCTATGGGGGGTGGTAGTTCATAACCCTTACGTATGCCTTCAAGCCCCGCCTGTAGGATGACCGCAAACGCCAGGTATGGGTTAGTAGCTGGATCAGGGCTACGTAGCTCTGCACGTGCCGCTTTCTTACGGTGTTGTGGATAGTGTGGCACCCTTATGAGGGTGGATCGGTTCTTTCTTGCCCATGATATGTAAACCGGTGCCTCATAACCGGGTACCAACCGTTTGTAGGAGTTTTCCCATTGGTTAAGTATCAAGGTTATCTCCTTGATATGCTGCAACAAGCCTGCAATAAACATCTTACCTATTTCTGACAGGTTACCGTCATCTTCGTAGAACGCATTTTCGTCACCCTTAAATAACGAGAAGTGTAGATGCATACCGCTACCATTCTGACCGAACAGCGGTTTGGGCATAAACGATGCGTAATAACCTTCTTCCTGTGCAATCTCTTTGATCACATACTTTGTAGTTATGATGCGATCCGCCATCTCCATCGCTTCTGCATAGACGAGATCGATTTCGTGTTGGCTGGGCGCTACCTCATGATGAGTAGCTTCCACTTCGATACCCATCGCTTTGAGTGTCTCCACCGTACGCATACGGATGCGTTCACCGATATCGGGTGGCGTATTATCGAAATAGCCACCATGATCTAACACCTCAGGTAGACTCTGTGATTTGAAATAGAAGTATTCGATCTCCGGCCCTATATAGAACGTGAACCCCATCGACTTTGCCTCATCTATGTTGCGTTTGAGTATATTTCTTGGATCACCCTCATAGGGTGTACCGTCGGGTTTCAACACCTCTGCAAACATCCTACCAGCTTGTGGGTTCCATGGCAACACTCTAAACGTCTCAGGTATCGCACGTAGCACCATATCGCTTTCGTGTATCCTGGTGAACCCCTCTATTGAGGAGCCATCAAACGTTATACCATCCTCCAGCGCATGTGGTAGTTGGGTCACCGGTATTGTGACGCTTTTCAAGATACCAGGTAGATCCACAAACCATAGCTGGATGAACTTCACCCCCCTATTGCGTACCTCTTCTAATAATTCGACCATCTATACCTCCCTGAATGATGCGCTCCACTGCCACATGTATGTTGGCCATAATATCGCCAGCTATTACACTGTATGGGGTAAGCTTTCTACCCGCTATCCTACCAGCTTCCCCGTGTATATACACACCCAACAGTGCAGCATCGAACACGTTTACACCCATACCCATGAGGCCACCTATTATGCCACTCAATACATCACCACTACCGGCGGTGGCGAGCGCCGAATCATAAACTGGATTGATGTATACCTTACCTTTGTGTGCGATAATTGTGGGTGCACCTTTTAATACTATTACGCCTGTGGTTTCACGTGATAGCTCACGTGTCAGGTTAAGTGAAGCTTTCAGTATCTCGTTGACCTTTTTGTTGATAAGACGTGACAATTCACCCGGATGTGGGGTCACCACGAAAGGCACCTTAATACGGGTGATGTCTTGCCAGCGTAAGTTGTTCAACCCATCCGCATCTATGAGCATGGGTACGTGTTGGTTGTGCTCTATGATTTTGAGTATCAGCTCACGCAATGTATCTGCCCTACCAAGGCCTGGTCCTATGATCAATGCGTCCATGTTGTCCAACATATTGAGTAACCGATCACATGCATCTACACTGAGTAGCATATCCTCAGTCTCCGGCATCGGTATGGTTACCACCTCCGTAGCTTTAACCTCTAAGATGGGGTTTAAACTTCTGGGTATAGCTAAATACACGAGGCCAGCCCCTATTTTAAGTGCAGATAAGCTTGCGAGTGTTGCCGCACCGGTGAACCCTGGCGAGCCCGCGATCACTAATACCTTACCAAATGTACCTTTGTGTCCCCAAGCAGGACGGTTGGGTAGCAGGTTGGTGATCACTTCATGGTCAACAATATGTACATCAGCTATATCTTCGAACATCACACCGAGGTCGATCACTTTAAGCTCACCCACATAGTCGATAGCGGGAGGGAAGAAGAACCCCACCTTAGGTAACCCCATCGTACATGTGAGGTCAGCCCTTACTGCAATGTCTGTTACCTCGCCAGTGGACGCATCCACCCCCGATGGTATATCGATGGCTACCTTATATGCGGGATGTGCGTTTATCCTTGCGATCACCTCACGAAATAGTGGGGGTAACTGTCCCTTGAATCCTGTACCAAAAATTGCATCCACTATTATATCCCAACCTTTATCCCATGGTACGGTGTCAGCTGACTCGATAAGCTTTATATCAAACTGCAGCTGACGTAAGATGTTGAGGTTGGTGAGTGCATCACCTCTGAGATCCATCGAGAATGCGAATATGTCGACCTCATAACCCATGACTTTAAGCCACCGTCCAACTGCAAGTCCATCACCTCCGTTGTTACCTTTGCCAACAAATATTGCTACTTTCTTGGGTGGTGGATACCTCTCGGCTATTGCGGTGGCTGTACCACGTGCAGCGTTTTCCATCAACACGATACCCGGTATACCTAACTTGTTGATTGCCCAGCTATCCAGTTGACGCATCTCGTTGGGTGTCACTACCTGTTTACGCCATATCATTGTGTTTCCGAGATCGGTTTTAGGTAAACCCATGTTACACCATCACCACCTTCGGCGGGCGCCCCAGGTGCAAAGCTTGCCACCCGCGGATCTTTTGCCAACCTTTCCCTTATGGCGGTTAGTAGTATACCTTTACCTATACCGTGCGATATTTTGAACATCTCCACACCCAACAGCTGTGCATCATCGATATACTTGTCGAGCCGCCTCAGTGCCTCCTCACGTGTAACCCCATGTAGGTCCAGCACCAGCGGTAGGTCGCGTTTATGGCTAAGCTTTAGCTTCACTTTGGGGTGCTCCACTTCGTGGGTGGTGACTTTCTCCAGGTATGCGGGTTTCAACCTAAGTGTGACATTGTTGATACGTACGATGGCTTCGTCGTCTTTGATATCTTCAACCTTACCGTAGATACCGAGTGTCTTCACCAATACCTTATCACCTTTGTTTAGCGTATGTGGATGCATGGGTTCGTCCTCTGCTACAGGTTCGAGCAGTTTATGGATTGTAGACTTTACCTTGCGGATAGATTCTTTGCTGGCTTGATGTTCACGTATCTCACGGATGAGGTTCTCAATTATGGCACGTCCTTCGAGTAGTGCCTCACGCTTTATTTTGGCAGCTTCACGAATTATGTTACGTGCTTTCTCCTCTCTGATCGAGAGGGTGGCTTCTTTCGATTTCAATGTTGCCTCTTTCTCAAGTAGCTCACGGTGTTTCATCTCCCAGTATGTGCGTTGCTCCTCCAACGTACGTAGTAGCTGATCTAATCGCATAGTTTTGGGATCCATCAACGAGTATGCACGTTTGAGAATGATCTCGGGTACACGTAAGCGGCTTGCAAGCTCTAACCCATACGAGCTGCTTGCTGTACCTATGGTCAACCGATACGTGGGTACACCATCCCTGAAGCCCATGGCACCGTTCTCCATACCGTTGGCATTCGCTACCCATACCTTTAGTTTGGAGTAGTGGGTGGTGACCAATGTTTTGATACCCTTTGCCACGAAGCGCTCCATGAATGCGAAACCCAGTGCACTACCTTCTTCAGGGTCGGTACCGCGACCGATTTCATCGATGAGTGCAAGCGATCTGGATGTAGCCTCCTGATATATGGTTTTGAGCCCCTCTATGTGAGCAGATGATGTCGATAGGTCATAACCTACTGGTAACTCCTCACCTATGTCGACAAATATTCTATCCCAGATCGGTATCTCACTGTCTTCACTCAACGGTGCTGGTATACCAGAGAGTACCATTAACGATATTAACCCGACCGTCTTCAGGGCTACAGTCTTACCGCCCATGTTGGGGCCTGTGATAAGCAATAACGTGAAGTCTTTACCTACCTCGATATCCAGTGGTACAACTTCTTTCTGATAGATGAGTAATGGATGACGTGCTTCACGCATTATGAGCGGGTTGCCGGGCTCAACTATCTTCGGTATGCGGGCATCCATTTCATGTGCTAACTTAGCTTTGGCGTTGGTGAGATCCAGCTTACCTATGAGTATGAGGTCATGCTCTATAGGTAGACGGGTTGCACGTAACTCATCCATGATCTCCAATATGATTCGTAGCTCTTCAACTTCTTTCTCCTTTTGGAGTTCGAGCAACTCATTGTTTAAATGCAGTACATCCATGGGTTCAACGAATGCCGTGTGTTCGGTAGCTGACAGCGCTATGGTGATACCCCTTATTTTACTCTGTGCACCCATCTTCACCGGTATCACGTAGCGTCCCAATCGCTGCACGATTATGGGTTCCTGTAGGTAGGGTAGTTGCAGGTAATCGCTTAACTTGTAGCGGATGGCCTCCTCCAGCTCACGTATGCGACGCAATATTGACATAAGTTTGGGTGACGAGGAAGGTTTGACACCGTTCTCGTCAATATGTTGACGTATCTTGTTTGCGGGTACATCCACCGGTAATATGCTGGCACTTAGCTCGTATAGTAGTGGAAACTCCTTTGTGAATAGGCGTTTGAGCTCATTTATACCATCGGCCCAGCTAACGAATGCAAGTAGCTGCTCAACCGGAGGTGGATCACCTTTGTCTAATGATTGTAACAACTTAAGTACCTCATCATCTGATGGTATCGGTAACTCACCATGTTGGTGACGCCATTCCATCACCTCGCGGGTGAGGTTCAACCGATACTCAATGGACGGTTTATCCTGGAGTGGAGAAAGCTCGTCCACCAGCTGCTTACCTTTATTGGTGCTACATAGGCTGCGTAGCTTGGATTTGATCTTGTCAAATTCGAGGATCTCCTCGACAGATCGTGACATTACGGCTTTTTGCTGGCGAGGCGTGCCTTCTTGCGTTCCCACTCTTTCTTAAGTTTGATCTTCCTTCTTATTTCGCTGGGTTTCTCATATACCTGATGTTTCTTATACTCTGAAAGTATGCGATCCCTCTCTATGATACGTTTAAACCGACGGAAAAGTGACTCAAAACTCTCACCCGGTTGCGCTTCTACTCGTATCATGTGCCTCCTTTTTGGATTTCATTCAATTCATACAATATTGTTGCTACAATCACAATACCTGCGGTTTCTGTGCGTAGAACGTAACGTCCTAAGCTTACAGGGATAAACCCTTTCTTAATAGATAACTCTAATTCGTCTTTTGTAAAGTCACCTTCTGGCCCTACAAGTGCCAGTATCTTATGTTTATCCTGTAACACATCACGTAACTTGTACGTTTCACCGGTGGTGACAGCTATCACACCGATATCATGAGTGTCAAGCATATCCAGCACCTCATCAAACCTATGTGCCTTGTGGATAACCGGTAAGTGGTACCTACGAGCTTGCTTGATGGCGTTGATGGCAATTTTGTTCCAACGTGCTATCCTTGCACGTGTGTTTTCTGTACGTGCTGTTATCATTGGTATGATCTCTGCCACCCCTATCTCTGTGGTTTTCTCAACAAGTATATCCATACGGTTTTTCTTCGGTATAGCGCAGGCGAGTGTCACCCGCGTAGTGAGGTCGTCTTCAAAGTATTGGCTGGCTATTATTTTGCCTTCGACTGGTTTGCGTTTCTCACATCGTGTAAGCTCTATTTCGTATAGGGTACCTTCGCCATCAACTGCCTTGATTATGTCACCTTGTCGATGACGTAACACGTCACGTATGTGGTGACTCTCTTCTGGGGTGAATATCGCGAACTCACCCTTGATGTTGGGTTTGGGGATATAGAAATATGGCATCACGGTAGTACTATTTTCCAGTCGCTGTCAACCTTACGCAGGTGTATGTCAATCCTTCCTTTATCGGTAGCTATTATGACAGTGGCACTGGTATCGGATGTTATGGAGGAATGTACGATACGCCACTCACCGTACGTACCGAGTTCGGACTTGGCGTCACGAAACGCCTTGGGTAGTAGCTGTTTGTAAATGGTGGTGCGATCGTGTTCGTCCGATATTATACTATCCCATGTGGAGGTATCCACGTATTTTAGAAACGTATCCCAATCGTTCTGTAGGAATGCAGTAAATGCGAGCTGAACCACCTCTTCAGGTGATTTCTTACGTTCAGCTACATACATCGGTAAACATGATGATAAAACAACAGCCGATAAAGTCAATAACTTCATAAACCTCATATTTTAATATGTAAGTCCAGCCCGCTCGTCAACTGCCAGCCTTATGATTGAATATATTGACATCATATGGGGTGGGATAAGTTTATTAGTGATGGAGGTAAAATGAAATGGTGGAGCATTTTCCTGATAGTGATATTTTTGAGCAGCTCCATCCTGGCTAAGGAAATAAAGAAAGAGAGTGATACCAAAAAGAAGCAAACGAAGGTGGAGAAGGTCGAAAAGGTGGGTTCGAAAAAGGTTACCCCTTTTAAGGGGGTTACAAAAGGGAAAGCGTCCACCAAAACCCGGCAGCAAACCGCAACCGTAGTAACCCGTAGAGGTAAGGTAACTGAGCTGTTCCATAAAGTGGATTATAAGCCACAGACAGAAATACAAACTACAGAGAGTATACAGGTGGCTACTGAAGGGGAGGAAGGTTCGGATACCGACAAACAGGGGTCGGAGAAAAAGGGTAAACTTGGTGATTTCTTCAAGAAGCTGAAACCCAAGCCACCCGAAACACCACCAGAGGAGGTACAAGGTGATTACCATTACTACTACGTGTATCATTATCATTATTACCCCTATTATTATCCATACTACCTGCCACCACCCCCGTATTATGAGTATGAACCACGTAGGGCAGGTAAGCTTGAGCTACAGAATAGGTTGAACTTGACATTCGGGTATCAACATACATTTGGTTACAATAGTAGTATACCTACAATCGCTCTACGGGTGTTGTGGTTCATGCTACCACGAGGTGGACTCAGCTTCGTGTATCGTGGATATACCGAAACTGTAGCAGCTGATGTCACGCAACGGCTGTCAGAGGTGGGGTTCCACCTCATATATCAGTTTCTACCACATTACGAGCTGATCGGTAAGCTTGGTGCACGCGGTTACTACCTTGAAGGTGAATCCAGTTGGGGGTTCGATCTTGGGCTATTTCTACGTGTACCGCTAATTAAGCGGTTGTATTTTTACGGTGAGCCACACGTTGTGTTCATAGGTGGTGATATATTGACGGATTTTGAAGCTGGATTATCTTTACCACTCAATGAATTAGTGATTATGGATATTGGTTATCGCTCTCAACAGATAGCAGATGCAAGTTTGAATGGTATACCAGCAAGCATCGAGATAATCATCAAATGATGCGCCTGTAGCTCAATTGGATAGAGCGGCGGATTACGGATCCGCTGGTTGGGGGTTCGAGTCCTCCCAGGCGCGTTGTTGACAAGCTGTATAGTGGTTTAGTTTATTGATATAATCTTAATCTGGAGGGAAGATGGTGAGGATCCGTTTAATGCGTACGGGTAAACGTAATCGCCCACATTACCGTATAGTGGTGGCTGATGCACGTGCACCCCGTGATGGTAAGTTTGTGGAGATTCTGGGGTATTATGACCCCCTACGGGGGGAAGAGTTGAAGCTTGACGTTGACCGGTTTGAGGAGTGGCTAAAGAAGGGTGCCCAACCTACTAACCGTGTCTTACGTTTGTATGAACGTGTTTTGCGTAGCTTGAAGGAGAAAGAGAAACTATTAGAAACAGGAGGCGACGATGAACGTGAAGGAACTGCTAACAGCGATCGTTAAGGCCCTCGTAGATTATCCAGATGCTGTCAACATCACCGAGATAGAAGGCGAACGTACCGTGGTATATGAGCTTCGTGTTGATAAGGCCGATTTGGGTAAGGTTATAGGGCGTGAAGGTAGGATGGCACGTGCCATCCGTTCGATAGTAGCTGCTGCCGCCCTCAAACAAGGTAAGAGGGCGATGGTTGAGATTATTGAGTAATGAAGATAGAGATCCTCACCATCTTCCCTGAATTTTTCGACTCCCCATTGAGGGTGGGGAATATCAAAAAAGCGCTCGATAAGGGGGCGGTTGAGATAAAAGTACATAACCTAAGGGATTACTCCACGGATAAGCACAAGAAAGTGGACGATTACCCCTATGGTGGCGGTACTGGTATGATATTTCGTATCGAACCCATATATCGGGCGTTGGAGGCACTTTCGACACCCAAAACCTGGCGTGTACTGTTGTCACCACAGGGTAGATTGTGGCGACAGGATGTGGTCAAGGAGTATCTCAACCGTGAGCATATTATCCTTATTTGTGGCCGTTACAAAGGGGTGGACGAACGTGTACGTGAACATTTGGTGGATGACGAGATATCTGTAGGTGATTATGTGCTATCGGGGGGTGAACCTGCTGCCCTGGTGATAATTGATAGTTTGGTGCGATTGCTACCAGGTGTGATAGGTGATATAGGATCGGCGCTTACGGATTCATTTGTTGACGAGCTGCTGGATGCACCCCATTATACGAGGCCGGTTGAGTTCATGGGGTGGAAGGTACCCGAAGTTTTATTATCAGGAGATCATGGGAGGATAGAAAAATGGAGGAAAGAAAAGAGGAAGGAAAGGACAGAACTATGGAAACGACGGCGACGCCAAGAATTAGGTTGGAAGATATAGAAAAGGAGTTGCTACAGGAGGCTACCAAGGGTAAGGAGATAGAGGAGTTCAGGCCCGGCGATACCGTAAGAGTTTATATGCGGATGATCGAAGGTGACAAGGAGAAGATACATCCATTCGAAGGTGTCGTCATTGCGGTCAAAGGTGCAGGCATCAGACGAACCATCACCGTACGTAAGGTTATACATGGGTATGGTGTGGAACGCATATTCCCACTGTATTCACCTAATCTTGTGAAGTTGCAGGTCTTACGACGTGGTAAGGTACGACGTGCTAAACTCTACTACCTACGTGGTAAGAAGGGTAAAGCTGCTAAGATAAAAGAGCGTAAATGACAGCTATCGAGTTACAGCTATGGAAGGACGACCTGTTAGTTGCAGGTGTGGATGAGGCAGGTTGTGGCCCGCTGGCCGGGCCGGTGGTTGCGGCGGTGGTGGTACTGCCGCCGTTCTGTGAGATTAAAGTTAGGGATAGCAAGACACTAACCCCCACCGCACGTGAGTCACTGTTCGAGGCTATCAAACAGCATGCTGTGGATTGGTGTTATGGGTGGGCATCACCGGAGGAGGTGACGTGTTTCAATATCAGGTATGCGAGCTATCTTGCAATGTTACGTGCAATAAAAAAGTTAAAGGTAGAGCCTAACATGTTGTTGGTGGATGGTTACGAAATACCGTATGAGTTACCGTTTCCACAACAAGGTATAGTGAAGGGGGATACGAAGTCACTTAATATAGCTGCCGCTTCTATAGTAGCAAAAGTTATACGTGATAGGGTGATGGAGATTTATGATATATTTTTCCCGGATTATGGGTTTGCACAACATAAAGGTTACCCCACACGTGAGCATATCAATAAGTTGTTACAGTTGGGGCCGTTACCCATTTATAGGGTTAACTATAAACCAGTAAAAAAGGTTTTGACAATAGAGGGGGTGTTAAAATGGCGGAGCCATCCCTTTATACAGTCGGGGATGAGGGTGAACTCGTCGCCCTCCGCTATTTGCAGCTCAATGGTTACGAAATACTGTCACGCAACTAT
>JAGGUB010000083.1 GCA_021158725.1 Caldifarciminota bacterium | reverse complement strand
CCATATCGAGCAATGTGCTCAACTCTTCTATCCTATCGTTTATCTTCTTTCTATCCATACCGTACAGTTCACCAAAATAGCTCAACAGCTCCCTCGGTGTCAACCTGTGATACAACCCGGTATCACCCGACAAGAAGCCAACCCTACGTCGCACTTCGACTGGATTTTCACGTATATCATAACCATCGACCTTAGCTGTACCAGCGGTTGGCGTCAGTATGGTTGCTAACATCCTCAACGTTGTCGTCTTACCTGCACCGTTGAGCCCAAGCAGCCCAAATATCTCACCGGGGTTGACCTCAAAACATATGCCATCGACTGCACGTACTTCACCACGTTTGCGGTCGTGAAATACTTTCACTAACCCATCAACTTCTATCATCTTTCCCAGTACTCACCTGTCCCTACAATACACCATATCTTATTACGTACATCACGTACTTGTGGGAACCACATGTATGAACATGTTACCCAGTAATTTGAGAAATGCTCCCGATATATGAGTGACCCCATCGTCTGTAGGTTGAATAACCCACGCCCCTGTGCTCTGGTATATGCGATACCTACCCCCACACTGCCAGATATTCTATCCTTACTCTGTATGTACAGATTAGTTTCACACCTGAAGAACCAATCCTTACCCACCTTGAACCCACCAACCGAAACCTCTGCCACTGTATACTGATGATGATACATCACACATACCTGTGGCAAAATAGCACCCATCCACAAGATCTTAACCCCTAACCCAATTGTTGCAAGCTCCATTTACACCCCTTTCCATAACCTTATGCCATCACGTATACCTTTATATCGGTAATGTATTTTTAACAATTCCTTAACGATCGGTGTAACAAAAATAAAAGGGCTATCACGGTAAGCTAACGCAAACCGTACCGCCTGTTCCTTCTCTGCCCAGTATCTGGTGAGCATCAAATAACTCAACATCATTGCCTTCCAATGCTTAAGAAACCGTTGCCCTACCTTATTGCCATGTTTCATCGCTAAGTAGTATGCGTTACGACCACGTTCGTACGCTTTACGTAATATATTGCTGAACCGCTCCTCGTCAGGATAACCATCCACATGATATGCGATACATCTACGCCATGTATATACGGTTTTTAAGCCCATCTTACGTAACCTCAACCCCATATCTACGTCGATATACCCCTCAGTACTACCTATTGACTCATCGAACCCACCCACCTCCATCAGCCATCTCTTACGTACCGACATATTCTGTGTGATACAGGCTACCACACATATGCCATCAACACGTAACGTAAATCTACCAAAATCGTGCGGCTTACGTATGTGACGTACCAACCCCTGTACTATGAGTTTATCATCTCGCATATGGTACCATACGTGGTCGCTAATGAATCGCCTATCCACCAGTACGTCTGAGTCGACAAACACTATGAGCTCACCGGTTGCTATCTCCACACCGCGGTTACGTGCGAATGGTTCACCCTCCCTCTTCGGCAACCGCATATATCGCACAAATTGTAATTCAGGTAACTTCTCTGTACCATCAGTCGATCCATCATCCACCACTATTATCTCCATATCCCGATAATCTTGTACCAAAAGCCTACGTAACGTATACGGTAGTATCCATTTACGGTTATATGTGGGTACAATCACCGATACCTTCATCCACTATTGTTACGTAGGTCTTCGAAATATGTCACAAACTCCGGCAACTCCCATGCAGTTGGGTCGTCCCGTTTGCGACGTTCAACGTATTTGTTAACTTCCCAATAGCTGGCGATCGAACTACCTGCATCACCCCACCATCCATCCCATATCTCGTAGTCCAGAAGCCCCTCCTTCGCATAGCGGTCGTTGACATCGGATATCTCCAGCTCACCACGTGATGAAGGTTTTAACCCCGCTATTATCTCGAATACTGTAGCTGGATAGATATAAACACCCATCACCGCGTAACGTGAGGGTGGGTTAGCTGGTTTCTCTACAATCTCTACGATGCGATCAGCTTCAAACCTTGGCACCCCATATTCGGAAGGATTATCGACCTCTTTTAACAAAATCTTTGCCCTACCCTTCCTGTATGATTGGACAAACCTTTTTATGCTACCATCCAGTATATTATCACCCAGTATCACCACCACCGTATCATCTTGCACAAAATCCTTAGCTAACCACAACGCATCCGCTATACCACGTTCCTTTTCCTGGTATGCATATGCGAGTAGGTCCAACCCCAACTTCCTGCCATCACCCAATAACCGCAAGAATTCACCCGCGAAG
Source organism: Caldifarciminota bacterium (assembly GCA_021158725.1). Lineage (GTDB taxonomy): Bacteria > Hydrothermota > UBA3073 > NMUJ01 > NMUJ01 > NMUJ01. Next base: position 7,372 of record JAGGUB010000083.1, on the reverse strand, counting down.
TTACCCCCTGTTACCAACAGCACTTCCTTTATTCCAGCTTCCACCAATGTATATAGGGGATAAAAGATCATGGGCCTATCATACACTGGTAAGAGATGTTTATTGGTGATCTTCGTCAACGGATACAACCGCGTACCCAATCCACCTGCAAGTATCACACCTTTCATTCACCACCCGTTTTCTTCATTATCTGTGCCATCTCACGCAACCGCTTATCCACAAGATAGTTTATCGTACCTTGTGGATATCTACCGGTTTTGGTAAGTTTACCCGCCTTCATACCGGTAAGTATTTCGAGCCCCTCCTCAATATGGTCTATTGCATACACATGGAATTTACCCTCTTTAACAGCTGTACGCAGTTCTTCGCTGAGCATCAAATTCTGTAAGTTACGACGTGGTATGATGACACCTTGCCCGTTCAACCCTTTGCGTTTACATAGCTCGAAGAACCCTTCTATTTTCTCGTTTAGACCACCCACTGGCTGTATCTCACCTACCTGGTTGACAGATCCGGTCACCGCAATATCCTGACGTAACGGTATCCGTGCTATACTTGATATCAATGCATACAGTTCGGCACTCGATGCGCTATCACCTTCGATCTCCTCATACAGTTGTTCAAAACATAGAGTAGCTACCAACGACAAATCTTTATCATATCCATATTTACCGGTTAGGTATCCCCCAAGTATAAGTACACCTTTTGAATGTATAGGGCCGCTCAGCTCCACCTCACGCTCTATGTTGATTATACCCTTCTTGCCCACCCCCACACGTGCGGTCACCCTGACCGGTTTGCCAAACGTGTAATCGCCCAACTCTATCACCGATAACGCATTCACCTGCCCAATACGTTTACCTTCAATATCAATAAGGAATACACCTTCAGCGAACAGCTCTTGGAACTTCTCTTCTGTGAGGTTAACCCTATATCTCTTTTTCTTGATAGCGAGCTCTACATCATCCACCTCAACATACTTCTTATGGTTTTTGGTCGCCCAGTACGAAGCTTCAGTTATGAGGTCGACCAGCTCCGCAAACCTTGTCGATAACTTACGTTGGTTTTCTGCCAACCTGCTACCATACTCCACAACTTTTGCCACTGCCTCCTTCGTGAAATGTAACAGATTGAGCTGCTCCACCTGAGTACGTATGAATTGCGCATATTTATGTATGTTTTCGGGTGTACGATCCATCTCAGTTGAGAATTCCGCTTTCACCCTAAAGAATTTACGAAAGTCCTCATCCATACTCCATAGCAGCTCGTATACCATCGGTGTACCTATCAATATGATGGTGGTGGTATCGAGTGGCACAGGTTCGGCCCTCAATGTCGACATCGGTATAGCTCGCGGTATCTGACCCTCCAGATTTTCGATCACTATCTCCCCAGTCCTAAGTATCTGCTTAAGTTTGTTCCATGCAAATGGATCACGTAACATCGAGTCCGCTGATATGATGAGGTAGCCACCACGTGCTTTATGTATGCTGCCAGGCTTTATTTTACGGAAATCCGCACGTGTAGCACCATCCTTCACTTCGTACTCGATCTTTCCAAATAGATTATAATACGTGGGGTTAGCCTCCAACACCACCGGTGCACCTTTGAGCTTTGAGTTATCAACGATTAAGTTAACACTGAAGTTATCGATAAACGTAGCTGATACCTTCTTTTCTGCAAATAATTCGCTATTCCTCACGAATTCGTGTTCCACCGCATCGAGGTACTCATGTACCTTTTTATATACCCCATAGCGTTCTTTCAATGTAGCCATAAGCTCACGTACTATGGTACGTACACGTGTCTCTTGCAGTTCGGTAACTTTTTGACGTTCCTCTTCTTCGAGTTTCACCAGCTGCAGTTTTAACTTATCGAGCTTATCCTCCAGCTCAGCGGCTATCCTTTCCAGTTGCTCACGTTCGTCAGCGGGCAGCATGACAAACTCTTCTGCTGTCATAACCTTTCCATTTTTGACCGGCACCAACGTCACACCTGTAGCCGTACGTTGTATAGTGAACCCTTTACTTTGTGCTTCACGCTGTAGACGGTCGATCAAATTGACGCGTTCAGTCTCATATCTTGATCTTATCGATTTCAACTCCTTATGGTACTCCTCGCTTGCAAATAGCTTCACAATTTTATCGTAGATCGACTTCACCTTATTTCTGAGTGCGGTCGCAAATTTCTTACCCTCACCTGCAGGTAATAACAATACAGTTGCATGATCGGGTTGCGTGAAGTCCTTCACGTATAGTATATCGTCGGGTATTTTTTCGTCACCTGCTATTTGTTTTGTAAGTGCAAGCGTGGTACTCGTCCTACCTGTACCAGGTATACCGACAACAAATATGTGATAACGTGGCAACTTATTATCAAGGCCAAATCTTATCGCCTCAACCGCACGTTCCTGACCTATTGGCTCATTAAGAGGTGGTACTTCCTCCGTGGTGCTAAATTTAAGTAGCTCAGGGTCACATTTTGCGTACAAATCGTCAGGACTAAGTAAATGCTTTATTTTCATATCTTCAAAATAACATAAACTCATTATCGTCAACGTTCCATCCTGTAATAAAATTAACCAATTGTATATCCCAACGCTACAGTCGGGTCAACCTTGCTGTATTATGATCTCAACAACTGGAATTGACAAATCCGAATTATGGTTAACTGTTTATAATGCGGTGGATTTCCATATTCGTGGTCTCTGAAGATACGAATCAGCAGATCCAACGTTATAAGATACCCTTCATCTTCTGGTATTTGCTACCCATCATCTTCGTTATTGTGATCTTTCTACAAGGCTTTATACTTGCACGCCTACGTACGGGTATGAGCTACCTACATGGCTATACGGAGCTTAAGCTTAAGAATGCTGAACTACGTCAGAAGCTCAACGATTATGAGCAACTCATCACTTTACTTGAACAACAGAACCGTAAGGTTCAGCAGTTAGCTCAGCTTATGGGTGTTGATACCGATGCATCTGTAGCCGCTGACATAAATTCTACTAAAGATAAGCCACAACCTCTCACCAACGCGATGGGAGGTGGTGAAGCCATCATCGGTAACATACCACGTGTAGTACCATGTAGAGGTAAAGTATCACTTGTACCTGGTAACATGGGTGTAGAGATAGTAACACGTGCAGGTGAACCACTCTTTGCGATCATGGATGGTATTCTAAAACATGAACTTGATAAACTCGAAATCACCAACGAGAAAGGGTTCAGGGCCATCTACCAAGGTAAATTCAGGTTATTGATAGAAGATGGTCGTCGCGTGTATCAGGGGCAGCTACTGGGGTTCGTGAAGGAAGATTCACCTGTAGATATTATGCTTTTTTATAAAGGTGAACCGCTCGACCCACTTATTTACTTTTTGGGTAGGGCCTTCTAACAGGAGGTAATAATGAAAGAGAAAGGTATTGAGATTACGGAATTCATTGGCCGTCGTAGCTGTGTCAAAGGCACGCTTACGGCAGAAGGTAGCATCCGAATAGATGGCACTATAGATGGTGAGATCAAAGTGAAAGGCACCCTACTGCTTGGCAAGGAAGGTTACATAAAGGGTACCGTAAATGCATCTAACGCCATAATTCGTGGCAAAGTAGAGGGTAACCTTTATGTAACGAAGAAGGTTGAACTACAGGCAGGTGCCAACATCAAGGGTGACATAACGTGTGCAGTTTTGGTGGTTGAAGAAGGTGCCACCTTTAATGGTAACTGCAAGATGGGCGAACCCACTCCAAAGCCTACAGAGAAGCTACCTACCAAATCCACCTGAATGCAAATACTCTTTTTGGGTGATGTCGTTGGTAAGTGTGGCCGTATTGCTATAGCTAAGGTTTTACCCGAACTTATCTCACGTCACAACCCCCGATACGTGATAGCCAATATCGAGAATGCCAGCGATACAGGGTTTGGTATCACTCTAAAGGAGTTACGTGAGCTGGAGGCTACCGGTATCAACATATTTACGTCTGGACCTCATATATGGCAAGATGCCTCTCTCGTATCCAGTCTGTCTACCTTACCTAATCTGTTGAGGCCACTGAATTATCCACCAGGTGTACCCGGATATGGTGTTTTTGACAATGGTGAGCTTGCGGTTATCAACCTCGTGGGTAGGGTCTTTCTTGTGACAGTTGATTGCCCCTTCAGGGTGGTGAATGAACAGTTACCCAAATTACGTGCCAAAATTGTGATCGTTGACTTCCATGCGGAGACCACCTCCGAGAAACGTGCTATGGGTTGGTACCTCAACGGTAAGGTTTCCGCAGTCATAGGTACACATACCCATGTACAGACACGTGATGCAGAGATACTTTCCGAAGGTACTGGTTATATTACGGATGCAGGTATGGTAGGTGCAGCTGATTCAGTTATTGGGTTCGACAAACAGCTCTACATAAAGTATTTCCTCACTGGTATACCACAGAAGTTAAAACCTGCCACCGGTACAGCTATCGTTCAAGGTGTATTACTTGACATAGATGACGATACCGGTAAAACAGTTTCTATCACCCCTCTATCACAAATGGTTCAATAGCGTAGCTTTTACCTGTACGGTCGTCGATATCTATAAGTACACCATAACCTTTCACTTCTTCATGTGCATTGTCAAACCTTTTCGGTAGCCCTGTGATCAGGTGCTCTACGATGATCTCTTTCTTCACCCCAATAACGGAACGGGTTGCACCCACCATACCCACATCCGTGATATATGCGGTACCGTGCTCCAATATCCTTGCATCGTTTGTCGGTACGTGCGTGTGTGTACCAATCACTGCACTCACCTTACCATCCAGGTAATACGCAAGTGCTATCTTATCAGCTGCTGTCTCACCATGTACATCTACTATTATAATGGGTGTCATCTCATGTAAGCGTGTCACCTCATGTTCGACTATCTTAAACATGGGTTCAACCAGGTGTGGTGTCATACCAATCGGTGATAAGAGGTTGATAACAGCCACACCGTTGAACACACCGCTACCCTTACCTGGTACGTCATTGTAGTTGAGTGGCCTAATCAGTGGAAATTGTTCATCTTCCAACAGCGGTATAATCTGGTCAAACTTCCATATGTGGTTACCTGATGTTATGACATCTATCCCATACTTGAGCACCTTACGTGCAAGGTTGGGCGTTATCCCCCTACCGGCGAGATTCTCACCATTCGCTATCGTGAAATCCACGTGATGGTTGAGCTTCCACGTCCTCCATTTGTTAGCGAGCAACCTCCTACCACCCTTACCCACTATATCGCCCAAAAAGGCGACCCTCATTTAGCGTATTGTACAGCTTGTACTTCACGTAACACGGTAACCTTTATCTCACCAGGATACTTCATTTCACGCTCTATTTTCTTCGCAATCTTATCTGCAAGCAACACGAGGTCGTCATCCTTCACCTTATCAGGATGTACAATTACACGTACTTCCCTACCCGCCTGTATAGCGAATGCACGCATCACACCATCAAATGATTGTGCAATCTCTTCGAGTTGTCCCACCCTCTGTATATATGCATCAAGTGTCTCACGTCTTGCACCCGGTCGTGCACTACTTATTGCGTCAGCCAGCTCCACCACTACTGCTACCTCGGAGAGTGGTTCAACATCACGATGATGTGCCGCTATCGCGTTGACAATGGTTTCAGATTCACCATACTTACGTGCTATTTCAGCACCTATCTGCTGGTGTGACCCTTTCTCCTCCTGACTTATGGCTTTACCGATATCATGTAATAACCCCGCACGTTTGGCTTCCTCAATCTTATTATCATCGAGCCCCAATTCAGCCCCCAATAGTGCTGCAATATGGGCAACTTCTTTCGAATGTTGTAGCACATTCTGTCCATAACTTGTACGGAAATGCAGTTCACCCAACAACTTTATGAGCTCCGGATGCAATCCCGATATCCCCAATTCAGCTACGGTTTCTTCACCTTTCTCGATTATGAAGCGCTCCACCTCCTCACGTACTTCCTTAACTACTTCCTCAATCCTCCCCGGGTGTATCCTTCCATCAGCTACAAGTTTTTCGAGTGCCCGACGTGCAATCTCACGTCGTACGGGATTAAATGATGATATGCTTACCATCAACGGTGTGTCATCGATAATAAGGTCAACCCCAGTTGCTTGTTCGAACGCCCTTATGTTACGACCTTCACGTCCTATGAGTTTACCTTTTAAGTCGTCTGATGGCAAATGCACAACGCTCGTAGTTTGTTCTGCTACAATTTCAGGTATGTAGCGGTTCATTACAGTGGTCAATATCTGGAAGACCTCTGCTTTGGCGTTACGTTCGACTTTCTCCTTCAGTTCCAGCAGGTACTGTTTAGCTTCGAGTTCAGCTTCCTCCCGCATGTTATTTAGTAGCTTCTGTTTTGCCTCCTCACGCGATAACCCAGCTATTTTCTCCAATATCACATTCTCCTGTTGGATGAGGTTATCCAACTCCTTCAGCTTTTCAGCTACCCGTTTATGGCTGTGGTTGATATCGCTCTCCTTTTTAGCCAATAGCTTCTCACGACGTTCGAGCAGCTCAAGCTTACGGTCAAGTTCACGCTCACGTATCGATAGCCGACGTTCACGTTCCTCAACCTCCCTCTTGCGGTTGGCGAACGACCTTTCGAGTTCACGTCTCTGTTCGTGTAACTTACGTTTAAGCTCACTTTCTGCCGATACCTTTATCTCACGTGCTTCCTTCTCCGCAGCTTCTATTATTGACTTAGCTTTCTCTTCGGCTTTCTTCAAACTCAACCTATATTTACGTCCCCATATCCCGTATGAAATCAACACCCCTATTGCTAATCCACCAATTATGCCAATTAGTGAGTTTACAATACCCATATCTACCTCCTTTTACAATGGGCTTATATAGGCTGAAATCCTTATAGGGTAGATTCGAGCTTCGCGATTATCGAATCGAGTCGCTTCACAGCTTTCGCCCTACGTTGTTCTTCCTGTATCAACAGGTACGCAAAATTTATAAGCCCATAACAAAGGATATCAGATACAATAGAGGTATCGAGTTCCTTCTTGATCTTTTCCAACATGTCGTTGATGGTGGACTCTATCTTTCTTGCCACCTTCTCCGGTAAATCTACCGGATAGCTTTTCTCTAAAATCTGGATTTCAGCCATATATAAGCCCTTTTATTTATAACCAAAATCTAACAGTTTCAACGTATCACCCCCTATCCTTGCCCAATATATACCAAAAATAGGTATATCAGGCGATTTTATCACATCAGGGTATACCAGTAATCGCAGTTTCTTGCCATCAACTCGTACAACCTCCCTGCGTATCAATCTACTGGTGTCATAATCAGGGTCGAAATCGAACATATCCAACCACCCGGTTG
>JAGGUB010000076.1 GCA_021158725.1 Caldifarciminota bacterium | reverse complement strand
GTGAAGTGATTTCACCCCAACAGCAGATCAGCATAACGGGCTAAGTTAGTCACAACCTGTTGTAGCCATAACCTCGCATTATTGAACACCCTCGTCCTATCACTTATCTCACGCAGTAATGGGAATATTACCACGTTGGAGGGTGGCCTGAATTCGGGCACATGTTCGCCACACACCACAACTACGGGTTTGTTCAACCTTTGTGCCACCCTAATAACTTCGTAAGTAACCTTACCGAAACATGTTTGGTGATCGATTCTACCTTCACCAGTGATTATGAGGTCAGCTGTCCTTACTGTATCCATCCACCCCGTCACCTTCATTATGTAAGTTGCACCCAACACCACATCCGCGTTGAGAAACAGCTTCAACCCAAACGGTACACCACCGGCGGCACCCATCATCTCCATCTGTGCATATTCTCTGCCTTTGGGATGCAACCCCGCAATATGGGTTAACCCTTCTTCCAGTATTTTAACCTCATCCGCAACTGCACCCTTCTGTGGTCCATACACACGTGCTGCACCAAGTTCACCTAATAATGGGTTGATGACATCACTTAATACCGTCATGTCGATATCAACACGTGTAGGTTCAACACGTACGATTTGCGATAGTGAGCCACCACATGGCCATACCTCTCTACCATCTTTATCGTAGAATTTAAACCCTAACGCTTTCAGTATACCCAACCCCGCATCGTTGGTAGCACTACCACCAACCCCCAATATCACCCTACGTGCACCACTTTTGATTGCATCCATTATAAGCTCACCCACCCCATACGTGGATGTCTTCAGCGGATTACGTTCATCTGGAGCCAACAATCTGATACCTGCCGCTTGCGCGAGCTCCACCACCGCGGTGTCGGATTTCAACCCATACTTTGCTTTTAGCTTGCGACCCAGCGGATCGTGTACCTCCAGCTGGATGATCTCTGCACCCATACACCGTATCAGTATATCGAGCGTACCATCACCACCATCCGCCAACGGTATAGTGATAAGTGTATCGCCCGGCCTAACCTTACCCCATGCATCCGCTATCAACTCTGTCACCTCGTCCGCGGTTAGGGTTTCCTTGAACGCAGTGGGTGAGATCAGCACCCTCATTTACGTGAGAACAGAAAGAACGGTATCGCAAACATCGCCATAACATATAGGAATATGTACTTGTATTTGGGTGGCTTATAATGCTTGCTGAAAAAGTACAACATACCCTTTATGTGTTCACGTACGATTCTGGGGCCTGCACGCTCGCGACTCCTACCAAGGTAGTGATATACAGTAACATCTGGTAGATAATAAACCTTATACCCCATCTGCTTTAACCTATACGCCAGATCCATATCCTCCACCATAAGGAAATAATTTTCATCAAACCCGTTCAGCTTCCAAAATATGTCACGCTTGATGAGCATCGCTGCACCTGATACACTATCCACAGCTACCGGCGATTCTATCCGTATATCTTGATACAGGAACGTACGGGTTATGGGATTGTTCGGAAATATACGTGTAAATAGCGACCCCCTACCAAACAGTAGATAATGGTACTTAGGGAACCGCCTGACGGTAGGTTGTGGCCTACCCGATGGAAACTTCATACCAGGTGCTACGATACCAGCATCTGGATGTGTCTCCAAAAACTTAACCAACCGTCCCACCACATCGCTATCGAAATACGTGTCTGGGTTCAAAAAGAAAATATACTCACCCGATGCCAGGCTTGCACCTAAATTAGCAGCACGTGCAAACCCCATATTACGTGAATTGGTGACAATTTTGACATTCGGATACTCAACCGCTAAGTGGTTGAGATCCTCGGTTGGTGAGTTATTTATGACTATCACCTCATATGGTTGAGAGCTATTCTCATGTACTGAACGTATGCAATGCTCCAACTCCTCACCGGTTTTGTAATTGATCACAACAAACGATACCTTCATGTGAGCCACCTCTTGAGCTTATCAATATGGTCGAGTTCAACCAACTCCATAGTTGATGTAACCCATTTCTGACCTTTAGGTATTGCACAGCGTTTGAACCCCAACCTCGTTGCCTCCTCGATACGCTTTTTTAGTTGAAACACAGGCCGTATCTCACCCAGCAAGCCCACCTCACCGATGAATAGCATACCCACTGGTAGCGGATGACCGGTAGCTGCCGATGCTATTGATGCCACTACACCCAGATCGGTAGCATTCTCCGTAATCCTTAGCCCACCCACCACGTTTACAAATACATCGTATCGTGATAGGTTATACCCGAGGTAACGATCGATCACCGCAAGTAACATCACCAACCTCTTGTAATCCAACCCCGTACCTACACGTTGTGGTGTACCATAAGTTGCAGCCGTTATGAGTGACTGTATCTCCACAAGTAATGGACGTGTACCTTCGAGCACACAGGTCACCGCGCTACCGGGTGAACTTGTCTTACTACTATCCTGTATAAACAACATCGACGGATCTCGTACCTCGGTGAGCCCATGCTCGGTCATCTCGAACACCCCTATCTCATTCGTGGAACCATATCTGTTTTTCACCCCCCTTATTATACGATATTGGTAGTTGCGATCACCTTCAAGATATAGTACCACATCCACCATATGTTCCAACGTCCGTGGCCCCGCTATTACACCCTCTTTTGTGACATGTCCCACCACTATAGTGGTGATGTTCTTCTCTTTGGCCAGCTTCGTAAACCTATCCGCACATGTACGTACCTGGCTGATACTACCCGGTAACGCATCGAGCCCGGGATCGTACACCGCTTGTATTGAATCGATTATCAAGAAAGATGGTACTATTTCTTTAATCTCGGATTCGATTGCTTCAATGTCAGTCTCACTCATAAGGTATATATCTGATGACACATTTAAGCGGTCGGCACGCAGTTTGAGCTGAGTAAGTGACTCCTCACCTGATACATACAGAACCTTCTCACCTACCCCACACATACGTGATGCCACCTCCAGCAGTAACGTGGACTTACCGATACCGGGCTCGCCACCCAATAGTATAAGTGAACCACACACAAACCCACCACCTAAAACGCGATCCAGCTCACCTATACCGGACGCTACACGTACGTGACGTTGTGTTGGCACCTCATGTAGTTTATAGCTTTTGCTGGTTTTCTTAGCATGTGGTGCAACCCTGTTGAGCTTAAGCTCACGAAAGCTATTCCATGCACCACATGATGGACAATGGCCTAACCACTTGGGGCTCTCATAGCCACAATTTTCGCAAACATAAACAACCTTGTTCGAAGGCATCAAAATATGGATATACGGATGTAGCGGTATGGATTCTTTTTTATATCGGTTATCAACTCCTGTAGTGCCTCATTGGTCTCAAGCAATTCCTGATACAGTGAATCATCCACCATCAACTTACCGAGTGTACCTTCACCTCGTTGCAGGTTATCCAAAATGCTATCCACACGTGCTGTCAATGTATGTAGGTCGTTTGATAGCTTATTCACCCTATTAGCAGCGGATTGTACGGTTTCTACCAAAGTATCGGCTCTACCCTCGTACACGTTGATGATATCTTTAAGCATGTTTATCATAGTGTTGAGATTATCCGCAACCTCAGACATGTCTGAAGCGAGCCCACCTACATTGAGCTGCTCTATAGCTTGGTATAGGCGACGTACCATACGTGCGATATCTGACAAAGGTAACCCGACACTCGGTTCGGTAGGTATAGGTGTACCCGGTGGTAACTTTTCAGGGCCAACACCGGGTTCGAGGTCGACAAATTTTGTCCCACTTATCATTGCCACATCCTTTATCGATGCGTGTGCATCCTTGTACAGCACCACATCCTTATCAAGCCATATCTTTACCTCCACGTATTCGGGGTAGTATTCGAGGTCCAGCACCTTGCCCTTCTCCACACCATGTATCATGACGGCATCGTTAACCTTCAACCCTGTAACATTGGGTGAATGGAGTATCGCCTCATAGCCTTCACGTCGTACACGGAAATGGCTCATCCACAGGTACAGTAAGATGATGAGTATAACCCCACCTACCATAAAAATACCAACCTTTACCTCTTTACGCATCTTATAGAAAATCAACCAACTCTATCATTTGTCAACTCAGTTAATGGCTATCGGTATCGCAATTGACGTATACCATGTATTGCGTATTTTAGAGAAGTAAACATTGAACGTATGTCTGATCGTTAACAAATTGGAGCAAAAATGGAAAAAGCAGGTGAGGTAATAAAAGTAGCAGGTCCGTTAGTAGTAGCTAAGGGTATGGAAGGGTCACGCATGTACGACGTTGTACGTGTGGGTGAGTTGCGGCTCATAGGTGAGATTGTTGAACTTCAAGGTGATCGTGCCTCCATACAGGTATACGAGGATACAACCGGTGTAGGGCCAGGTGACCCTGTCTACCCAACGTTTGCACCCCTCACAGTGGAGTTAGGGCCTGGGCTCATCGGTAACATATACGATGGTGTGCAACGTCCACTACCTAAGATTATTGAAACCACCAACAGCCCGTATATCCAAAGAGGTATCGACATACCCGCACTTGATCGTACCAGAAAGTGGAAATTCACCCCTATAAAGAATAAAGGTGATAAGGTGGTAGCTGGTGACATATTGGGTGAGGTACAGGAGACATCGCTTGTGGTACATAAAATACTGGTGCCACCTGATATCGAATCCGGTACATTGGTGGAGATTGTTCCCGAAGGTGAGTATTCGGTTGATGACATTATCGCAAGGGTTGAAACCCCCGATGGCGAGAAGGAGCTCAAACTATACCACAAATGGCCGGTACGTATACCACGACCGTATAAACAGCAATTCAACCCCATCATACCATTATATACCGGGCAGCGTGTTATAGATACGTTCTTCCCGATAACCAAGGGTGGTACCGCATGTGTACCGGGGCCGTTTGGTTCAGGTAAGACTGTAATACAGCATCAGCTGGCAAAATGGGCAGACGCCGATATCGTGGTATTTGTAGGTTGTGGTGAACGTGGCAACGAGATGACCGACATGCTTATAGAGTTTGCACACTTAAAAGATCCGCGGTCGGGTCGTCCATTGATGGAACGTACTGTGTTGATTGCTAACACCTCCAACATGCCAGTAGCTGCACGTGAAGCTTCGGTATATACTGGGGTGACGATTGCTGAGTATTTTCGTGATATGGGCTACAATGTAGCGTTGATGGCGGATTCTACTTCAAGATGGGCGGAAGCCATGCGTGAGATATCGGGTAGACTCGAGGAGATGCCCGGTGAGGAAGGTTACCCCGCATATCTGGCTACACGAGTGGCTGAGTTCTACGAGCGTGCGGGTTGGGTTGAAACACTGGGTTCAGACAACCGGAAAGGCGCTGTATCCATTATAGGGTCGGTATCACCACCAGGTGGTGACCTTTCCGATCCCGTTGTACAGGCAACGTTGAGGGTGACGAAAGTGTTCTGGAGCCTCGAAGAAGAGCTTGCACAGGCACGTCACTTCCCTGCAATCAGCTGGCTTAGAAGCTATTCACTCTACTGGCGTAACATAGAGGGGTGGGTGAAACAGAACATAGGTGAAGATTTTCCCCACCTCATGCGTGAAGCCATGCGTATATTAGAGAAAGAGGCTGAACTACAGGAGATAGTGCGGTTGGTTGGCTATGAAGGGTTGTCATACCTTGATATATTCCTGTTGGAAGTGGCACGTTCACTGCGTGAGGATTTCCTCTACCAGAACGCATTCGATCCTGTGGATACATATTGCTCACCTAAGAAACAGTACTATATGCTACAGATCATACTCAAACCCTACTATATCTTTCGTACAAGTTGGGATAAGTTTATCGCCGAACGTGGTGCAGGCTGGCGTAGTGTGGTGACACCTACCGAGTTTGTAACCTTCGTACATAACTTAGAGTTTTGGCAGGATCTCGCCAAGCTAAGATTTATGGAAGATGATGAGATTATGAGATCCATGGATACTATTATCGATAAGATAACTGCTGAGATCAACAATAAAGTTTTCCCTTACCTTGCAGGTACAACGTTAGAGGTGAAATGAGGCGTACACAACGTGCAGCTGACGAGTTACGTCCCATATCCATAACCATGGACTATCTCGATAATACTGAAGGGTCGGTATTCTTTCAACTCGGTAACACCATGTGTATAGCGACTGCTATGCTGACAACTGATACACCTGCATTCGCACGTAACGAAGGTATTGGTTGGATATTTGCCGAGTATGGGATGTTACCACGTAGTGTGGACGAACGTATACCACGTACCCGTATAACAGGTAGGGCGATGGAGATACAGCGGTTCATAGGTAGGGCATTAAGGGCAGCAGTCGACCTATCTTTACTCAAGGGGTACAGTGTTACGATAGACTGTGACGTCATACGTGCGGATGGTAGCACCCGCTGTGTTTGTGTGAATGCTGGCTTCCTTGCACTATATCGGGCGATGCAATACGCGATAGCACAGGGGTTGGTACCACAGAACCCTATCAAATGTTTCATAGCAGCAGTGAGTGTGGGGTTGGTAGATGGTGAATATTTGCTCGACCTTGACTATACAGAGGATTACAATGCCGCGGTGGATTTCAACCTCGTACTTAATGAAAAATATGAATTGGTAGAAGTTCAGGGTACTGCCGAAAAGTCGGCGTTTACATTTGATGATATGACACAATTTTATGAGCTTGCCAAGATAGGGGTGGGCCAACTTATCACCGAGATGCGACGTGCACTTTTCCCGCAAGCTACATAGTTTATGGAGACAATCTTTGAGCGTACGGTACGTGTAACCGACAGGATACGACTTGATAAGTATTTATATGAATCAGGTATTGGGTTGTCACGTACTGCGATACAGAAGTTGATCAAGGAAGGTAAGGTACTGGTAAACGATAAACCCACGAAACCACATAGGATATTACGGCCAGGTGATAGAGTAGTTGTCAAGTATACCAAACCCGAACGCCGGATGTTGAAACCTTTCCCTATGCCGTTGGAAATAGTCTACGAAGATGATGCGTTGATCATTATCAACAAACCCGCAGGTATAGTGACACATCCTGCACCCGGTAACCTTGACGAAACCCTTGTCAGTGGTGTGTTATACCACACGAAAGTTGAGGGTGGTGAACCGTATCGACCTGGTGTGATACATCGGTTGGATAAAGATACGACAGGGTTGATAATATTTGCGAAAACAGCAGCTGCACACAGTAGGTTGGCGGAGATGATGGCTAACCGTGAGATACACCGATACTACCTGGCATTCGTATGGGGACGCTTACCCATGGAACATGGTACAATAGATGCACCTATAGGGCGACATGCGATCGATTCACAACGTATGGCGGTAACGCCGATAAATTCACGTACCGCTATAACGCATTTCAAGGTACTACGGTATTATAGGTGGGCTACACTTGTGGAGTTGCAACTGGAGACCGGTAGGACACACCAGATACGTGTACATATGGAGCATATAGGGTATCCGGTGATCGGTGACCCACTCTACAGTGGACGTAAGCGGCCACCTAACCTGAGCACAGACATATTCGATAGAATGATGGAGATCATGTCACGTCAGGCACTACATGCGTATAGGGTGGAGTTCATCCACCCCATAACCGGTAAGCTGATGGAGTTCGAAATACCGATGCCAAACGATATGCGTAGATTACGTGAATACTTAGAGACGTTAGATGAGTAAGCGGTTCCATATCATCACGTATGGGTGTCAGATGAACGTGTACGATTCACGTGTGGTGGCTGAGATATTACGTAGACAGGGGTGGGAAGAGGTTGATTCACCTGAGGTTGCTGATGTGATCATGGTCAACACCTGTACCGTACGTGCACATGCGGAACGACGTGCATTGGGTAGGCTCAGGGGGTTGGTTGGCCTGAAGAAGCAACGCCCGGTGAAGGTGGGTGTGTTGGGTTGCATGGCACAACATCTGAAGGAGAAAGTGTTCGAACTTGTGCCGGGGTTGGATTTCGCGGTTGGGCCAGACGGATACGAACGGTTGCCTGAGCTTATTGAAGCTGGTGGTGCATATTTTCCGCCACTTACACATTTATATACAGGGATACATCCACAACCTGATCGTCCATACTCTGCGTTTGTCACCATCATGCGTGGTTGTGATAGCTTCTGCACGTATTGTATAGTACCATATGTACGGGGTAGGGTGAG
Organism: Caldifarciminota bacterium; assembly: GCA_021158725.1. Lineage (GTDB taxonomy): Bacteria > Hydrothermota > UBA3073 > NMUJ01 > NMUJ01 > NMUJ01. Next base: position 6,766 of record JAGGUB010000076.1, on the reverse strand, counting down.
ATCACGTCCGGTTAATGACATATTGAAGGAAATACAGGGGTTATTGGATCGCGGTATAAAGGAGATCATACTCATAGGGCAAAACGTGAACCTATATAATTACGATGGGATCGATTTCACGAAACTACTCGATAAAGTAGCTGATATGGGGATCGAGAGGATAGGGTTCTTGACTTCGCATCCAAAGTATTTCGATATGCGGGTGATTGAGGTGATTGCAAGCCATCCCAACATCATACGTGAGCTACACCTACCCGTGCAGGCGGGGTCGAATAAGGTTCTGCATCGGATGAACCGCGGCTACACGAGGGAGGAGTATCTCGCACTTATCGATAGAATACGTGAAGCTATACCAGATGTGGCATTAACCACCGATATTATGGTGGGGTTTCCGGGTGAAACCGAAGCCGATTTCGAGGCTACACTTGAGCTCGTCAAACACGTACGTTTCCACTACGCATATATGTTCAAGTACTCAATGCGTCCCGGTACTGTTGCGAGTAAGTGGCAGGATGATGTACCGGAGACGGAGAAATTGCGTAGGTTACGTCAACTTATACAGCTACAGAATAGTATAACACGTGAACGGCGGTTGGAGATGATGGGCAACACTTACGAGGTGCTGGTTGAACGTAAATCCAGGAAAGGTGATGAATATTTCGGACGTACGATACAGAACATACCTGTGGTCATAGATGGTGACGTGCAACCCGGCGATACGGTTAGGGTGAGGATTATTAAGCTGGTAGGTTGTACCCCATATGGTGTTGTATCTGGTTGACCCACGTAATACAACCAAACCGTACAATTTTGAGCTAATGTGGGGGTTACGACGTAACGGGTATCCGTTTGTGTTCATTGGGTACGTACCTAAGTGGTGGGGTAAGTATTCGCCGGTCAAAGAGGTTAACCCATTTCTACCTATAAGTCGTGGTGTGTTCGAAAATAAACATATCCAGTATATGATAGCCAATATCACGCAATCGATGGAGATGTTCTTTGGGTATTTGAGGTTCATGCCGAGCTTAAAAGAAGATGATGTGATACACTTTCTGTGGTTTACGAGCCCATCGATCGAAACACATATCGTGCCACGTGTTAGCTGGCGGGTTGGTAAACTCGTACATACTGCACATAACCTGCTACCCCATAGGGAACGTAAGGACGATATCAAGCTATTCAGTAACCTCTATCGATATATGGATACAGTCATTGTACATGCGGAAGCTACACGTGATGAGTTTCATGAAATGTTCGGCACCAACACGCAGGTGATCGTCATACCACACGGTAATCTTGAAAATTTCTATAATACGTTTGATGAAACGGATTACCAGCAATCGAAACGGTTTTATGAACAGCGGTTGGGTAAGCTGACCCGGCCAATATTTCTGTTTATGGGACCAATCAAGCGTTACAAAGGGTTTGAGGTACTTATAAAGGCAGTAGATGTATTGAACCAAAAGGGGTTACAGTTCAGTGTAATAGTAAAGGATAAGCCACGTAAGGTTATACCTAAGCTCCACTATCTGGCAGCTGAGCTACCGTATTCGCATGTTGGGTTGATATACCGATACGTAGATGTGGTGGTATTACCGCACACGAGGATATCACAGAGTGTGACATTGTTTGAAGCTGGCTATTTCAGCAAACCTGTAATCATATCGCGTGTGGGTGGGCTACCTGAAGTCGTACGCGATGGTGTGGATGGGCTGGTTTTTGACAAAAATGATCACTTGCAGCTGGCTGATAGGATGGAACGCTTCATAAGGCAACCCGATATGATAAAGCTGATGGGTGAAAGCTTCAAATCACACCTGATAGAAAATTATGGTTGGGACGCAATCATCGATAAGTATGTCAGGATTTATGGGTTAACACACTAATCGCTCGAACTGGGCTTTATTGCACCTACCTTGCATACCTGTCTACACAGATCGCATCCGTAACAGAGAAGTGTATCGATACGTACTTTGTCATCGGTTGGCACGATAGCGGGACAACCGAGTTCAAGGCATAGCCTACAGCCGATACATTTGGATGTATCTACCTCATATGGTGGTTTCCTTGGTGCCAGGAATATACATGGTGCACGTACGACGATGAGTGATGGTCCATCGTATGAGGTTGCTTTCTGTAATGCGGATTTGATAGCATCCAGGTCATATGCATCCACCACATGTATGTCGTCTATACCCATTGCGCGTGCGATATCTTCTGGCATGATGGATTTTGTCTGTTCACCCATGAGTGTCCTACCAGTACCGGGATGATCTTGATGCCCTGTCATCGCAGTCGTACGGTTGTCGAGTACAACAACTGTGGTTTTGCCCTTGTTGTAGACCACATCCATGAGCTCAGGTACACCCGTGTGTAAGAATGTGGAGTCACCAATCACTGCAACCGTTTTTCGTGCAAGCTCGGGTATGGCTTTCTCCATACCCAATGCGTTGCCGATGCTTGCACCCATACAGACACAGGTATCCATGGCATCCAATGGTGGGAACGCACCCAATGTGTAACACCCTATATCACCCGTAGCGTAGAGGTTAAGCTTATGTACCATGTAGAAGAAACCGCGATGCGGACATCCAGGACATAGTACTGGTGGACGTGGCGGTAGATCGTCGAACATAACATACTCTTTCTTATCTCTGTTGAAAGCTTCACGCAATATGGTGGGGTTGAGTTCACCGATGTTGGGTAGCAATTCCTTACCTATGACATTGATACCCATCGCACGTATTTCGGTCTCCAGGAAGGGATCACACTCTTCGATCACATAGATCTTTTTCACCATGTTTGCGAACTCACGTATCAGCTGTCGAGGTAACGGCCATGTGAGTGATAGCTTCAAAAACGTAGCTTCTGGTAATACCTCCTTTGCATACATATATGCGACACCGCTGGCAATGATACCGATCTCTGTATCCCCTCTCTCTATGCGGTTGTGTTCGAACACGTTGGCAAACTCCTCCACCTTACGTAACCGTTCCTCAAGATATAGCCTGCGACGTCTGGCGTTCACGGGTAAAAGGTTACGTTTCGGCATATCCTTGATATAACCGGTGGGTGGATGTGCTTCACGCTCGTTGAGCTCAACAATACTTCGTGAATGTGCTATCCTCGTGGTTATACGTAACAGGACGGGTAGGTCGAACTTCTCACTTAGGTCAAACCCTATTTTGACAAACTCCTTGGCTTCTTGGCTGTCGGAGGGTTCAAGCATCAACAACTTAGCTGCACGTGCGTAGTTGCGATTATCCTGTTCGTTCTGCGATGAGTGCATGCTGGGGTCGTCCGCTGTCACTATTATAAGGCCACCAGTTGTCCCTATGTATGCAGCAGAGAACAGTGGATCAGCTGCTACGTTGAGCCCTACGTGCTTCATTGCTACCAATGCACGTGCACCTGCAAACGATGCACCCATCGCGACATCGAGTGCCACCTTTTCGTTGGTCGACCATTCACAATAGATCTCGGGATACTTGGAAATATTCTCCAGAATCTCAGTACTGGGGGTACCGGGATATGCGCACGCTACGAGGCAACCACCTTCGTATGCACCACGTGCGATAGCTTCATTACCGGAGAACAACGCTTTCGCCATAGTGTAAAATAACTATCGCAGGCAAATACACAACCCCGATACACTTATGTAAAGCATAATTCACATGATGTTAGGTTCACTTGACATAAGATGGTTGTTTGGTATATTGTCATGATGAAGCTTATATGTCATCTACGTAGGGTGAGGTTCTTGCATGGTGAGGTGACGCAGCAGCAGCTTGCGCAGGCTGTTGGTGTATCACGTCAAACGATAATCGCTATTGAGAAAGGCAAGTATACGCCATCGGTCTTACTTGCGTTGAAGATAGCGAAATATTTTGGCCTTAAGGTGGAGGATATTTTTGAGCTGAAGGAGGATCCATGATACTGCTAACCTTAATTTCATCTTTATGGTTAGGTGTACGTATCACTGTAACGGGTGCGATAATACCATCACTCGTGGTGACAGTTGACCATACCGAACACATAAGTACCAGTTTATCGGTGGGCGGTTTCCCCATATCCCACGGTTTATTACTACGTAGTGAGGTTGACATCCGTTACACCGCTGTAGCGGAAATATTAACTCCACTGCTTGCGGCTGGGTTCGGGGTCATGTCAACCCTCGGGAGTAATGATTCCAAAACCATCATCGATATACATCCAAGGTTGGGCCTCCTCTACCGTGGTCTATCCGGTCGCCTGCTATCGGTTGATTGCGAACTTTTATGGTTCCCACCTTATTTAAATCGTACGAAACTCAACCGTCCATTCGCTCCCGCCATCAACACCGAGTTCCTCTATAAATTGCGGTGAGCCATTTTGACGCTGTTTCAAACTCATTCAGGGCGTCTTTCGACTTGCCCGCACAAGGAAGAAGGGAGGAAAACCAAATCATCTCTTTTCGTATTCTAGTTAATGATAATGAAGCCATCGCCCTTAACCTTTTGCTTTTTCGCTATATCTTATGACAAGGTTTTAAAAGATGCTTGACATGCCTAATGTTATAACTATAATCCATAGTGAAAGAAGCAAAATGGGTAAGGTAATCGAAAGAGTTAAGATAACAAATGTGTTTGAACCGAGCAAATCCACAGAGATAGATGCACTCATCGATACAGGAGCCACAATGGTGGTGTTACCCCAGGATATAGTGCGTGAACTCGAATTAAGGAAAGTTCGTGATGTAAAAGTGAGATATGCAAATAATAAGATAGAAATGAAGCCTGTTTACAGAGCTGTAGTAATAGAAATTTTTGGACGAGAAGGAACTTTTGATGTTATATGTGAAGAAGAAAGTTCACAACCTCTTATAGGGCAGGTGGTTTTGGAGGTATTAGACCTCGTGGTAGATCCGAGGACAAAGAAGCTCATGCCTAATCCCGCATCACCAGAAACTCCAATGATTGATATATTCATGCTTACTTCACCACTCAAAGCTTTGCATACCGAGATGTTGAATTTCTTGAATCCCAGAACCTGCCCATCAGTACCTGTCCGCATTTTGAAAGAGCCGTCAATTAGATCACTCCGATAATAGCTTGTTTACTGGAAGTTCAACCTTACTTTATAGGATGCGACTCATCGACACACATGCACACCTGCAGGGGCCTGAATTCAACCGCGACCTCGAACCCGTACTTGCACGTGCAGTCAAAGCTGGTGTCCAGCTTATCATAAACGTAGGGTATGACCTGAACTCCTCCAAACGTGCCATCCAGCTCTACCGCAAATACCCCATGTTACCACCAGCTGTGGGTATACACCCACATGATGCAAAGACATGGTCGGATGAGGTTGAATCCTCGCTCCGCAGGTGGGCAGGTTCACCCCATGTGGTTGCTATAGGTGAGATAGGGCTCGACTTTTACAAAGACTATTCACCACGTGCACAGCAGCTGCAGGTACTCGAGAAGCAACTCCAGATAGCAGTCGATTACAGGTTACCCGTCATCCTACACGTACGCAATGCGTACATGGATATACTTAATGTTTTGAAGAACTTCCCCTCACTACGTGGTGTAATGCATGCATTCTCCGGTAGCCCCGCCGTCGCTGATAAGTTTGTATCCATGGGTTGGCACATAGGTGTGGGTGGTGTCATTACATTCTCCAACGCACGTAAGTTACAGGAAGTGGTTCAACGCATACCGCTTGAATACATAGTCCTGGAAACAGATGCACCATTTCTTACACCACACCCATATCGAGGTAAAAGGAACGAACCTTCATACCTCAAATTTATCTGCCAGCAGCTGGCTACTATCCTGCAACGTACCCCAGATGAGGTTGCTGAAATCACCTACTTGAACGCCAAACGCCTATTTCCGCGGTTAAGAAGCTGATCACTCTTCATGTATCAGCTTCCTGTCACGTTTCTTCACACCTAACCACAGCAGGTCACGTGGCTCATCGTGCTCCATAACGTAGCGGATGGCAGCTTCTATCATCTCAGGTGTTACATCTCTACCACCCAACCCCGTAACAAATCCCCACATCGGTATGTACTCTGCACGGTTATACAAGGCGGATTTCACCTCCTGAAAGAATATCCCACTATGGCCAAAACTAATGTTACGGTCAAGTACTAACACCTTCTTTGCACCCTTAAGTGCATTGACTACATCTTCGTCAGGGAACGGCCTAAACACCCGTATCTTCACTAACCCCACCGGATAGCCATTTTTCTGTAGCTCATCCACTATCACCCTTGTTGTACCTGTTATATCGCCAGCTGTCACCACCCGTATATCGGTACCTTCGGTTTTGTACTCCTCTATCAACCCATACCTGCGACCAAAATACTGGTAAAACTCGTCATCCACTTCCTTTATCACATGTTTCGCATCCTCCATAGCCTTCTGTATCTGATAACGTAGCTCAAAGTACCAGTCAGGTCCTGTGAGCCCACCGAATGCAGCTGGGTTGTCGGGATCCAAGTAATACTTTGGCTGATACGGTGGTAAGAACTTATCCACAAGCTCCTGCTCAGGTATCTCCACAGGTTCTGACGTATGTGATAACACAAATGCGGCCAACACTATCATGCTGGGTAATAACACCTTCTCCGACACCTTATACGCCTGTATCACCGTATCCAGCACCTCCTGGTTGCTTTCAGCATAAAACTGCATTATACCGGTATCACGTTGTGCTAAGCTATCGTTCTGTTCGGTCCATATCGACCATGGTGGCGCCATGGCGCGGTTGATGTTAC
>JAGGUB010000042.1 GCA_021158725.1 Caldifarciminota bacterium | reverse complement strand
GCTTATGTTCCAACATCAACCTTAACCCGTATGCAAATAGTATGACAACGGAAAATGCACCTATTATCCACCACATGTCGGGGCCACGTAGCTTGTCCACCATAGGCAAAATATGGTATGGTATCCTATATAATGGAGTGTGGCCACCAAGTGCCAACAAAGTTGATACTATTAAACCGCCGGTAAAGAATCGCACGTAACTGTGACGTCGCCATCCCATTACTATACCGAAAAGCGATATCACAAGCACTATAACACCGAAATACCTTGAATGCAGCCTGAAATAGTTAGTCCCCCAATAGTTATCAAGTATACCCATGAAATGTGGATTGTAGAAGTCGACCAATTCAGAGGTTGGCATCGCCCATGAGGTGGCGTATTCATAACCACGCTCTATACCACGTACACCTGTCTCCAGTCGTATCAAACTGGGGCCAAACCTCAGTGCTAACACACATAGTACAACCATGAGGGCGAGTATGACCTTAAGGCCGAGTGAAACGCTCTCCCTTGGTTTACCCGCTCGTGCATGACGTATGAGCTCATATATAACGAAGAAACCGATAAGATAGCTTGCGTAATAACCGAACTGAAAGTGGCCACACATCATCATCGCCCATGCACCTGCCAACAAGAGGAAATGGCGTACCTTTTGTGTCTCAAACGCATACAATAGCGCAGAAAAGCACCAGGCGAGCCATGCCATGCTGGCAAGTTTAGGCCAATGTCCGCCATACATTTGACTTATACCGAACGCAGTAAACTCATATGCAATACCGGCAACTACTGCGATCCATAACTGAAACTTTAACCTATATCTTAGCAGATAGAACATACCCCAACCTGCCAGAAACAGACATATGAAGAAGAAGTAGAAATGTCGCACGTAAACCGGTAATGGCAAGAGTATATAACGTAAAGGATCAGTGTAACCCATACCGCCGGTGAATGTGGAATAACCACCCATTATGTATGGATTCCACAGTGGTTGATGTAAGTGTTTAAGCATATATTCATGTACCCGAACAGCACCACCATACGTGATAAGGAAATCTGTACCAAACAGTGTCGACTTACCCACAAATAATCCCAAATGTGGCAAATAGAAGGCGAATGCTAACCCCAGAAATATCAGTGGAAACCACCTTTCGCGTGAGGTAAGCTTATGCGTAGGTGGTGTGGGTTTGGATTTAATCTTCTTTTTCTTGCCCATCGTTTACCTCAACCACTTTGGCCATAAACTCACCCTCTGCAACAAGCCTATTACCTACATAAGCCTTACCTTCCATCACACATACGCCACGGGTAAACTTCTTCAGTATCATCTCGTTACGTAATGTGTCACCAGGTCGTACAGGGGCACGAAATTTGGCCTCTTTAATAGCGAGAAAGTAAACCAACTTACCTTTGGGGTTATCTACCTTCTTTAATAGAAGTATGCCACCCGTCTGTGCCATAGACTCAACTATGAGCACACCTGGCATTATTGGGTTACCGGGGAAGTGGCCGATGAAGAATGGTTCGTTTATGGTGACATTTTTGATACCCACAATACGGTTATCGTCGAGCTCGACGATCCTATCGACCAAAAGGAATGGGTAACGATGTGGCAATATCTCCATGATTTCATGGATCTCCATCATCACCTCCTGATTAAACTTAACATGTGATGGATAAAAGTCAATCAACCACTTATAACATATGAATAGAAAGGGAATTGAGGAGTATCATCCAACTTAGAGATAATGGAGGTGGCGGGACTCGAACCCGCGTCCAGAAGTGTCAGAGCAAAGGGCTCTACATGCTTAGACCCAGCTTGCTTTACCCCTATGGTCCGCTGGGCCCCGAACCATAAGGGATAGATCCCTTTGGTGTCGTCGTCCACCTCGGGATCAAAGGTATGGACGACCACCCCCTAACCCATCCCCTGTGGACCTTGGGGGTAGGTCCACAGGTTAAGCCTGCTCATCATCAGGCAACCGCATATTCGGCGGCAGTTATTTAAAGTGCCCGATTTTACGAGTCGGGCGACTCGGCATGCTCCCTTTACTCTGATCACCCCTGTCGAGACCTTTCACCCCCAGAGCAATTATAAACTAATCGCAAAGCCCGAATGTCAACCTATTTGAATGTTATCCTTTCTACATCGTATATTGTTTTAACCCCATCTCTCTCATTGAGTGCACCAATTCATATAAGTCCTTACTATAGAAGAGGTGCCCTCCACATCCACAATCTGTAGCACCAAACTTCTGGATGGGTTTGAATCTTGACCTCAACCCATCTGCGAGCTCACATTCACACCTGTATTCACTTTCACGATAGTAGATTGCTACAATCCGTCCATATTCGAGCAGATAATCTATATGCCAGCGTTTACGTTTATGGTTGGATATGTGGTATTTCACACGTACCTCGATATTATTCATGGCTGACCCCACATATGCGTAGTAACCACGTGCAAATGTTAAGCTGCCGAGCTTACCTACTGTTGTTTTGATATCTCTGGGTAATTCCACCAGCAATACATAGCATCCTTTCATTGCTATAAAATTAACACATGAACCCATATTCGCCAGCTTATATATTGATTTTCTGTCCATTTATCTATATTTAACAAACGGAGGTTAAGATGCCCAAAAGAACCTATCAACCCAGTCGCATCAAACGCAAACGTACGCATGGATTTCGTGCACGTATGCGCACAAGAAGCGGTAGAGCTATTATCAAACGTCGTAGACGTGTTGGCAGGAAACGGCTTACCGTGTAGACGTGACGAACGTTTACCCAAGGAGGAACGTTTAAAGAGACGCAAGCAGATACTAGAGGTCTTTACAAAAGGTAAAACCATCAGTGGTAACCATATGGTTATACACTATTTAACAGGTAGGCCCGACCGCAAGGCAGGGTTTGCAGTTTCAAAGAAGGTGAAACGCAAAGTCGATCGCAACCGTATCAAACGTAGGTTACGTGAGATCTATCGTCGTGAGAAGTGGCGGCTCAAAAATGTGCACCTGATGATTGTAGGAACTGAAAGTGTCTTACATGAGGATTTTCGTACACTATACCATGAGCTTGTTGATTTACTCAACCAAATAGCAGCTGATGAAGGAGATAGCACTTCTGCTGATTAGGTTTTATCAGAATTTCATCTCCCCCATATTGCCACGACATTGCCGATTCTATCCAACCTGTTCCGAATACACGTACCAAGCGATCAAGAAATACGGTTTACTCAAGGGTATAATCAAGGGCATCATCCGTATATCTAAATGCCATCCTTTTCACCCTGGTGGCTATGACCCATTAATCTAATGTATCGTAAGCTGTTTGGCTTCAGCTTGGGTACCGGTATATCGCGAGCATTCGGGTTTATTCGCGAAATCGTCATCGCACACTTCTTTGGTGCATCTGCCAGCCTTGACGCATTTTGGGTATCCTTCCGTATAGCTAACCTTGCACGTGAGATGTTAGCCGAAGGTAGCATCATACCATCGTTCGTACCATTATTTACAGATAAGGTAAAATCCGACCAGCAAGCTGGATATCGGTTTGCCAATACCGCCATATGTACTGTACTCACAACAGCGCTGATTATATCCATATTTACAGCATTGTTTGCACCCTATCTCGTACGTATAATAAGTCCAGGCTTCTATCACGATACGTTTAGGTTCAACCTTGCCACCCGCCTCACACGGATGATGTCGCCTTTCCTTCCAATAATGGTGGTAGCTACGTTTTTTATGGGGATATTGAACTACTTCTCGCGTTTCTTTGTCACAGGTATTGCACCTGTATTATTCAATATCGGCATAATCGCAACATCTGTTATATTTGCTAAATACATCGGTGTGTATAGTATCGCTATAGGGGTGCTTATCGGTGGTATCGGTCAGGCTACCCTCCAATACCATTTTTTGAAATCGCATGGTTATAGGTTTCGACCTTATCCCATCTTCAGCGATCCCACCGTACGTCGTATGTTACGTCTTATGTTGCCCGTGGTTATATCGTTTCTGGTTTTACGATTGAGCAGCATCATCAACACCATTATCGCATCCTTTTTGGCGGTAGGTTCTATCTCGTACCTTGAGTATGCATTTAGATTTATATATTTACCTGTTGGTATGATAGGTGTAACGATAGCAAATGTTGGTATACCCACTTTTACGCGCCAATTTGCGGATACTGGTTCGATAACACAAGATCTACATAAAGTGTTGAAATTCGGCATACTCTGTAGTGTGGCCGCTATTACCTTGCTGTTGATATTCGCACATCCATTATGTCGTATCGTTTACCAACATGGTGCATTCACTGCAGTAGATACGTACCATACCTCACGTGTCATACGCTTTTACTCGTTTGCTATACTGGGGATGACGCTCAATCGCACATTTTCATCTATATTTTATGCATTGAAGGAACCCACGACGCCACTTAAAGTTACCCTAATAGGGGTGGCCATACATCTTGGTGTAGCACTTACGTTTGTGGGTAGGTTGGGACTTGTTGCGTTACCACTTGGTGTATCAGTTTCAAGCATATCAAGTTCAGTTATATATGGGGTATTAGTTAAACGCAGGTTAAATGGAAGATAAGTTAACCATACTTCAATCCAAACGCAACCTAATAGTACGGTGGTTACGTATTTTTCTCATCATAACTGTTGTGAGCATAATCGTGGTACTTGTCTTCACTACAGGTAAAGACACCTTACAGGCGTTCAGAAACTTTTCCCCCCTATACTTTCTGCTTGCACTGTTGGTGACAGCTACGTTCTATTATTTTGAACTCCTACGTGTACAGGTGCTGGGTCGTGCCATGGGTAAACCCATATCGTTACGTACGGCATCCGAATTCTATTTCGGGGGCTGTTTCCTTACCATAGTACCGACCGGTGTTGTGGGTGTACCTTTTCAACTCTATGTACTACACCGGGATGGGCTTAACCTCGGTGAGGCCGGCAATGTGATTATCATGCGTGCGATACTTAACGTATTGATCTTACCCCTATTTATACCGATTATACTCTTAGAGAAAGAATTGCTACGCGGTCGTTTCGTTGTAAGGGCTGGCAGTTACGTAGGCATAATTGTCTTGCTTCTTGTAATACTATTTATTGTATTCCTTTTTATGCCCAAAAGGTGGTCAAAAGGTAAGTTCTCCCGCGTATATAATGAGCTACAAAAGTTACGGGTTGCTATTAAACAGACTTTCACCCATGGTAAACTATTTTTCCTACTTTCGTTCGGTACGACCCTTATTGCACGTTGTGCATTTTTTACCATACCTTATGTCTTATTCAAAGGGTTAGGTGTTGATCCACCCTTTTTGACAACTTTTGTAATACAGATAATACTGTCGTACTTGTTACTTTTTATACCGACACCTGGATCAACCGGTGTAGCAGAAGCTGGTGGATTCGGGTTCTGGCGTCTTATATGTCCCACGCATCTTCTTGGTCTTTACGTGGTTATATGGCGGTTTTATACTGGGTTGCTCGCTATGATAATCGGTGGTATCCTCATACTTCGTCTGTTATATCAACCGAAAAGTGACTCCACACGTTCGTAATCCTCTTCTGTTTCCCATGGTAGTTCCAGATACTTAGCAGCTGCCTCATCTACTATAACTGTGGTGTCACGATGCAATTGTAGCACACTCGCAGGCACCATCGCTGTTATAGGGCCTTCTACCGCCTTTTTAATTGCATCTGCTTTGGATTCACCACTTGCTAACAACAATATCGCCTTTGCATCCAAAATCGTACCTATCCCCATCGTGATTGCGTATTTGGGTACATTTTCGATCTTGCCGTCGAAGAATCTCGCATTATCTCTACGTGTAACTTCGAGCAACGTCTTTATACGAGTACGTGACCCTAAAGATGACCCAGGTTCATTAAACCCTATGTGGCCATCACGCCCTATACCCAATATCTGTAGATCTATGCCACCGAACTTACGTATACGAGCTTCATACCAGTCACAATGTTGCCGTATATTGGGAGCGTTACCATCTGGTATATGCACGTTGGATGGATTTATATTCACATGGTGGAAGAAATTCTCCCACATGAAATGGTGATAGCTTTGTGGATGGTTCTTGGGTAGCCCTATGTACTCATCGAGGTTAAACGTAACCACTCGTGAGAAATCGAGCCCCTCTTCTTTGTGCATACGTATGAGTTCACGGTACAAACCCAACGGCGTATTACCGGTAGCTAACCCCAGCACTGCGTCTGGCTTTTCTCGTATCAGAGTAGCTACTATTTTAGCAGCCAATTTAGACAAACGTTCGTAGTCTTTTACCTTTATGACACGCATCCCTCCTCCTTTTTGACATGAATTTGTCTAACTTCCGTATTTGGGTAATAATGTAAAAGTATCTGCCTGTAATTCCATCCTATAGATGCTAACTTAGCTGCCCCTACCTGACACATTCCAACCCCGTGGCCCCAACCTGCTCCTCTCAATATGAACTGTTGTCCATTGTATTTCACATAGAATGCAGAACTTGGCAAATACGTGGGCGACAGTATTGCTCGTATTTTAAGCTCACCCGTCACATCGAGTGTCCCCTTTTCTCCCTTTATTTGTAACTGTAATATACGGCCAGATCTACCACGTCTTAAGGGGTTGACCCGTACTGGATACCCTATATCTATGCCAGTCTTGTTGTTAATAATCTCACGCAATGCATATGGGTCGATTGTTTCGTACCACCTGAAGTACTTTCTACCGTATTCGAAATATTCAGTATCACCCTGTGTGTTGCAATACGCAGGTGGTGGCTGTTCTATCCATAACCTGAAATTATCTTCTTTTTGCAGATCCATATTATACGTACCGGGGCCATCGAATATCGAGCATGAGTAAAAGGTTTCACCCCATACGTTATTAAACTCCTCGGTTACACCACCACATACCTTCGCAAACCTCGTATCCACAAGTTTACCCTTATAGTAGAGCGCCTCACCGCGGGTCTCATCTATCACCTTACGGGCAATATTGTTCCCATCTCTTATACCGCGATATTCCTGACAATGATCATCGTTACATACATCAAAAGGCTCCCCTATATGGTGTTTGATGGCTGCCGTAAGTAACCAGTTTCTGGCAACCACAGCTTGCGCCTTCAACGCCTCCATTGGGAGTGATACCAGCATTTCCGACGATATCACACTCGCAAGATATCTCTCGAGCTCTATATGATTAATAAGAAGAAGTTTACCATCATAACCGATAGTGAATTCGATCTCACCTTCATAACTCTGCCTCTCTTCAAACTCAAAATGGAACCCACGACCCACTTTATTATATATGATGAGATCGAATGGCTCCCCTGGTGATACATAAAAGTGTTGAGCTAACTGCACTGTTCGACCATCGCTTATATTGCGGGCGATCACCTTGGCTATAGCTGGACGCTTCACCTCGGGAAAGAAGTACACACTGTGATGCGACAATATCTGCAACGGATCCGGTACCCGAAACGGCCCTATACCTGCAAACCATATACCTTTATATTTGATCACACTTGATGAATAGCCACGTGATTCAAACTCTTTTATTGTGCTTGCTAATCTATCCTTTTCGGCAGATTCACCTACTACCAGAAAGTAGTCAATATGGGGTGAACTCAGTATCTCGCTCCTTACTTCCCAAACCCCGGCACGTAGCTTTTGATTACCGAATTTAATGGGCTTCCGAAGCTCTATCTTCACCTTATCCCCTTTGAATATACATACTTTCAGCTTCTCTGTAGCCATTTGCTTCTATTTTATGGGGTTTTCAGTAAAGTCAATCTAACTTGACGATTAATATAGTTTAGTATCTTAAAACATTCAGAAATCATCTTATGGGGTCTATATTAGTTACGGGAGCGGCTGGTTTTATAGGTTGGAAGACTTGTGAAAAGTTGTTAGAATATAGCTACACAGTGGTTGGTATCGACAACTTAAATCACCACTACGATGTAAGACTTAAGCAATGGCGGTTGAATCAACTGGAAAGATTCGCCAATTTTACGTTCCACAAGCTTGACATCGAACATATCGAAGCCTTACGCTCATTATTCCAGAAGTACAAATTCGATGCTGTCATAAATTTAGCTGCACGTGCTGGTGTAAGAGCCTCGGTGGAAAATCCACACATATACTTCACCACCAACACGCTTGGTACACTTAACCTGTTGGAACTCTGTAAAGAATTTGACATAAGAAAATTTGTCCTTGCATCCACATCTTCCCTATATGCAGGACAAAATATGCCATTCAAGGAGGACCTACCTGTCAACACACCTATCTCTCCTTATGCTGCATCGAAAAAAGCGGCAGAAGTTCTATCTTATACTTACCACTCTTTATATGGGATTGATGTATCCATTCTTAGATATTTCACGGTTTATGGGCCAGCTGGCCGTCCCGATATGAGTATATTTAGGTTCATCAAATGGATAGATGAAGGGACACCCCTCCAACTATTTGGAGATGGTTCGCAGAGTCGTGACTTCACTTATGTGGATGACATTGCTGAAGGCACAATAAAGGCGCTCAAAAACGTAGGTTATGAGATAATAAATTTAGGTGGCGGTAACAAACCTTACTCCCTGAAATACATTATCTCGTTGATTGAGAAGCTTCTCAACAAAAAAGCAAAAATAGAACATAAACCATTCCATGTAGCAGATATGAAAGCAAGCTGGGCTGATATATCGAAAGCAAATAAGCTTTTGGGTTGGCAACCCCGTATAGGTATAGAGGACGGATTAAAAATGACCGTAGAGTGGCATGTGAAAAACAGAGGTTGGCTGAAACAAGTGCAACTATGAACCACAGTCCCACATCACAAACTTTATCTGTTATAGGGTTGGGTTACGTGGGGCTTACCACAGCAGTAGGGTTTGCTGAGTTAGGGCATAAAGTTATCGGGGTGGACGTTGATGACGAGAAGATCAAGGCATTAAACCGCGGCATCTCACCCATTTATGAAACAGGTATGGACCAGCTACTACGTAAAAACCGACATAGGCTCACCTTTACGGTAGACTTAAACGAAGCAGTTAGGTCATCTTCCATCATCTTCGTAGCTGTGGGTACACCAACTAAAGATACTGGTGAAGCTGATCTCTCTCAGATAATAGATGTAGCACATGGGTTAAGTGAATCAATAAATAACTATAAGATCATCGTGATAAAAAGTACCGTCCCTGTGGGGAGCGTCGACCTCATCAGGAACATACTGTCACAAAAACGTAAGGAAGGTAAAGATTTCGATCTCGTGGTTAACCCCGAATTCCTGCGTGAAGGGAATGCAATCCATGACTTTTTCAAACCCTCCAGAGTGGTCATAGGAGCAGACAACAAGCAAGCGGCTCAGGTTGTGGCTCAACTTTATAAACCATTATCAACACCGATCCTCATAACCCCACCAATAGATGCACAGATGATAAAGTATGCAGCAAATGCCTTTCTTGCTTCCCGCATATCGTTTATAAATGAGATAGCTACGATCTCAGAAAGAGTAGGCGCTGATATCAAAAATGTCATAAAAGGGTTAAGCTATGATCCCAGGTTAGGCGATGGATATCTCTCCCCCGGTATAGGGTTTGGTGGACCATGTCTTACAAAAGATTTGAAAGCGCTCATCCACATGGCACAATCCTATGACTATGAGCCACGCTTTTTAAAGTCCATACTCGAAAGAAACGAGGAACAAATACAGTCCATAGTGTGGAAAGTAAAGAAGGCACTTGGTGGTATCCTCTATGGGAAAACAATCGGTGTGTTGGGGCTATCTTTTAAACCAGGTACCAAGGACATACGTAACTCACCCGCTGTTAGGATAGTGAAACTGTTGAAACAGGGGGGTGCATTAATAAAAGCTTATGATCCAATGGCCATGGATGAAGCCAAAACCATACTCCCCGATATTGAGTATTGTGCCACTCCTTATGAATTCAAAGATTTAGATCTATTACTCCTATTAGTAGGATGGGAGGAGTTCAAGCAACTCGATTATCGACGCCTTAAGAAGGGTATGTCCACCCCTATAATAATTGATGGGGTAAACCTCCTCGAACCCAGAGTTATGAAAGAGTTGGGCTTCACCTACAGCGGTGTAGGTCGTTAATCCTGTGTAGTATCTTTACGTTTTAAGTTTAGAATAGCTTTAATAGGTATAGGTTTTACAGGTGGACGTGCCGTAGGTGGTTTTATATTTTCCAGTGGAATACCAAGTTTCTTGCTAATGATTTGTGCGATCAATCTTTGACAGGTCCTACCCTGACAGTGTCCCATGCCTGCACGTGAAGCTCTCTTAATCTCCTCGAGCGTATGGTAGCCCTGTTCAATATATTTTATGATTTCATCCTCTGTGAGATCTTCACACCTACAGATTATCTTTGCGTCTTTGGGTTTATCGTTCATTTACACATATCAAATCTTTTAGTCTTGCAAACTTCTTCTTACCTATCCCCGGTACCTTCATTATATCTGTTATCTTTGTAAATTTATGTTTCTCACGATATTTTATGATCTCATTTGCAATGGTGGGGCCTACACCTGGTAGGCTCAAAAGTTCCTCAAACGTAGCGGTATTGAGGTTAACCTTCTTTTGTGATACCATATGGATATTCGATTCACCTTCTTTTATAGTATCTACAGATGTGCCGATGGTTTCAATTACGAACTCACTCACCACTGGGCTTTCCTTTAGCTTTAGCCAATACACTATAACCCCTACGAATACACCTGCCAGCAATATAAGTAGAAGCTTCTGTTCGAGTGGTGTAAAAATCTTCATACCTCTCATTCTTTTAACCGTTTCTCCAGTTCTTTCACTTTACGTGCAATTTGCGGTAATTCAAACAATATCGCATAGGTACGTCGTGCTTTATTATATTCACGTGCGGGATAACCAAACAGCTTAGTATTCGGTGGTGCACTCTTCGTAACACCTGACTGTGCAGCTACCATAACACCATCGCCTAACTTCACATGGTCAGTGATACCCACTTGCCCTCCCAACATCACCCAGTTGCCGAGCTCTGAGCTACCTGCGATACCGGTTTGTGCCGCAATAACCGTGTTCTCACCTATCTTCACATTATGTGCGATTTGGACGAGATTATCGATCTTAACCCCTTTACCGATATGAGTAGGTCGTAACGTTCCACTATCTATGGTGACATTTGCCCCTATATGAACGTCATCCTCGATAACTACACCGCCAACCTGTGGTATATGTAACCATCCATCTTCACACCTTACGTAGCCAAAACCGGGGCTACCGATGATTGTACCACTATGTATCACGACATTCGACCCTATTGTAACACGTGGATAGATTACGACACCTGGATATATTACAGTGTTAGCACCTATCTTGGTACCCCCTGCAATGTATACGAACGGATGTACGACGGTACGATCACCTATCTCAACCGCATCCCCTATCCATGTATATGCACCTATGTGCACATTTTTGCCTAACTTGACCTCACCTAAGTATGCCATTGGGCTTATGGAGGGCTGTGGTACCTCCCTTGGATAAAATAGCTCAACGAGCCGCACAAAGGCAACCTCTGTATTTTTAACCCTTATGAAACTATAGCTTAACTTGCGGTCTGGTACTACATTAGGTGGGATCACTACAGCGCCAGCCTTCTTTTTAATCTTATGCCAATCCTCCTCCTTACGTAATACAGCGATCGTATCTTCGTCAACTTCGTCAACAGGTGCTATATCTTTGATCTCATGCTCGGGGTCACCATCTACTTCACCATCCAGTATATCTGCTATATCTTTTACTTTCATGGAAACTGTATTTTCTCCACCATCTTCGAGACAAGCGTCTTTATAGCCTCCTCAGACGTACCCGTCATGGTCTCTTCAACCTCACTTATCACAGCCTCCTCTTTTACACTTATAACTTTACATTTGCCGGTGACTACACCACCCGATGTGCTAACTTCACCAATAATGACCAGATCAAGTGGTACCAACCTACCCACCTCCAATGCATCGTGGAAATCGAAGTCCTCTTCCCTCTTACCTATAAGCCCTGCATCCCCTATGGCGCTGTTGATACGATCCTTTTCAGCTATCTCATATTTACCGATGACTGCGATAGCGGCCTTCATGAAGCTCGCCATCTTGCTACCTAACCCTAACCGCTTGCTTTCATCGTCCAACTCTTTGAATTTAAACACCCAGAAACGTGGCTTACCGAGCAACGATGGTGTTGTATCTATTTCAGCCTGTACAAACTCAGCATTTAGCTCGTTGAGCACCTTCTGGGTAAGGTCGTCTTTCTCATCATAGTAAAGTACCATACCGCTGGCAAGATCGAGTATCACCGTATAACCCTCCTCCTGTGCTATTCTCTGGGTTATCTCCTTCACCCTACGTATGAAGGGATCCATCACCTCGCTATAGAGTTGCTCAAGCTTACCACCTGGGGCAAACACTTCCTGTAAGAATTGTTGATATTCAGCCTCCTTCTGACGGATTTCTGAGAGCCTTCTATCAAACGCCTCTTCGGATAGCATTGCACGTTGCTCTTCTAAGGCATTGTACATATCGCGTATTTCGGTTTGCATCTGTTGTGCCTTTGCCTCCCATTCTTGCTTACGTCTATTGTATTCATTTAGTAATGTCTCTTTGCCACGATATCCATCCAGTATTCTTTGTGAGTTAATGAACCCAATCTTCACCTCTGCAAATAACGAACCTATCCAAAACAAAAATAACAAAGATGCAACCTTCCGCATCATGCTCCTTGTTTGGCGGATTTTTCCTCTGGTTTGGTTGTCACCTCTTTCTCGAAGTCGGTCAACTTCCAGAGGACAAGACGTGCACCGTCGCTCTTCCTTATCCCATAGTGTAATATTTGAGTGTAACCCCCTTCCCTCTCACGTACTTTTGGCACTATAACGTCAAAGAGATGCCTTACGATATCTGGTTGTGGTAACCTCGCCAATACTTCCCTACGGGCAGCCAGGTCTCCCCTTTTGGCGATATGTATCAACCGTTCCGCAAGCGAGCGTGCCGCACGTGCCTTCGCCTCTGTGGTGACAATAGCTTTATGTGTGAACAATGCAGCTACAAGGTTACGCAATAGAGCACGCTTATGGTCGAGGTGCCGACTCAATTTGATGCGTTTCACTTTGTGACGCATGTCACTTCTCTATTATATATTTTTTGAACTTCTCCTCAAGCTGCATACCGAGGGCAAGATTCAGCATACCCAGTGCTGCCTTCAATTGATCGATCGACTTACGTCCAATATTGGGTATTTGGTAAATCTCTTCCTCGGAATACTGTATGAGGTCACTAACGGTTTCAATCCCTGCATCCTTAAGTGCTTTCAGGGTACGTGAACTTATTATATCTTTGAGTGTATCAATAGGTTGTTGTATCTTACGTAGAAATTCTTCTTCCTCCTTTGTGAGCCCCTTCACGAGTTCAACCGGTACAGCCTCAAGCTCTGATATCCTTTCCATATGTAATATGAGCAACTTACTTGCTGCCACGAGCGCTGATTTAGGGTCAACCCTGCCATCAGTCCATATCTCCATGGTTAATTCATCATAATCCACACGTTCCTCCACACGTGTAGTGCCAACCTCGAAGGTCACCCTTGTGACGGGTGAATACAATCCATCTATAAATATAGTGCCTACAGGTGCATTTTTGCGTCTCAAATACTCGAGCGGCGTATAACCTCGACCAGTAGTCACTTCCATCTCCATCCGTAATGGACGCTCGAGGTCCTCAACCACCGTAAATAGATATTGATCGGGATTCACGATCTCCACATGGTGATCACCTTTTAAATCCTTAGCTTTCACTTCACCTTTCTTCTGTACCTCCAGCCTCAATGTGGTCTCGAAGACCTCCGTCAGCTTTAACTTTACCTTCTTAAGGTTGAGTATAATTTCAGGTACATCTTCGCGTATGTTTTCGAGTGACGAGAATTCATGTGATACACCATCGATCCGTAACGCGGTTATCGCTGCCCCAGGTATTGACGACAAAAGCACCCTCCTTAGTGCATTGCCTATCGCCCAACCCATACCTTTTTCAAGTGGTGTAAAGAGGAACTTACCATAGGATGGAGTATGTTCCAGGATTTCAATTCTCTCTGGTAATTTATATCTTACAAACTTCATATACCCTCCAATTATTTAGAATAGAATTCAATTATCATACCGGGGTTAACAGGTATGTCCACGTTTGCGAGTGTGGGCAATGCTACCACCTTTGCAGTAAACTGATCACCGTCGAGCTGCAACCAACTTGGTATATCACGATCCTGTTTCAATCCCAACTGTACCGGCTGTATGTCTCTACTATCGGGATGTAACTCAATCTTATCTCCCACACGCACAAGTATTGACGGTATGCTAACCCTTCTCCCATTAACTAATACATGTCGATGTGCTACCAGCTGCCGTGCTGCTGCACGTGAAGGTGCCCATTTGAGTCTATACACTACATTGTCGAGCCGCCTCTCGAGTAGCTGGAAGAGTAGTTCACCCGTATCGCCCTCCATCCTTTCTGCCATCTCGAAGTAGCGTCTAAATTGTGTCTCTGATACCATATAGTGGCGACGTACTTTCTGTTTCTCACGCAGATGTAACGCATAACCAGTGGGTTTCTTTATGATCTTCTTGGGACGCTCGCCCGGCGGGCCGGGTCTACGGCGTTCAAGTGGACACTTCTCACTATAACATTTGTCACCCTTAAGATACAGTTTAACACCTTCACGCCTACATAGACGACATTTTGGTCCAGTGTATCTTGCCATCACACTCTCCGTTTTTTGGGTGGCCTACACCCATTATGTGGTATAGGGGTTTTATCTCTTATAGCAGTGACCTCAAGCCCTTCACCATGTATTGCACGGACGGCGGTCTCTCGCCCGGGACCTGGCCCCTTTATCCATATCTCCACACGTCGCATACCCGCATCGTATACTTTACGTGCAACCTCACGCGCGGCTAATCCAGCTGCAAATGGTGTCCCCTTCTTTGTCCCCTTATACCCTATGGTACCACCGCTTGCCCACGTTATTACGTTACCCTCCTTATCCGTAACCGTTACTATTGTGTTGTTAAAAGTGGTATGGATATGTACTATACCCTCAACTGGCACCTTCTTTAACTTCTTAGATCCACCACGGCGTGCCATTTTATCTCCTATTAGCTCTTTTTACGTTTACCTATTTGTGCACCTCGTGGCCCCTTGCGTGTACGTGCATTCGTCCGTGTACGTTGCCCCCGTACTGGCAAACCGGCTTCATGTCTTAAGCCACGCCAACACCTTATCGCTATCAGTCTTTTAATGTTATCCCTCACCTCTGCACGTAGTGCACCTTCAACTTTGTATTTACCTTCTATCTCCTTACGTAGTAATTCTATCTCCTTTTCGGTCAGATCTTTCACCCTTTTATCAGGGTCCACCCCCGTAGCTTCCAGTATCTTGCGTGAACGTGACAATCCAATCCCATAGATATAGGTGAGTGCAATCTCTATCCTCTTGTTTGGTGGTAGATCACGTCCTGCTATACGTGCCATCAGCCCTGCCTTTGGTTATGTTTTGGATTCTTTTTACATATTACCCGGACAATACCTTTCCTACGCACAATCTTGCAATCCCTACAACGCTTTTTAACGGAAGCTCTAACTTTCATTTTACCTCCTCAAAACCTGTATATAATACGTCCACGTGTTAAATCATAAGGGCTAAGTTCAACCCGTACGCGGTCACCTTCCACAATCCTAATAAAATGCATACGCATCTTACCTGAGCTATGTGCAAGCACCTCCAATCCATTATCAAGTACTACACGGAATAGCCCACCCTTCAACACCTCTTTGACTGTACCTTCCATTTGTATCATTTTCTTTTTGCCCATTCTTCTATTTTTTCAC
The DNA here is from genome assembly GCA_021158725.1 of Caldifarciminota bacterium. Lineage (GTDB taxonomy): Bacteria > Hydrothermota > UBA3073 > NMUJ01 > NMUJ01 > NMUJ01. Next base: position 20,261 of record JAGGUB010000042.1, on the reverse strand, counting down.
GAATTTGGTCAAAAACCTCATCTATTGTACCAGTTGCATCTATCTCTTCCAGTAGCCCATTTCTTCGATAATATTCAACCAACGGTGCAGTTTCACGATGATATACTTCCAACCGCTTACGTATTACATCCTCACGATCATCTTCCCGCTGTATAAGTGAGCTTCCACACTTATCACATCTCATATTATCACTGGGTGGTTTAGTTATAATATTATAAACCTCACCACATCGTGGACATATTCGTCTTGCGGTTAACCTTTTAATGATCTGTTCGTCGTCACATTTTAAATATAATACTTTATCCACTTTAATCAACCCCTCAAGTGCCCTGGCCTGCTCGACATTACGTGGGAAGCCATCCAGCACGATGTTGGAATTGCAATCGATCTCCTGTAGCTTTTGCTTAAGTACCTCCACAATTAGGTGATTGGGGACCAACTCACCCCTATGTACATATTGTGCTACTTTATTGCCAAGTGTGTCACCCTTTTCTATGCTCTCACGTAGTATATCGCCAGTTGAGATATGTATCCAACCCATTTGTGCCAACCTCACTGCCTGTGTACCTTTACCTACACCTGGTGGCCCTAAGATAACAATATTCATCCGCGTCTACCTCTTATTCTACCCCTGTGTAAGAAACCCTCATAGTGCCGCATAACAAGGTGTGCCTCTATCTGACGTAAGGTATCGAGTGCAACCCCCACCACAATTATGAGTGAGGTACCCCCGAAATAGAATGGTACATTAAGTTTAGCTGTTATATAGGTTGGTACTATTGCTGCAAATGCGAAGAACAATGCACCCGGTAGCGTTATACGTGTTAGAACATGGTCTATATATTGAGCAGTTTTCTCACCAGGTCGTACCCCTGGTATGAATCCGCCATAACGCTTTAGGTTATCGGCCAAGTCCTGCGGATTTATCACTATAGCTGTGTAGAAATATGCGAAGAACACTATCAATCCTGTATAAATTAGGTTATAGATCCAGCTCTGTGGGTTAAGTATGTTGACAACTTCCTGTGCAATGGGGTTGGCAGAAAAGAAGCGTGCCATCGTTGCCGGTAGCATAAGTGCAGATTGTGCAAAAATTATAGGGATAACGCCTGCTGTATTCATGGTTAATGGTATATGTGTGCTCCTCCCCCCGTATATCCTTCTACCTACCACACGTTGTGCATACTGTACCGGTATACGACGTTGCGCTTGTGTCACCCACACAAGTGCTAACGTAAGTAAGAAGAACGTCACTAACACCACAAATACGGCAACCGGACTTAACCCCACCCTTACCATCTGTAACGTCCGTATAAAATAGTTTGGAAACCTTGCAATAATCCCTACCATTATTATGAGTGAGATACCGTTTCCGATACCACGCTCGGTTATGAGCTCACCTAACCACATTATAAATATTGTACCCGCAACAAGTGTGAGCACTGTTAAGAATTTGAATCTAAGCCCAGGATTCACCACCACTACACCGCTGGGGGTACGGAGGTTCTCTAACATCACTGCTATCCCAAACCCCTGTAAAGTACTTATAGCTACTGTAAGGTAACGTGTGTATTGCGTGATTTTACGTCTACCCTCTTCACCTTCCTTCATCAATCTCTGGAAGTAAGGTACTGCTGCACCCAACAACTGTAATATAATGGATGCACTAATATACGGCATTATGCCAAGCCCAAATATTGTACCATTAGCGAGGTTACCACCTACAAAGATATCGTATAACCCAAGTATTGTACCTCTCGCACCAGCGAAGAAGCTCAACAACGCCTTGGTATCCACACCCGGTAATGGGATGTGCCCCCCTAATCTATAAACTGCAAGTAATGCAAGCGTAAAAAGTATCCTATTTCGTAGATCCGGTATCTTAAATATGTCACGAAATCTACCAAACATCACTCAAGTATTTCTATCTGACCGCCCATCTTTTCTATCTCTTCTTTCGCTTTTTTGCTAAACTTATGTGCTACAACTGTGAGTTGTCGCAACAATTCGCCATCACCCAATATCTTCAGAGGTAGTTTACCTTTGTATAAACCCGCCTGTTTCAGTTTCTCGGGGGTAACTCGTGTACCATCTGGAAATATATTGAGCTGCTTGACATTTACGATTTCATACTCTACACGTCCTATGTTTTTGAACCCACGCTTCGGTAACCTCCTAATGAGTGGCATCTGGCCACCTTCAAACTCAGGATGTACCTGGCCACGCGCCTTTTGGCCCTTTGTACCACGTCCTGCAGTGGTACCATGGCAACCGGGGCCACGTCCTACTCTTTTACGCTTTTTGGTCAACTTAGGTAAGTCGTTCAGCTCAATCATTCTACCTCCGGCAATTCTATCTCTTCAACCTTAACAAGGTGTTTCACCTTCTCGATCATACCCCTAATCTGTGGTGTATCACGATGTATAACTGTAGCCTCCCTTTTACGTAATCCCAACGCTAATAAGGTAAGCTTCTGCTTCTTTGGCCTCCCTATAGCGCTCCTTATCTGCGTTATTTTTAATGCTTTCATTTAATTTTACCTCGTGCACGCATCACCTCTTCGTAAGTACGTAGCTCCTTAAGTGCTTTTACCGTAGCTTGTATCATGTTTATTACATTATTCGAGCCCAAAGACTTTGTCAATATGTTTTTAATGCCGGCAAGCTCCAACACTGCACGTACGGGGTCACAGGCTATCACACCCGTACCGGGGGCTGCTGGCTTAAGTAACATTTTACTCGCCTTAAATTTGACCATCACCTCATGTGGAATCGTATCATTCACCACTTTCACACGAAACATGTTTTTACGTGCTTGCCTGAAACATTTCTGTATACCATCAGCAACTTCTGGCGCCTTGGCGAGCGCTACACCTACACGACCAGCCCTATCACCCACTGCACAGAGTACCGAAAAACGTAACCTTTTACCACCTGTTATAACTTTTGTCACCCGTCGGATAGCGAGCACCCTCTCCTCCAATGCACCCTCTTTTTCTATCTGAGAGAGAATTTCGCTCTCTTTCATTGCAACCTCCTTAAAATAGAAGGCCACCTTCTCTTGCACCTTCAGCAAGCGCCTTCACCCTACCATGATATTTGTAACCACCACGATCGAAAACCACCTTCGTTATACCCTTTTTGAGTGCCTTCTCGGCAATTAATTTACCCACCATATATGCTTGTTCGACTTTAGTCTTACCAGCAAGCTGTTCCTTTGGTATCTCTAACGTAGAGGCAGCTACAAGTGTATGTCCTATTGTATCATCGATTATCTGCGCATATATGTGTTTGAGGCTCCTGAACACACATAGACGTGGACGTTCAGGTGTACCACTTATTTTACGTCTTACACGTTTATGACGTTTTTCTCTGCCAACTAAGCGCTTCATTTGCCACCAACCTGCCCTTTCTTGCCTGCTTTAACACGTACATGTTCACCTTCGTAATAGAAACCTTTCGGCATCGTCATACCTTTAGGCACATAGGGAAATTTCTTTGCCGGCTTTATAGCTCGTATCTTAGCAGCAAAGTTACCTACTTTTTGTTTATCGATACCTTTGACAATAAGTTTCTGTGGATCTGGTAACTCCACCTCTATATCATCCGGTATATCTACATACACAGGGTGTGAAAACCCCACCATAATCTTAAGCCTGTTACCCTCTTTACTCATCTGGTAACCACGTCCACGTAGAATTAAAGTTTTAGTAAATCCTTCCGTTACACCTTTCACCATATTATTCAGATGTGCACGTATAGTGCCCCACATCCTACGATACGCCTTCTTATCTTCAACAGCACGTACGAGGAGCTTACCATCTTCTTTTACAATTTGTAGGTAGTTAGGGAATTCGAGTGTAAGCTTACCTTTTGGACCCACTACTTCTACGGCATTTTCCTTTATCTCAACCTTTACGTTTTCAGGCAATAAAATGGGTTTCTTACCAATCTTTGACATCATACCTCCTACCAGACCATCGCCAGCAACTCACCGCCAACATTTTTCTTACGTGCTTCATTATCCGATAATATACCCATAGGTGTCGACAATATGCATATACCCAGACCACCCTTAACACGTGGTATCTTCTTAGCTGAGACATATACTCTTCTGCCGGGTTTGCTTACACGAACGAGTGCGACAAGTGGGTTGGGGTTACGTTTGAATATTATGCGTATGTTACCTTGTTTGTTGTCAGGTATCACCTCATAATCCTGTATATAGCCTTCCCTCTTAAGTACATCAGCTATACCGATCTTCACTTTCGATGCCGGTATTAACACTTCCTTATGATCTGCCATCAATGCGTTACGTATCCTCGTTAACATATCCGCAATGGGATCGGTTACGTTACTCATCACCAACTCGCCTTTTTAACACCAGGGATATAACCTTCAAGTGCAAACTTCTTGAAACATATTCGACACAGTCCAAATTTTGTCAGATACGCACGTGCACGGCCACAGACTGGACATCGGTTATACTTTCGGGTCGAATATTTGGGTTCTTTTTTCTGTTTAACTATCCAACTCTTCTTTGCCATATTACCTCCTTCTAAACGGGAAGCCTAAACTCTCAAGTAATGCACGTGCCTCATCGTCAGTTTTAGCTGTTGTCACTATCGTTATATCCATACCTATGACATGTTTCACCTCATCATACTTTATTTCGGGGAAAATAAGTTGCTCACTTATACCCAAGGAGTAGTTACCACGTCCATCAAATGAGTCTGGATCAAACCCCCTAAAATCACGTATCCGTGGTGCTGCAAACGTTATGAAGCGATCGAGAAATTCATACATGCGGTCACCCCGTAATGTAACCTTTGCTGCGATGGGCTTACCTTTCCTTAAGCCAAAAGCTGATACGTTACGTTTGGCTTTTATGATTATGGGTTTTTGGCCCGTAATTTTAGCAAGTGTCTGTTCAGCTTCTGTTATATACGTAGGATCACGAACTGCCTCTCCTACTGCACTGTTTATGACAATCTTAACGAGCCTCGGTACTTGCCAGATGTTTTTGTATCCCATGCGTTTCATAAGCTCCGGACGTACCTTATTCATGTAAAGTTCTTTCAACCTCGGTACATATTTTTCCTGTTTAACCTCTTCTTTGACTTCTTTACTCATCTACCAGCTCCTGACATTTCTTGCAATACCTTAACTTACGATCTCCTATTATCTTAAAACCTACCCTAGTAGGTTGGCCACATTTGGGGCAAACCAATTTCACATTCGAAATATGAATCGGACCCTCGCGCGTGATAATCTGAGACTGTTCACCTGCCCTACGTGCACGATAGTGTTTCTTCTGGAAGTTTACCCCTTCGACTATTATGCGTGAGGTCTTTGGAAAAACTTTAAGCACCTTACCTTGTTTACCCCTATCCTTACCGGTGATCACCTCAACGATATCACCTTTCTTTATTTTACGCATTATACAACCTCACTCGCTAACGAAACGATCCGCATAAACTTCCTTTCACGAAGCTCTCGAGCAACAGGCCCAAATATGCGTGTACCTACGGGGTCACCTTCCCTGTTTATCAATACGCATGCGTTATCATCAAACCTAATGTAGCTACCATCCTTACGCCTATACTCTTTTTTGGTACGCACAACTACTGCCCTTTTTATTGTGCCTTCCTTCATCTCCGAACGTGGTGTAGCTTCCTTTATAACCACCACTATCACATCACCCACATGTGCATATTTTCTACGTGTACCGCCCAACACCTTTATACACATTGCTTCCTTTGCACCGGTATTGTCTGTCACCACCAGGCGTGTCTGTTCCTGGATCATTGTTCCTCCGATGTTTCTTCGCTGATTTCGGTTACCTCCTCAGGTTCGGGTACCTCTTCACCTGCACGTCGTAATACTTTAACTACTCGGAAATGTTTCGTTTTGCTAATAGGACGGCATTCCTCTATTAGCACCCAATCGCCCTCACGTGCTATCTCCTTGGGATCGTGGCAAGCCAGCTTCTTACGTTTCGTTATGTACTTTTTGTAGAGTGGATGCATCACACGACGTTCAATTTGTACCACCACTGTCTTCTGCATCTTATCACTTACTACACGACCTTCAAACCTTTTCTTCATAGTTTAATCCCCCTCTCACGCAGTACTGTCAATGTACGTGCTATCTCTCTTCTCAACACCCTTATCCGTAAAGGGTTAGGAAGCTGTTCAAACCGCCTTCGCATCCTCAACATGAATAGCTCCTCTTTGAGGTTGTTGAGATGGTTCAACAGCTCCTCGGTTGTCATTTGGCGCAATTCAGCCGCCTTCATAGCATCTCCCTTGTCACTATTCTTGTCTTAATGGGTAGCTTATGACCAGCAAGCCTCAATGCTTCATATGCAAGCGATTCCTTAACACCTGCCAGTTCGAACATTATGCGACCGGGTTTCACCACCGCCACATAACCTGCCACATCACCCTTACCTTTACCCATACGAGTTTCGGCGGGCTTCTTTGTTATAGGTTTATCAGGAAATATTCTGATCCACAGCTTGCCACCCTTCTTCACAGCACGTCCTATGGCGACACGGGCTGCCTCTATCTGTTGTGCAGTAATCCATGCAGGTTCGAGTGCCTGTAACCCATAGTCACCAAACGCAAGCGTAGTAGCTCCCTTTGACCTACCTTTTAACCTACCTCGTTGTTGTTTACGATATTTCCAACGCTTAGGCTGTAACATTTTTCACCTCAGCTTTCATCTTGGGTTTATCGCCTTTGTAGATCCATACCTTAACACCTATTGTACCAGCACGCGTGATAGCCGTCTCCTGGGCGTAGTCTATATCTGCACGCAATGTATTAAGTGGCATACGACCCTGAAGATACCATTCACTACGTGCTATTTCAGCTCCCATCAATCTACCACTACACCTAATCTTTATACCCTTAGCACCTGCCCGCATACCATCCATGATGGCACGTTTCATCGCACGTCGGTGTGAAACACGTTGTTCCAACTGCCTTGCGATCCTCTGGGCGACAAGTGATGCCTCAAGTGCAGGATTTTCGACCTCGATGATCTCTATCTCTATCTTCTTGGAGGTCATAAGCTCCAACTCTTGACGTAACTTGTTTATCTCTCTACCACCTCTACCTATAATTATAGCGGGACGTGCAGTCTTTATAAACACTCTTATCCAGTCACCGACATGCTCTATCTCGATATCCGCTATATCGGCTTCGGCAAACCTCTCCCTGATATAACGTCGTATATTATAGTCCGTTATTATAAGTTCGGGCAAGTTTTTAACCAACCCACGTGACCTCCAAACTTTATTAAAACCGAGCCTAAATCCAAATGGATGTACTTTCCTGCCCATTATGTCTCCGGTTCTTCGTTGCTCACTTTAACGGTTAAATGGCTCCAACGTGTCCTTCTAATATCTGCACGACCACGTGCACGAAACTCCCACCGCTTAAGTATGAGCGCACGATCTACCTTCAGTTGATGTATGTAAAGCTCCTCATCCGGTAGAGGATCGGGTGCCACCTTCTGCCGTGCATTAGCTGCAGCTGATTTAATAGCCTTGTACAGGATTGTGGCACGTTTGCCTGGAAAATGTTCCAGCATCGACAGAGCTTCATCCACCCTCTTACCCACAAACTGTTTCGCCAACTTATGCAGCTTACGTGGCGATACCCTCAGGTAGCGCTGCCTGGCAATACCTTCCACCACTGACAGTTTTTCCATCATCCTTTCTTCTTGCGCATAGCACGTTTGGCTTTTTTACCACCGTGGCCACGAAATATTGTGGTAGGTGCAAACTCACCCAACTTATGACCTACCATCTCCTCGGTTATATACACCGGGATGAATGTTTTCCCATTATGTACACCGATTGTGTGGCCAACGAAATCCGGTATTATAGTGCAATCACGTGAATAGGTGTTTATTATTTTGCGTTCCTTTGTTGTATCGAGTTCACGTATCTTGCGGAGTAGCTTCATATCCACGTATGGACCCTTTTTCTTCGATCTACCCATCAGCGACCCCTTTTCTTCTTAGTTCGTGGCTGTACTATAAACTTGGTTGAAGGTTTCCTGGGGTTGCGTGTCTTACCACCTTTTGCTAACACTCCCGTACGTGAAACAGGTGGTCGGTTGCCTTTACCTCTACCTTCGCCACCACCCAGCGGATGATCGACAGGGTTCATCGCTACACCACGTGTATGGGGGCGACGGCCCAGCCATCGCATTTTACCGGCTTTACCTAACACAATGGAGTCATGATCGGGGTTACTCACCTGCCCTATTGTAGCATAACATGAAAGATGTATCTTACGTATCTCACCCGATGGTAACTTAACGAATGCATAATCACCTTCTTTTGCAAGTATCGTAGCAGACGAGCCTGCAGCTCGTACGATCTGTCCCCCTTTACCAGGTTGTAACTCAATATTGTGTATCTTTATACCTTCAGGTATATTAGCTAAAGGTAACGCATTGCCCACCCTTATGGGGGCATCCGGTCCGGCCACCACCTCGTCACCCACCTGCAACCCCAATGGTGCTATAATGTAGCGACGTTCACCATCCTCGTATTCAAGAAGTGCGATACGAGCCGATCGATATGGATCGTATTCTATGCTTAGTACTTTGGCTTTCATTCCTATCTTATCGTGTCGCTTAAAATCTATGATCCTGTACTTGCGTTTTGCACCACCACCCCTGTGTGGTGCAGTAATACGACCTTGGTTATTCCTGCCACCAGTGCGTTTGAGTGTTATCGTGAGACTTTTCTCAGGTTCCTCTTTTGTGATATCACTAAAGTCATCTACCACCTGTTGCCGTTGCCCAGGTGTGACGGGGTTCAACTTTCTAACTCCCATCTTATTTACCTCCACCCGTCTCGAAAATAGGAATAGTTTCACCTTCGCGTAGCTTACAAATGGCCTTCTTCCAGTTGGATCTTCTACCCACTACTCTGCCCCACCTTCGACGTGGTTTACCCTTGACTATTTGTGTACGCACACGTTCCACGTGTACCTCAAAAAGCTGCTCCACCGCACGTTTGATCTCGGGTTTAGTTGCATCCATCGCTACTTTAAAAGTATACATATTATACTTACGGCGCAAGAAATCTGCCTTCTCCGTGAGTATCGGTTCCAGAATTATGTCCCTTGGATCCCTCATTCTTCAACCCCTACCATTGCAGCACGTTTCTCCAGCAATCTATTTTTGAGGGCCTCCAACCCTTTAAGTGTGAAGACAATCCTTTTAGCCAATAACACATCGAAAGCATTAATTTTATATGCCTCACGCATGTCCACCTTACGTAGGTTACGCATCGATCGAAATACGGCCTCGTCGATTTTATCCACCACAAACAGATAGCGTTCCGGATGCTCTTCGTTCCAACCGAGATTCTTCAGTATCTTCACAAATTCCTTCGTTTTTGGATAAGTAATGGGTATATCATCTATCACCATTATCCGGCCTTCACTTGCACGCTGTGAAAGTACCGACAGCAGCGCTATGCGTAGCTTCTTTTGTGGTAACCTATAATGGACATTGCGAGGTTTGGGGCCAAAAACTACACCACCACCACGCCAATGGGGTGCCCTGATACTACCTTGACGTGCCCTCCCCGTATGCTTTTGAGGCCATGGTTTCCTACCACTGCCACTCACTTCACCACGTGTTTTCTTACAGGCGGTAAACTGGTGTTGGTTCATCTCATACATCCGTATAGCTTCAGCAACCGTAACTGGTCGTATAGGGTGACGAAATATCTCATCCGGTAGCTCAGTTTTACCCACGATATCGCCAGTTGCTGAGTAAACTTTAACCTCCATCTCCTTCACCACCTTTATGGCTACGTATTATGAGGTAACCACCACGTGGCCCAGGTACCGAACCTTTCACAAATAGCAGGTTACGCTCTTTGTCAACTTTTACAACTTCTAATCCCAACACGGTCTGTTTGTCACATCCATATCTACCTGGCATCCTTTTACCTTTGAGTACACGGCCTGGTGTCTTGCTGGTACCTATTGAACCTGGTCGACGATGGAATTTCGAACCATGTGAATCAGGCCCACCCGCAAACCCATAGCGTTTCATGACACCGGCGAAACCACGTCCCTTCGTATATCCAGTGACATCGACCTTCATCCCGGGTTTAAAAATAGAGACATCTACGAAATCGCCTATCTTTACATCACCATTGAAGTCACGTATCTCACGTAGCACCTGCGTAGGTGGGATATCTGGTGCATCTGGTCGTATCTTTTTTATTCTCTGGAAGATACCAGCGTATGGCTTGTTGGGCGACTTCTTAACACCGAAACCCAAAACCACTGCACGGTAGCCATGTTTCTCCTTTGTCCGTATATCGATAACGGGGCACGGCCCCGCCTCTATGACGGTTACAGGAACTACCTCACCAGTTTCGCGAAAAAGCTGTGACATCCCTATTTTCCTACCTATAAGCCCTACCATCGTATTACACCTTGATTTCAGCTTCTACACCAGCAGGTAAATTAAGACGTTGCAGTACCTCCCTGGTTCTGGTAGTGAATCGCTTTATTTCAATCAGTCTCTTGTGTATACGGAGTTCAAACTGTTCACGCGATCGCTTGTTAATATGCGGTGACCGTAGCACCGTAACCACCGTACGTTTTGTAGGCAGTGGTATGGGACCCGATATCTCTGCTCCTGTGTTCTTCATCGATTCTACAAGCTCACGACATGCCTTATCTAACAACACATGGTCGTAGCTTTTGAGTTTTATCCGTATCCTTGCCATCACTCTACTATTTTTGTAACAACACCCGCACCTACGGTCTTACCACCTTCACGTATAGCGAACCTTAACCCCTCTTCCATAGCCACTGGATATATGAGTTCAGCTTCTATCTCAACGTTATCACCTGGCATCACCATATCTACACCCTCCGGTAAGCCGACAATTTTACCTGTGACATCGAGTGTCCTGAAGTAGAATTGTGGTGCATAACCCACGAAGAATGGTGTATGCCGACCACCTTCCTCTTTCGTTAGCGCATAGATTTGGCCTTTGAACCTCTTATGCGGTGTTATAGTACCGGGTGCTGCAAGTACCTGACCACGCTCAACCTCCTCCTTCTTGATACCACGTAGTAACACACCTATGTTGTCACCGGGTTGGGCTTCATCGAGCACTTTTCGGAACATCTCAATCGACACTGCAACCGTCTTCTGAGTGGGTCGGAAGCCGACAATCTCAACTTCGTCACCCGGTCTTAAAATGCCGCGTTCCACTCTACCTGTTACCACTGTACCACGACCAGTTATTGAGAATATATCCTCAATAGGCATCAGGAATGGCTTATCCACCTCACGTACTGGCTCTGGTATGTAATTATCTACTGCATCGAGTAACTCCCAGATAGCTTTACAAGCGTCAGAGTTTGGATCACCGGATTCGAGGCACTTCAACGCACTCCCCCTGATGACTGGTACCTCATCACCTGGAAATTCATACTTATTGAGCAGTTCGCGTACCTCCATCTCAACAAGGTCGAGCAACTCAGGATCTGGTACCTGATCCACTTTGTTGATGAACACCACTATAGCAGGAACGTTCACCTGACGTGCCAATAATACGTGTTCACGTGTCTGTGGCATAACACTATCGGGGGCTGATACAACCAGTATTGCACCATCCATCTGTGCCGCACCTGTTATCATGTTCTTAATGTAGTCTGCGTGCCCTGGACAGTCTATCAATGCATAGTGACGTTTGTCGGTTTCAAATTCACCATGCCACAACTGTATTGTCAGGCCACGCGCTTTTTCCTCAGGTGCTTTATCTATAGCGTCAACCGTTATGTACTGAGCGTAACCCTTGGAAGCTAAACACATAGTGATAGCTGAACTCAACGTAGTCTTACCATGGTCAACATGCCCTATGGTACCTATGTTAACATGTGGCTTAGTACGTACAAACTTCTCCTTCGCCATTTCACCTCCTACCCATCTCCTCAATTAAAAATATATCCTTGTGCTTCATTCTCATCATGCTTAACTTACAATTTTTAAAGATTTTCAATCAATAAACGTAAATTCCTATCTAAAATAGCGATACAATCCTTTTTGTCAATACCTGAATTCCATCCTTATGCTACCATTCTTGACAATGGTATGTGTATCCTTATTTTTGAAGGATGGAGCGAATTCTCAGTGGTTATCGACCCACAGGTATGATACATTTGGGTAATTATTTTGGCAGTTTGGTGAATTGGATAAAGTTACAGTCCGAATATGATTGTTACTTTGAGGTTGCCGATTACCATGCACTTACCACGTATTACCAACATACGGATGAACTACCGGATTATAAATTGGAAATGGCAAGGGATTGGTTAGCGGCTGGGTTGTCACCTGATAAGGCGACCATTTTCATACAATCGTTAGTACCGGAGCATGCTGAGTTACATGTACTGTTGTCGATGTTGGTCCCCGTGCCGTGGCTCGAACGTAACCCTACGGTCAAGGAGATGATACGCGATATGAACCTACAGGGTAATGTAACCTATGGATTGTTAGGATATCCGGTTCTACAGGCTGCAGACATATTGATTTACAAAGCAAAATGCGTACCCGTTGGACAAGACCAGTTACCACATATCGAGCTGGCACGTGAGATTGCGAAACGTTTCAACCACCTGTATGGTGAGACGTTCCCAGTACCTGAACCCATACTTTCACAACATCCTAAGGTGCCAGGTATTGATGGACGTAAGATGTCGAAATCGCTTCAAAATGCCATCTTCATACGAGATACTTACGAAGATATAGAAAAGAAAGTATACCAAGCATTCACTGATCCCAAGAAGATAAGGCTGGGTGACCCCGGTCATCCTGAAGGCTGTGTAGTCTTCGCATACCATAATTTGGTTAATAAAGATGAGATTGCTCAAATAGAAACTGATTGTAGGAGTGGAAAATTAGGTTGTGTTGAATGCAAAAAACGTTGTGCACATGCTATATACGAGTTCTTCACACCTGTTAGGGAAAAACTTCAGAACTTTACCTTAGAGAAGACGAAAGAGATACTGGTAGAGGGCTCGAGGAAGGCACGTAAAGTAGCGCAGGCCACATTGGAGGAAGTTAAAGAAAGGATGCATTTAAAATAAAAAGGGGGCATAATGGTGTACAGTTTTGCACAGGTGGTGAGGGCACCAAGGATTGCGTTTTCAGCGAAAAAGATCTGGATAGCATTCCTTGGGTTACTTATTGGCGTCATCGTCTATTCGGTGCTCACCTATGTGGCATATTCGATATTACCTGAATGGACGGTAAAAGAGGTATGGCGTACGTATCGATACATACCAGTACCTGTGCCTGGGGTGACACATTTCCCTTGGTATAGTTGGACTATCTGGGGTATCGGTGTGGCGCTCTTCGTTTTTATACAGATGTTATCGATATCAGCGATCTCAAAGGTAACGTATGAAGAGCTACGAGGTAATGAGTTCTATGAGGTGATGGATGCACTGAGGTACGCCCTAAAGAAAGCGAAGGCAAACATACTTGCACCTATCACATTGGCAATTTTCATAGGTGTATTTATACTTATTGGATGTCTGTTGGGGCTATTTGGTAGAATACCCTATGTGGGGCCGATTGTTATCGGGTTGCTTTTCATACTTATAGCATTGGCGGCGCTGTTTGTGATATACCTTATTATTGTGTTCTTTGTATCATTTCTGTTGTCACCTTCCATCGCAGCAGGTGTAGAAAAGGATGTGTTTGATGTGTTGTTTGAAAATTTCAGCACATTAAATGAGCAGACGTGGCGGCTTGTGTTATGGGAGATCTTCATCGCATTCTGTACGTTCGCAGGTGTGTGGATATTTGGGTGGCTCACAAAGAAGGGGTTATTACTTGCAAACTGGGTGTTAAGTGTATGGGGTCACAGCTGGTGGAAAAATGTATGGAACAATGGGTTATGGTATCTATCGCCTGTACCACCGATAACGTGGGTTGAAGCACTTACTGCAAGGATAGCACCCACACTCATACACGGACCAGAGTGGGTACCTGTAAACTGGGCACAACTTGTGAGTAGCTTCTGTGTGGGGCTTGCTCTGTACTTTATAATATTCATGGTACTTGGGTACGGAATAGCAATATGGGCAGTAGGACAATCACTCATTTATGCGGTACTCGTGAAGTACAAAGATGATAGGGATCTACTGAAAGAGATTGAAGAGGAAGAGAAAGAACGTGAAAAAGAGGAAGAAGAGAAGAAAGAGGAAACACCCGAAAAAGTTGAAGCCACCGAAACAAGAGAAGAGAAACCGTCCGAAGAGAAGGAGAAACCCGAAGAATCCACAAAAGAGGAGGGCGAAACATAATAGTGGTAGCTATACATTATAACCAAAGGTAAGTTGATGCGCTGGAGTAATTTATTTATCCCTACGTTAAAAGAGAAACCTCGTGAGGCTGAGATACCAAGCCATACGCTTGCGATAAGGGCTGGCCTCATACGGATGGTGGCAAGTGGTATTTATTCATACTTGCCATTGGGGTGGCGTGTGCTATGCAAAATTATGCAAATCATACGTGAAGAGATGAATCGTATCGGTGGCCAGGAGCTACTCTTGCCAGCGTTAACACCAGCTGAAATATGGCGAGAAACTGGCAGATGGTATGAATATGGTAAGGAGATGTTCCGTGTAAGGGATCGCAAAGATAAAGATTATGCACTTGCACCCACACATGAAGAGATCATAACCGATATTGCAAGACGTGAGATACGTTCGTATCGCGATCTACCACAGATATGGTACCAAATACAGGTGAAATTTCGTGATGAACCACGTCCAAGAGGTGGTGTTATGAGGGCACGTGAGTTCATAATGAAGGATTCATATAGCTTAGATGCTACCGTTGAGGGATGGCAACGTAGTTATAACCTACATCGTGATGCTTACATTAGGATATTCACAAGATTGGGGTTAGAATTCAAGATAGTCAGTGCATCAGGTGGCATAATGGGTGGGTCAGAGACTGAGGAGTTTATGGTACCCTCACCTGTAGGTGAAGATACGATCGTGTACTGTGGTAATTGTAGTTATAAGGCAAATTACGAAATAGCACGTGGTGTACCACCGAAAGTGGAGTTTGAGGATAAACCTCTACGTAGGGTCTACACACCGGTGGGAGGGTCGGTCGAAGAGATATCGCAGTTCTTCAACACTGCTCCACAGCAGTTACTTAAATCCTTGCTATACGTGAAGCAAACAGATAGTGGTGAACAACCAGTATTTCTGTTGGTGGATGGTGCACACGATGTGAGTGAAGCTAAGATATCGAAGTTGGGTAATTTGCGGCCCGCAACACCGGATGAAGTGAAGGAGTGGATGGGTGCCTCCATCGGTTATATAAGCCCCATAGGTACAGATATCCCAGTGTATGCAGATATAAGTTTAAAGGGTAGAAAGGGGTTAATAACAGGGGCAAATGAGGACCTTTACCATTACGAAGGGGTGAACATTGAGCGTGACATCAAGGTAAATGAATACATGGATATTGCGAGGGTAGCGCCTGGCGATAGATGCCCACAATGTGGTGACAAGCTTATAATCGAACCCGCTATTGAGGTTGGCCACATATTTAGGTTGGGTACAAAATATTCAGAAGCTATGGGGGCAACCTTCCTCGACCGTGATGGCAAAAAGAAGCCTATACTTATGGGTAGTTATGGTATAGGGGTGGAACGATCGATGATGGCGATCATTGAAACACATCACGACGAGCATGGCATTGTATGGCCGATAAGTGTGGCACCTTTTCAGGTACTCGTTACAACCCTTAACCCGGAGAATTGCGACCTCGTACAGGCAGCCAATAATTTATATAAAGAGTTGATGGAAAGAGACATTGAAGTACTTTATGATGACCGCAGTACGAGTGCGGGTGTTAAACTTAAAGATGGTGACTTAATCGGTATTCCAGTTATTTTAATATTGGGTGAGAAAGTGTGGAGGGATGGGATGGTAGAAATCAAAATACGAGCCACAAATGAGCGGATAAAAGTTAAGCACACGATGTGTGTAGATAAGGTATTGAATATCATAAAGGAGATGCAAGATGCGACTCAATAAGTCAGAAGTTATCGCTAAGGTGCGTTCACTTGTGGAACGTGTCATCGAGGATACCGATATATTCCTCGTAGATATTGAAGCCCATGGTACTGTAAATAACGCTTATATTCGAGTGTTTGTGGATACACCCAACCGCATAACATTAGATCAATGTGTATATGTAAGTCGTGAGCTTAAGAAATATCTCGATATGGACAACAGCATAGGTAACTACACGCTGGAAGTATCCTCGCCAGGTGGCCGCAAAAGGAGGTATTGATGTCGAGAGCATTAACACAAGCTATCAGAGATATAGCGGACGAACGGCAGCTACCTTGGGAGCTGGTACGTGAAATCTTTGAGGAATCCTTAAAAGAAGCGATATCCAAGAAGATGGACCTTACAGGTGATATACAAATTAGGGTATCAGAGACTACAGGTGATATACGGATAGTTGTAACACAAAAGGTAGTACATAGGCCCAAAGAGCCCGGTGAGATCACCTTAAGGCAGGCACGTAAATATAATCCAGATGCGAAAGTAGGTGACACTATCCAAATATCGTTGGCACCCGAGGATTTCCCCAGAAGTGTTGTCATTGTTGCAAAACAGCTGCTGTTGGAACGCATAGAAAGAGAAGAACGTCACAGGATAGCAGAGGAGTACCGTAAGAAAGTAGGTACATTGGTTGCCGGTACGGTTCAGAAGATTGATCGTTACAATATACTCGTTAATTTAGGGGATGCTGAAGCAATATTACCTGTGAGTGAGGAGATACCAGGTGAACATGGCTATTTCCGTCAAGGTGGCAACATAAGAGCGGTGGTGTTGAGGGTAGATGAGAAGGACAACATCATACTGTCACGTACACATCCGAGTTTCCTCAAACGGTTGATGGAGTTTGAGATCCCCGAAATCGCAGATGGTGTGGTAGAGATAAAAGCTATCGCCCGCATACCTGGCAAACGAGCTAAGGTTGCAGTAGCTTCTAACGATCCAAAAGTCGACCCCGTAGGTGCATGTGTGGGTAATAAGGGGTGGCGAATCAAACCAATAGTGAAGGAGTTGCAGGGCGAGAAAATAGATGTGCTACAGTGGAGTGATGAGTTGGTGGTGCTCGTCTCACGTGCATTGTCGGGTGCACGTATTATCACACAGAAGGTGGATAACGAAAGGAAAGAGATCACTGTGGTGATAGAACCTGAAGATCTACCCAAAGCCATAGGTAAGAATGGACAGAATGCGTACCTTGCATCGAGGCTCGTGGATTATGATATCGACATATTTAGCCCAGAAGAATACGAACGTGAGAGTGTACTTAATATAGCCGAATTTACGGATGACATAAAGGAACGGTTGGTAAAACATAACCTATTCACGGCAAGAGCTATATTAAGGAATGAAGATGACCTACGTGAGATGGGTGAGTTTACTGATGAGGAGTTGAAATTTATATTCACCATAGCGGAGAAGATCGAGAACGAAGTACGTCAGCTAAAGCTTAAGGGGGTACCAGGTGAGTAACGGTGGTAAACCGCTGTTTGAGGTGGCAAAAGAGTTACACTTGTCAACCGGTGCGCTACGTAAGCTGTTGGCTGAACTTGGTTACGAAGTGAAGGGCGGCTCCCGTAGTGTGGTGCCACCGGAATGGATTGAAGCCTGTCGCAAGAGATTAGACCAGGAGCGATATCGTTACAAAATAGAGGAACGTAAGAAACGCAAATTCCACAAACCACGTACATTGTTACCATACGAAGAGTATAAGGAGGAGCCATCACGTGACGAAGCGGAACGTGAAATACGGCAAACGTGGGCAAGGATCGAGTCCAAACCGTTCAAACGCCACAAGAAGAGGCGTCCCGAATATGAGAAGAGAGAGAAGGAGAAGGAGAAGGAACAAAAAGTTATAGGTATACCAGAAGTTATCTCGGTGAAGGAGCTGGCTGAAACTTTGGGGATGAATCCCGTCGACCTTGTCGCACATGCGTTACGGGAGTTTGGACTTACGCTTACTGTTAATCAGAGGATCGATTTTACGACTGCACAGATATTGGCACAGGATCTGGGTTATGAAGTGAAGAAAGTTAGCATTGAGGCGGAGCTCGTAGAGGAGGAAGAACCAAAAGAAGTGAAACCACGTCCACCAGTGGTGTCAGTGCTTGGACATATTGACCATGGTAAGACGACGTTACTGGATGCCATCCGTAATACGGATGTGGCAGCTCGTGAGTATGGTCGCATTACACAACACATAGGCGCATATCATGTCAAGTACGGTAAGTATGGGATAACGTTTATCGATACACCTGGACATGAGGCATTCACAGCGATGAGGGCACGTGGTGCACAGGTTACTGATATAGCGATATTGGTGGTGGCAGCAGACGATGGTGTCATGCCACAAACTATAGAGGCGATCGACCATATTCGTGAAGCCGGTATACCTATGATCGTAGCTATCAACAAAATAGACCTACCTACAGCTAATGTAGATAAGGTAGTATCACAACTATATGCGAATAAGGTAGACGTTGAACCGTATGGTGGTAAGGTACCTGTGTGTTACGTATCGGCGAAAACTCGTCAAGGTATAGAAGACCTGCTCGACACGATAGTGTTGGTAGCAGAGGAGCTCGATCTCAAAGCTCCCTACGATGTGAAGGCTAAAGGTGTAATATTGGAATCACACATTGATAAGGGTAAGGGTAAAGTTGCCACTGTGTTGGTATTCGAAGGTATACTAAAAGTAGGTGATGTATTTGTTGCAGGTACAACATGGGGTAGAGTACGCTGTTTATGGGATGAGTGGGGTAACAAAAAAGAAGCATGTAAACCAGGTGAGCCTGCACAGGTGGCGGAGTTTGAGGAGCTACCGTTGGTGGGTGATAAGTTTGTGGTGGTAAGTGACGAACGGCGTGCAAGAGAGGTTGCACAGAAAAGGAAGGAGATTGAAGAGATGAGCAAATGGCAACGTATCAGGTCGAGGATATCGCTCGAAAGCATACAACAGCGGATACAGGAGGGTAAAGTAAAAGAGTTGAAACTCATCTTGAAAGCAGACGTAACGGGTACACTTGAGGCGCTGGCGGATGCGGTGAGCAAGATAGATACTAAAAAGCGGTTAGAAATAAAGATAATCCACAAAGGTATAGGGGATGTTAACCCATCGGATGTGTTGCTGGCAGAAGCTTCCGAAGCCCCTATAATAGGGTTTAATGTGGGGGTGATGCCACAGGCACATACATTGGCAAGGGAGAAAAATGTCGAAATACATACGTTTAAGGTGATATACGATGTGGTAAAGGCGGTTGAGGCAGCAATAGCTGGTATACTTGTGGCGGAAGAGGAGGAGGTAACCTTAGGTAAAGCGAGAATCAAGGCCATCTTCAACATACGTGAGGTGGGTAAGGTTGCAGGTGTGGAGGTGCTCGAAGGTAAAGTAAAGCGAGGTGCGCTGGTACGTGTGATGCGTAACGGAAAGAAAGTTTTTGAAGGTAAAATTGTTTCACTTAAACATTACAAGGAAGACAAAGACGAGATAAGTGCAGGTAACGAGTGTGGGATAGGGCTTGGTGATCCCAAAGCACCCATAAGGGAGGGTGATATCTTGGAGGTTTACGAAAAGCGTAAAGTGTTGGCTGCATGATAGTAGGTATATGTGAGGTTGAACTCCATATATGGAATAGTTTATCGCTTAAAGATAAACGTAGGGTTATGAATCGCATCAAGGATAAAATACGTAATAGTTTCAACGTAGCGGTGGCAGAGATTGGCGACGATAACGTATGGCAGAGGGCAAGGTTGGGTATTGCATGTGTGGGTGGTGAACAGAAATGGGTTGAACGTATCGTGAACGGCGTTAGAGAGTTGTTACAAAAGGAGCCAGACGTTGAGGTGATCAACTTCTGGATAGAATGGCGTTGATATTGTTCATGTGGGGATGCTGGAATGTGGGGTTGAGTTTGTTGATACCGATCTCTAATTTGGTGAGGTTCGACCCTGCAGGTGATGGATTATTCGTAAGTTACGAAACAAATGTGAAGTACAATCTTGCAGTATATGAGTTTGATCATTACGGGATACGTATGGATAGGGTTGAATGTAGTGTTGAGCGAAAAGTTTTAGATAAAGGTGGCTGGGACATCAAAGTAGGTGGTGGT
>JAGGUB010000039.1 GCA_021158725.1 Caldifarciminota bacterium | reverse complement strand
TCGAGGTACGTATACCAGCTGGTGTCAGGAATGGCGATACACTCACAATAAAGGGTAAGGGTAACGTAAGTTCGGATGGTGGGCCACCGGGTGATTTGCTTGTCACAATAAACGAGAAGCCGCACCCTGTTTTCAAACGCAAAGGTAACGATGTGTTGGTGAGGTTGGAGGTGCCATTCACCACGTTTGTACTTGGTGGTACGGTTGAGGTACCTACACCTGATGGTAAATCCGTAACCGTGAAGATAGCACCCGGTACACCTGATGGTAAAGTCATACGGCTTACGGGTAGAGGTATACCCAATGTGAATGGTTGGGGACGTGGTGACGAAATTGTTGAACTACATGTTAAGATACCGAAGGATCTGCCACGTGATATAAAGAGAAAGCTGGAGGAGATTGCACCTTACCTTGCGAGGAAGAAATCGTGACCCTTCACACCATATAGTTTGTGCTTGTAGATATAGGAGATGACGGTATTGGGTACCAGGTAACGGATGGATTCACCACGTGTCAACATATCACGTATCATGGATGACGATACATCGATATATAATGGTAATGTTTGGCTACCCTTCAATATTGCAGGTAACGTACCTTCGTAGCCGGGTCGTGTAAACACAACAAGCTTACAGAGCTCCAGAAGCTTATCGTGGGCTTTCCACTTGTCGAAAATTAGTGCCTGATCCCAACCCATTATGAGGTAGATTTCGGTTGGTGATAGCTTTGCACGAATTTCGTTCACAGTATCGATCGTATATGATACACCGCCACGCTGTAATTCCCAGTCCAACACAGTGAAGTGTGGGTTATCCTTGGTCGCAAGTTGTGTCATCTTCAACCTATGGTGTTTACCGATCTCAGTGAACTTCTCTTTTATAGGTGGTATGTTGGCTGGTATAAAGAATACGCGATCGAGCTTAAGTACTGAATGTGCACGTTCACCGATTATCAGGTGTCCAATATGTGGTGGGTTAAATGTGCCACCAAGTATTGCTATCCTCATAGGGGTTCAAGCTTCACAAGCGGTACGATCATCTCTTGTAACGATATACCACCATGTTGGAACAGAAACTTATATCGCTTTTCGTAGGCTTCAGGGTGTGTGGGATATATGAAGAAATAGTCTTCCTTTGCGATGGCGAACTTCATGTTTTCGGGTGCTAACTTGTATTCACGTGGCTCGTTTATGAGCATAGCGGCACGCTTGTCTTCAACCCTTATGAAACGATCGTATTTGTACCGTAAGCTTGGTGATATGTGTTCACCACCGTAGATTTTGACCCCTTTCTTGCCAAGGATTGCACCATGATCTGTGGTCAGAAATATTGCATAACCGCGGCTATGTAACCCACGTATGAAGTTTAGCAGCATAGATTTCGAAAACCATAACGCACTTAGGTCACGTAAGCCCTTGATATCATGGACAACCTCATACAGTAGCCCATGTTTTGGCCGATGTACGAGTAGATCGATGAGGTTGACCACCACTACAATCAGTGGGTAACGCTTGTGGTTGTCCAGAATATCGGGTAATACCTCTGCATCTTCGCTTTTGATAATCTTGACAAACGCTACATCTTTGAGACCACACCTCTTCATGAATGCAGGGTACTCACATTCGTTGTTACGCCATGCGTCAGGATATTGTTTCACGAAATCGATGGGAAATTTGCCTGAAAATATCGCATTACGTGCAAACGGTGTAGCTGTCGGTAATATCGAGTAGTATGCGGATTCGTCTATATGATACATGGGGGTGAGCTCGTTCTTGATCGCCCACCACACGTCAAACCTCATACAATCTATCAACAGGAACAGCACACGCTTGTGTTCGTACAAGAATGGTAGTAGCTCTTCTTTCACAATATACGGCGATAGTAATGGGCCTGTACCTTCGATCCAATCCCTGTAGTGTTGTTCTACGTAATGTGAGAAGTGCTTCTCGACTTTTTCCCAGAGCCCATCATGTAACTCATGGAACCCTGGTATATCGATACTTATGTCCCACTTCAATAACGATTTGTAGATGTCGATCCAGCCCTCAGGTGTGATAGCACCTCTGTTTAGACGGTCCATTACGTTGTTGTAGAACCTTGTGTACTCCTTGGGTAGCTCCTTCTCCACAAGTTGTGGCTGTTCGAGTATCTGTTTAACAACCGCATAGAGTTGTGCAAACTTTATCGGCTTTATGACGAAACCTGCTACCTTTTTGGATAGCGTTTCGGTTATGAAGTCGGCATCCTCAACCTTTGTGACCATGACAACTGGTACATCTATGCCGAGCGCATGCATATCATTGAGTACAGCTAACCCATCCTTGCCTGGCATGATTTCATCCAACAGCACCAGATCGATACGATCATTAAGCAGGATCTCTATACCTTTGTCACCACTGGCAGCAGGTATCACGTGGTAGCCGGCATTTTCGAGCAACTTTATGAGTGGTTCCAATGCAACAATCTCGTCGTCTATCCACAGTATGCGGGGTCTCATCTCATAGGTAATAATATCTGGAAAACGGTTCTTTTGTCACGCATCAACTTTATGTTACCACCATGCATCTCGACGATACGTTTGACAAAAGATAAGCCTAACCCCCACCCATAGTGTTTGGTAGTGAAGCCTGGCACAAAGATGAGCCCACGATGTTCGGGTTTGATACCTTTACCGTTGTCGGAGACTTCGATCACCAGCTTATCGTCTTTTGTACGTGCTACAATGTCGACAATGGTGGCACCAGCATCTACTGAATTACGGAGGAGGTTTTCGAACATCCACGAAAGTAACTCGCTATCACCTTCGAGCTTAACATGGGGTACGGTCACGTTTAGTGTTATGCGATCCGATAGCCGTGGCTTCAGGTATTCAACCGTATGGTCGATCACGTTACGTAGGTCGATGGGTTCTAACTTAATTGGTGACCCTATCTTTTGAAACCTGTTAGCTATCTTATGGAGACGTTCGATATCTTCGCCCATCTTCTTACGTATATGGGGATCATTTACGAACTCAACCCATGCCGCTAACGACGATAGTGGGGTACCTAACTGGTGTGCGGTCTCCTTGGCCATGCCAAGCCATAGATGCTCTTTTTCACGTTCCTCAAGTAGATGAAACCAGTATATGCCAATAGCTATGAGTGCGAGTGTAGCGACCATCTGTATGTAAGGTGCTATCCGTAGCAGACGTTCGAGTCGTGACATACCATAATACACGTAAGCGAGTGTTTTACCATGATAGCTGAGCACTATAGGGGAGGTTCTACGACGTAACTTATCCAACACACGTGCAGGGTCATCCCTTATGTTATTGTATGCTATGATATTACCTTTATCGTCTGTCACAATTACAGGGAAATCTATCTTCTGGACGATTTCCTCAAAGAATATGTCGACAAGCTGTTCCTCCTCCGGTAGCTGTATGAACCTACCGTATAGGCGTGAAATTATGCGTGACTTGTCTTCGAGTGCACGTGCCAGATACTGTGAGAAAAGTAACACCCCTGCCAGTAATGCGATGAGCGCCACAAACACATATATTTTTACTTTGCGACGCCACATAGTACATCGACGAGACGTGTCCAGATGCTGTTACCTTCGGGTATGAGGCGGATGATGAGGTTACGGCCTTTACCGTGAAACCCGGCACGTACCTTGGCACGTACGAGAGCTGCGATTGGTGATTTTGTAGATGGTGTGAAATCTACGAGGAGATCGACCTCCAACTTACGTAGTGTGCTACGTAACCGCATGTATGAGGAGGTAAATGGGAACAACCTTTCAGGGTATGTGATGATATGGTCGAACAGCTGCTTATCTATCACCTTATGTGTGACAGGTATTATCGCAACAAAGAAGCTATCTTTATAGTAACTACGTAAGGTGGCTACCGCATCTAACATGTTGATATCCACCCTGAGCGGGAACACCACCGCTATACTGCGTGGGTTACGAAGAATCTTAGTGAATGCTATGGTCTTCATATATTACAATGCCGATAGCTAAGTTACCTTCATGTGATACACTTAAACTACCGGAGATCGGTTCACCTCGGTGTAACAGCTTTGGCTTACCGGTGGTGTCAGCGAGTATCTCGATACTACGCCATGGAATGTAGTGACCAGCTGCTTTGATGAATGCCTCTTTAAGTGCAAACCTACCCGCCAGATACTCGATGGGTTGGCCACGTTGATACCATTCCTCAAGCTCGCGTTTGGAGTAGATGAGGTTAAGGAACTTCTCACCATAACGTTCGTATAAACTACGTATACGGGATGTATCGACGAGATCGATACCTACACTTATCATGAGGTTACAAGTGCACTCCACTTCTTGGCAAGTTCGTCACGTCGTGGTTTGTAGATGGTTTCGTAGAAATAGCGTTGCGAGAGTAGGACTCCCTTATCGTATTGTTTACATATGTTGAGCGCTTCCTGCCAGACGAGGTCGAATTTGTCACCAAACCTACGTTCGACTTGACGTTTGAAATCGGCTTCGGTTTGTACCTCGCCACCGATTACAAAATACTTGCGTCCCTCTATCTCTACCATGTAGGACATTTCGTCACCTAACTGAAATATCTGGAAGGTGCGTTTGATTTGATCCAATTTCTCGCGTGGTATACGTAATTTCTCGAGCCGCAACTCAGGTGGTGGCCCCTTTTTCTTGAACCCACGTTTGGCAGCCGCATAGAATATGGCACGATTGAGGCCAAAACTCTTGGCGGATTCGATTGGCAACCCCAACAGATATGCACGTGCAGCTTGAAGAACGGCCATCACCTGAAACCTACCTATGGGACCCATCACACCCTAAACGGTAGACGTTGACGAAACTCTTCCTGTTTACCGGCATTCCAGTTACGTACTGGACGTAGGTAACCGACTACACGTGAGTAGATTTCGGTCTCCTTTCCACATATGGGACATAGTTCGTGCTTACCTGGTATATAGCCATGATCGGGACATATCGAAAACGTGGGTGTAACCGTAAAATATGGTACACGAAACCTATAGGATAACCGCTTTATTAGCTCTTTGAGTGCATGGTGGTCACGGATCTCCTCACCCAGGTATATATGTAGTACAGTGCCACCGGTGTATTTGCATTGTAGTGGCTCTTGGAGTTCGAATGCTTCAAACACATCGTCAGTGTAGTTGACCGGCAACTGTGTAGAATTCGTATAGTATGGTATATCTTTACCCGCGGTGATAATGTTGGGGAAGAACTGTTTATCCAAACGTGCCAACCTATAGGATGTACCCTCTGCGGGTGTGGCCTCTAAGTTATAGAGGTTACCGGTCTCCTGTTGAAACTGACGTAACTTGTCGAGCATGAAATCCATCACCTTAAGTGCGAAGCTACGACCTTCGGGTGTACCGATGTCTTTGCCCATGAAGTTGAGTAGCGCTTCGTTCATACCTACCAACCCTATCGTTGAGAAGTGGTTACGTAGGGTGCCAAGGTAGCGCTTGGTGTAGGGTAGTAAGCCACGCTGTATGTTGCGTTCCACTAATTTGCGTTTGATCTCAAGCGATGTACGGGCGAGTTCCATGAGGTCGGATAACCTTGACAGGAATTCATCCTCATCGCGTGCTAAGTAGCCGATGCGGGGCATGTTGATGGTTACGACACCTATTGAACCGGTGGAGTCACTCGATCCAAATATACCGCCGGTGACGTTACGACGTAGTTCGGCAAGATCGAGCCGCAGATGGCAACACATGCTACGTATATCTTCGGGGTCAAGCTCGCTGTTGATGAAATTCGAAAAGTACGGTATACCATATTTGCCGGTCATCTTGAATAGTAGATCTGCGATCTCGCTGTCCCAATCGAAATCCTCCGTTAGATTATAGGTAGGTATGGGGAAGGTGAACACACGACCGTTGCGATCACCTTCGAGCATCAGCTCTATGAAGGCTTTGTTGATCATATCCATCTCTTTCTGGAATTCACCGTAATAGCCGAAAGATGAGTGGTATTCGCCGTCGATGGTGACGGGTTCATCTCGTAACCCCTTGGGAGGTGTGAGGTCAAACGTTAAGTTAACGAATGGGGTTTGGCCACCCCATCTGGATGCTACGTTGATGGAGAAGATGAAACTCTGTAAGGCTTGTTTGACTTCATTGTAGGTGAGTTTGTCTTTACGTACGAAGGGTGCAAGATAGGTATCGAATGAGTTGAACGCCATTGCGCCTGCCCATTCGTTCTGTAATGTGCCGAGGAAGTTGACCATCTGGCCGAGTGCGGTATCGAAGTGACGTGGAGGTGCGGACTCTACCTTTCTTGGTACACCATTGAACCCTTCATGTAGCAATTGACGTAGGTTCCAGCCTGCACAGTAGCCAACGATGCCCATCTGTAGGTCATGTATGTGGAAATCACCTCGTATGTGGGCTTTGGCAACCTCTGGCGGATATACGGTGGTTAGCGTGTAGTGGGTGATAACAGTGCCGCTGGCATGTAGCATGAGCCCAGGAAATGAGTAGTCGATATTACTGTTTTCGTGTACACGCCAGTCACTACGTGTGAGGTAACCTTCGATAACTTTCTCCACATCCATGAGCAGGCTACGCATATCGCGTAGACGTTTGCGTTGGTCACGATATAGTATGTAAGCTTTGGCGGTACGGGCGTGACCACGTTCGATAAGCACTTTTTCGACAATATCTTGGATATCTTCGACGTTAGGGATGCGGTCGCGGAAGGTCTCTTCAAGTATGGCGACAACCTCATCCGCAAGCTGTTCGGCAAGTTGGCGGTCACGACCACCAACTGCACGTGCTGCTTTGTATATGGCTTCTACAATACGTTGTTTGTCGAATGGGACGATTCGACCGTCCCTCTTTTCCACGTATTTGATCATAATGCCTCCTTCAAATAAGCCGACTTTTATTTAAGATAATCCGATGGAGGGTATCAACAACCCGTGAATGGGCTTTGACAATCCAGCTTTTACGGTAATAATCTAACATCATGCGGGTTGCAGGCATGGGGTGATGGAAGTTACGAGCTTGTTGCTACGTAGTTTGGAAGATGGATTAACGGTTACTCTGTTCGTATTTGTGATGATGGTGCTGGTGGATTACCTCAATGTGTTAACCCAGGGTAGGTTGACAAGATTTATGACACGCAACCGATCGTACCAATATGTGATCGCATCATTATTGGCGGCTACACCGGGGTGTTTGGGTACGTTCATGGATGTGACTTTCTATGTGCATGGGTTGATAACGTTTGGTGCAATCGCTGGCAGTATGATAGCTACGTGTGGGGATGAAGCGTTCGTTATGTTGGCTATGTTCCCCGGTAAGGCGCTATTGTTGTTCGGTATATTGTTTGTGTTGGGCATACTATTTGGGTGGCTTATGGATAAGTTGGTACCCATATTGAGGTTGAAGCCATGTGAAACCTGTACACTATCTGTAGTGCATGAGGAAGAGTGTCGATGTTTTGACTTCATCGAGGTACTGCATAACCTGAGGAGTACCTCTATAGTGCGTTGGATATTGGTTGTATTGTTGGGGGTATCACTTTATGCATTTGGTGTGGGCCTCATAGGGCCAGAGAGTTGGGGTTGGCAGAGGGGGTCGTTCATTGTGTTGCTATCACTTATGTTGTTCATCACCTGTACGGTACCGGAACATTATTTGAGGCACCATATTTTGCAACACATAATCAAGCGACACATATGGAGGGTGTTCCTGTGGACAATAGGTGCACTGGTTGTGGTCAATCTGGGGTTGGAGGTTTTCGAACTCGAATCGTTCATAGCATCACATATGGGGTGGGTGCTCGTTATATCAGCTATTGTAGGGGTGATACCGGAATCGGGGCCACATATCATATTTGTGATGATGTTTGCGAAAGGGTTGATACCGTTTTCGGTGTTGGTAGCCAGTTCCATCGTACAGGATGGACATGGTATGTTGCCACTACTATCGTATACGCCTAAGGATGCTATTTATATTAAACTGTTCAACTTGATTGTGGGGTTGGTGGTAGGTACGGTATTATACATGGTGGGCATGTAATGGGTGTCTTTCTGGTGCAGGCTGTGCTCATATCACTTACGGGGGTGATGGCACCCGGCCCCATAACCGCGGTAACAATAGCGAAGGGTAGTGAATCGAGGCATGCAGGTGCATGGATAGCTATCGGTCATGGGGTGGTGGAGTTCCCGCTTATGGTGCTCATATTTTATGGGTTCACAAAATGGTTGAAGTGCAAAGGCTTACAGATAGGGGTGGGGTTGGCGGGTGGTGTGCTGTTGTTGTTATTGGGGTTGAGTATGTTTCAAGCTGTGCGGATGGATGTCGTACGTCACAGATATAAAGGGAGTGCAATTACTGCTGGTATGGTGTTGACGGGTGGTAACCCATACTTCTTTGTGTGGTGGGCGACCATCGGTAGTGGGTTGATGATACGTGCGATAACGTATGGGGTTGTATGTGTTGTGTTGTTCATGATATTACACTGGATGACAGATCTATCGTGGTGTTATTTTCTATCCAATCTAACATACGGTGGGAGGAGATTTTTTGGTGAAAGGTTTCAAAAGATAGTCTTTGCAATCTGTGGTGCATTCCTGCTATTTATGGGTGTGAAGTTCATATTAGATGCTATCAAGCTGTTGTGATTGACAACCGTTGTTTTATTTTAACTTAACAACATGCTGGCAGTGGTGTTTCCAGGGCAGGGTTCCCAGTACGTGGGTATGGCACGTTCGCTATATGATGAGTTTACTGACGTACGACCGCTGTTTGAGCAAGCAGCTGAGATATTGGGTGACGATCTTCTAAAGCTTATGTTTGAAGGTCCGGAGGAGTTGCTCAAGGAGTCGAAAAATACCCAACCCGCCATCCTCCTACACAGTATAGTGGGATATGAGCTACTTAAGAAAAGGGTGACCGATTTCTCGCCTGCAATTGTGATGGGACACAGCCTGGGTGAGTATTCCGCGCTCGTGGCTGCGGGTGTGATAGACTTTGTGACAGCACTCAAACTGGTACGCCGTAGGGGTGAACTGATGTCAGCTGCAGGTGATAAACATCCAGGTGGTATGGCGGCTGTTTTAGGGG
>JAGGUB010000012.1 GCA_021158725.1 Caldifarciminota bacterium | reverse complement strand
CTCACCCGTCCTTGCATCCAAGCAGAAGAAAGTCGGCCATGTAAGAGTAGGTTCTATGCTTGTGCCAGCAAAAAGCAAGGTATCACCGGGAGCCAATGCCGTGGTCCATACGTTGCTTGTGAGCCATTGTACCCAAATTGTGTCCCCTGAGTAGATATCGATGGCATAAAGCCTTCTACCACCATTACCTACATAAAGGCAGCCATTGGCACACGAAGCTGATATCATCGTAAAATCGTTGTATAGAGCGTGGAAGGACCACCTCTCTTCTAATGGTGGAGCCAACGGATATGGATAGTACCCAGTATGTTGTGCATCATAACCGAGCATTCTCCACGAATAGGTTGTATCTTCACGATCGATAACTGCCTCATTTTTATAGTAAGAATGTGGCGAAAAATCGACATTCTTTACATTTATATCTACCTCATTGAGCGTATCTTCGCGCTTTTTACTCGAAAAAACATAAACCACCTTTATTCTCGCATCTTTAGGATACTTTCCACGAAAAACCCAGACAAATTCATCTTTCCACGTATCAGGATAGTTAGGGTTACGTAACGAAGCAATGATATACCAATCTCTTCCATCTTTAGAATAGTAAAATTCGATAACTTTACAGCTGTCATTCGCAAAGAAAGGAATCTTAACGATCGACGTTAAGGAAACACCAATAAATAATAACCAAATTATCATTTATTGCAAAAATACCCATGCATCTTTACAGTCAACTTATCTGATGAGATAAGCTGATGATAAATTTTGACTTACCATTGTAATAATCACTTGCCTTTTATCGTCACCCCATATCTTAAATAGATGAAAATTTTAGTCGCTGTACCACCGGGTGTAAAGAATCCCACCGAGGTGAAGCGACTCAAATCGCTCGGCATTACCGTCGTCAACGTACCCAAGGATAGGCCTATCGCTTTAGCTTTCAACCAGCTAATCGAACATGAAAGGCCACAGTATTTCACGTATCTACCGCAGGGGGTAACGTTTCATCCGGATACATTCGATAAGTGGGTAGCTGAGATGGAAGCCAACCCCAAGATAGGGTTCATATATTCAGACTACATCGAACGCATAGATGATACCCAAAATACGGTCAAACTACGTGATTATGATGGCGATTGGACTGAACGGTTTGAGTTTGGGCCAGTCAAATTCTATCGCACTGCTGCCATACGTGAGGTTGGTGGTTACAACACGCAGTTGAAGTACGCATATGAGTACGATCTACATCTGCGGTTGAGTGAACACTATCAGATACATCATCACCCCGCACCGTGTTATGACCTGACATTAACCAAAGACAAGCTCGAAGACCGCCAATTCGCATCCAACAAGCTGTTCTTCCCCGGTAGCTCAAAATATGGTGGGTTCGCATATTTATTCTATTCAAGGGATGAGGAGCTCGAAATCGAACATGCGTTCGAACAGATGCTCAAACGTCGTGGCATATACATCGAATTACCATGGAACCGTGTACCTCAGGTGGAAACCAAACCCGGTGACCCTATCGTTTCGATCATCACCCCAGTCTATAACCGTGAGCGGTTCATATCCAATGCCATCGAAAGTGTACTACAGCAGACGCTGAAAGCTTGGGAATACATCATCGTTGATAATGGGTCCACCGACCGCACAAAGGATATCGTACGTGAATACATGCGTAAGGAGCCACGGATAAGGTTGATCGAAAACAATATCAACATCATCGGATATTCGTTGACACTTGGCTTACAGCATGCACGTGGCAAGTACGTAGCGCAACTGGATTCAGACGACGAGTACCTACCTGAGACACTCGAATGTATGGTGGAAGCACTCGAAACACATCCGTTTTGGGGTGTAGCAATCTCCTACTACGAGCTTATGGATGAAGCCGGCAACCCCATACCCGAGATGGGTGTGATCAAGCACCTGGAATACAACCAAAACAACATATTGCGAGTCGATGGTGCCGGCGCAGTACGTGTATGGCACAGGAGTGTGATCCAGGAGTTTGGTGGGTTCGACTACAAAACGTTCGGCGATTATGGTGAGGATTACGACCTCATATTGAAGGTTTCCGAAAAGTATCAAATAGGTCGTGTACATAAAGTGCTGTACAGATATAGACGACATCCCGACAACACTGATGTCAAACGCCCAGAAACACTAAAATTACGTAATAAGCGGTTAGCAAGAGAGTTAGCCGCCACCCGTCGCCGTAGGTTGAATGAACGTACCGCTGCTTAAGGTTGATAACCTTTCCGTGAGCATAGATGGTAAGCAGATATTGAAAGATATCAACCTCGAAATACCACAGGGTGAGGTACATATACTGTTTGGACCCAACGGCTCCGGTAAGTCCACCCTCCTACACGCAATCATGGGGTTACCAGGCTACGAAGTTCGAGGTAAAATCTACTTCCACGGTACGGATATCACCCACATGCCACCCGAACAGCGTGCACGTCTGGGTATAGGGATAGCGTTCCAGCGACCGCCCATCATACGTGGTGTGAAACTGGGCAAGCTACTCGAGTTGATAAACTCCAACAAACCCGATATCCAACGTATGGCGGAAGAGCTTCAGCTTACACCTCACTTGCAGCGTGAACTACACTATGGGTTTTCGGGTGGCGAAACCAAGCGTGTTGAAATCCTCCTATTAATAGCACAGAAGCCAGACCTGCTGTTGCTTGACGAACCCGAATCCGGTGTCGATCTGGAAAATATCGACCTCATTGCCAACAAGTTACGTCACCTATTGGAGAAAGAGAAACGCATAAGTGAACGTCACCGAAGTGCATTGATCATCACACACACGGGGTATATACTCAACTACCTGAATGCTGCCAAAGGTTACGTGATGGTGGATGGAAGAATCAAATGTTCAGGCCCACCTCGTGACATATGGGAGACCATCCGCAAAGTAGGTTATTCCTTATGTGAAGAATGTCTCTTACAGCGGATAAATGAAAAAAGAAGATAGTGAGCAACTCACACGTGTTGGATACGACCCCGATAAACACGATAGAAGCGGTAGCTTCCTCATGGAAAACCAATCCATTATTGAGAGTCTCAGCTTATATGAGGGGTTGGAACTTTTACCCATAAGTGAAGCAATCAAAAAGTACAAATGGGTGGAAAAGAAGATATGTACACTCGTGTCGCGTGACGACCCTTACGTTAAAGCTGTACTCAACACCCAACCTCTGCAGGGTGCATTCATATACGTGAGACAGGGGTACAAAATACGGTTACCTCTACAGGCATGTATGTACCTGAAGCTACAAACCGCACAAAGGGTTTACAATATGGTGGTGATGGAACCCAACTCCGAGCTACACATAATCACAGGATGTACGATTGCGAGCTACCTTATCAAGGGAGGACATCTTGCGATCACCGAGTTTTGGCTTGATGATGGTACCAGGCTCAGCTACACGATGATACATGAATGGGCACCCGAAGTTGTAGTCATCCCACGTGCAGCTGCCAGCATCGGTCGTAACAGCGTGTTTATCAACAACTACGTAGCACTCACCACAACCCGCAAGGTGCAAATGGCACCCATCGCGTACGTAGCTGAGAATGGTACGGCACAATTTTCGTCTATCATCTACGCACGTGATCACTCACATTTCGATATAGGTGCAAGAGCCTTCCTCAATGGAGCCAACAGCAATGCACAGATACTGTCAAGGGTGATAACCGAAGATGGTACCGTCATCGTACGTGGTGAAGTCGTAGGTATAGCACCTGGTACACGTGGACATACCGAATGCAATGGTCTAATCCTTGGTAAAGGGTCGATACGTGCGATACCAATGCTTGAGGCAAAAATCGACGATACGGAGTTATCACATGAAGCCTCCATCGGTAAACTCAAAGAGGAAGAGATAACCTACCTACGTGCACGTGGGTTGGACGAAGATACTGCCAGGTCGCTCATCATCAGTGGCTTCCTGAGCGCAAGAATCGAGAACCTACCCACTTACCTGCAGAATAAGATTGACCAAACCATAGAACTTACATTACGTAAAGGGTTGTAAATAGTTGATAGTAAATTCGGTTATTACTTCAATAATAAAATAAAAGTGGAGCTGAGGGGATTCGAACCCCTGACCTCGTGACTGCCAGTCACGCGCTCTCCCACCTGAGCTACAGCCCCACTTGCGTTATTCAGCTTTCTTCTTCACCTCTATTTCCACAGTTTTTGAGTGTATGGTGAACGATCCCAATACGTAAGAGAGCAAAAAGTCCACCACATCATAATAGGTTTTTACTTTGATGGCTTCAATCTCTGTATCAGTGGGTAACATCTCCGCTGTACTGTTTGGTGTCAATGGAATCAACCCCCACAACGCATAAAATACGCGTTTCTTGATAACATAATCACCGCCTTCGAATTCCTCGAGCAAGACAATTTTAGTCTTTTGGGGTGCCTCAACTTTAACGGTGGCACATCCCAACCCTACACAAAAGATCGCCACTAATAAGTAACTTGTTGCCTTTTTCATTCTTCCCTCCATTTCTACTCATAAATATATAACTCCCTCTGATATGTCAACTATCTGAACGATAACCAGCTACGACAGTTAGGGCATTGCATAAGCGACATTGTGCTTTCGTAACCACAGTTCTCACATTTATAAGGTATAAATGGTGAACCACGTACCCGTAACTCATCACGTACTGTTTCGATATCGTTCGTCTCTATATGTAGCAGATATTTCAAACTACGTAACCCATCAGATTCGCCATAACTTGATATGAGTTCATCCAGATACTCCATTGCACGCGATTTCTCACCTTTTGATAGAAGAATATGTATAAGGTGTGCAATTACGTGCGGGTTACGTGCTACCTTGAGTGTATCCTCATATATGAGTTCAAGTTCACTGAACCGTCCCTCCTTGAATAGTAAGTCCTCAAGCTTATCCAACACCAGATACGCATAATCTGTATGCTCCATAAGTAATTGCTTCCATGCATCAACCGCAAGCTCATTACGACCGCCCTTCATGTGTAGTTCACCCCTAACATATAGTATGAGTGGCAAATCCGGATATATCTTTTCAGCCATCTTCAGGTATCTCTCAGCTTCACGCTCCTTGGCTGGCATTTCATCCGCTAACGAATATGCCTTCATTGCATACAGGATAGCGAGGTGCTGATCCTCCGATTTTTTATCCAGTCGTAACAACTTGTTCTTCACATCGATAGCTTTATCCCAATCCCCCATACTCTCATACAATCGTAGCAACTCCTCATAAGCTGAACGTTCAGGCATCATACTTACTATCTGTTCGTAAGTCTCAGCTGCAGCCTCAGTTTTACCCAGCTCAATGTAATCACGTGCAATAGCTTTTAGTACCTTAACCTTAGTGGTACGGTCGAGCTTCGGTTTTGCGAGCAACGTCTGATGTAACCGCAACGCTTTTTGGGGTTCACCCTTCTCACGTAATAGGTTACCAAGCTTAAGGTAAGCCCATATATCGTTGGGATGTGCCTCAAGATACTCACGCAGAAGGTGTTCCAGCTCCGTAGGGGATTCCGCCAACAGCAGATCCTTGTACTCAACTTTCGGTTGTCTTCTCAATCTCATCTCTCAAACTCTTCGCCTCCCTCATAAGGTCCTCGTGCTCCTTGCGTTTGTTACGATACACATTATGTAGCTTAGTGAGCGGCCCTACACTCAGCAATATAGCGATAGCAGCACCCACACCAAACGCTATAAGTATAAGTGGTATCAAACCTATCTTACCGGTACGGTTTAGGAAGAACCAACTTACGCTATCACCTTGATTACTCAACAATACACCCACTATACCTGCAACCCATATGATCACCCACACTATCGCAAAGTACCGCATGATGAGTGCCGAAGGGGGGAGTCGAACCCCCACTCCCCTCACGGGGAACCTGATTTTGAATCAGGCGCGTCTACCAGTTCCGCCACTTCGGCGTTATTAATAAATACGTTATTAAAGCAAGCTGTCAACTTGAAAACTATTGTAGCTATCGCAACAATCGCCTCGGGTCAGTGATCTTACCTTCGACTGCAGAAGCTGCAACCGTTGCGGGTGATGCGAGATATACGAACGAGTCCGGGCTACCCATCCTACCTTGGAAGTTACGGTTGGTCGATGCTATAGCTACCTCACCAGGTGCGAGCACACCTTGATGTGCACCCAGACATGGTCCACAACCGGGATTGATTATCACCGCACCGGCGTTGATGAATGTTTCAATTACACCCTGTTTTAATGCCTGCCTGTAGACCTCCCACGATGCAGGTATAACTATAAGTCGCACATCCTTATGCACGTGTCGGGTGCTCAAAATTTTGGCCGCTTCGATCAGATCCTCCAACCTACCGTTCGTACATGAACCGATGACGGCTTGGTCAACCTTTATGCCTTCAACCTCCTCGATGGGCTTCACATTGTCAACACTGTGTGGACATGCCACCTGTGGTGATAGGTTAGCGACATCAAACTCATATGTTTCTACATACTGTGCATCATCATCCGCATATATGGGTTCGTAATCACAGCTTGTACGCGATTGAACGTATTCCAACGTCTTATCATCTGGTGGTATGATTGCAGCTTTGGCACCCATCTCCATCGATAGGTTTGACATCACCATCCTTGATGCCACCGACATGCGGGTGATGGTCTCACCGTAGAACTCAACTGCTTTATAATCTGCACCGTCGGCACCTAACTTACCAATAATATGTAAGATGACATCTTTCGCATATACACCAGTGGGTAGCTCACCATTGACCACAATCTTTATCGTCTCCGGTACACGTAACCAGAGCTCACCCGTCGCCCATACAGCTGCCATATCTGTGGCACCCACACCTGTTGCGAACGCACCAAACGCACCCGCGGTTGTGGTGTGTGAATCCGTCCCCACAAGCAGTATACCAGGTCGTGAAAACCCCTTCTCCGCCAGCACCTGATGACATATACCTACATTGATATCGTAGAAATGCTTAATACCCTGTGATTTAACGAACTCACGTATCTCTTTCTGCCCGATAGCCGTTATCTCCGACTCCGCAGGTACACGATGATCGAATATTATCACAATACGGTCTGGATCCCATACTTTGTCCACACCTATCTTATCGAAATGTCGCATGACCAGGCGTGCATTCTCGTGTGACATGGCGAGATCCACCCTACACGTGACGATTTCACCGGGCTGTACATCTTTTCTACCAGCCTTTTTTGCTAATATCTTCTCAGCTATTGTTTTACCCATGGCTAACTACTTGATTTTACTTGCAATAGCTTCCGCCATATCAAGTGTGGAGGCATCGCCACCCATATCATACGTACGTACCTTACCCTCAGCGATTACCGTTTCCACAGCTTTGTAGATCTTATCCGCAAGCTCAGTCTCACCAAGCCAATCAAGCATCATCTTACTCGCCAGTATAGCAGCTATGGGGTTAACCTTATACTGACCTGCATATTTGGGTGCCGACCCATGTACGGGTTCGAATAGCGCATAGTTATCCCCTATATTACCGCTGGCAGCAAACCCCAACCCACCCACCATCTGTGACACCAGATCCGATATTATATCACCGTAGAGGTTGGGTGCTACCACCACATCGAACCTCTCAGGGTTTTTCAACACCCACATACAGAAGGAGTCGACGTTTGCGTCATCAAACTCTATTTCCGGATACTCTTGCGCTATCTCCTTAGCGATCGACAGGAACAACCCATCCGTAGCACGTACCACGTTAGCTTTATGTACAGCGGTCACCTTCTTGCGACCATACTTACGTGCGTATTCGAAAGCTGCACGTATGATACGTCTGCAACCACGCGGTGT
>JAGGUB010000098.1 GCA_021158725.1 Caldifarciminota bacterium | reverse complement strand
TATCAGGGAGGGTCTTCCCGGAGATAAAAGTTGCGCCCACCCCTACGTATGAGCTTATCAGTGAGGTTACCACATTGAGTATACGGATGCCACAAACAAGGGTTGTAAACCTCATACTGCCAATGGTTTGGCGCTACATCTACTCGTTACTATTTAGCTATAGACCTGTGATCACAAGCAACTGTCGTGCATGTGGGGTATGTGCCGATTCGTGCCCTGTTAATGCGATATCGGGGCCACCTTATTCGATTGATTATCGTAAGTGCATACTGTGTACATGCTGTTACGAAGTATGTCCACATGGTGCGATAAAGATAAAGCGGTCAATCTTCAAGCTCTGAACACCGATAATAAGAGGTGATGCACCATCTACACGAAAATGTTGACTTTTTGATTTACAATTTATTTTTAATTGAATGAAACCGAAACACGAAATCATAAAAGAGTTACAACAGCATCCTAACGATACCGGATCGGTTGAGGTACAAATAGGTATATTAACGGAAAGGATACGCAATCTTACCGAACATATGAAACGCCATCGTAAAGACCTACATTCACGGTATGGGCTCATCAAATTAGTATCAAAGCGTAAGAAGCTCCTACGTTATCTTAGGGAGAACGATCCCGTCCGCTATAGGGAGGTGATCCAGAAGTTAGGTCTCAGAAAGTGATGCCTCAAGTTCAGTGTGAAATAGCGGGTAGGAAATTCTCCATCTCTACAGGTGATATCGCATTTCAGAGCGACGGAGCTGCACTCGTCAAATATGGTGATACAAGCGTACTCGTCACGGTATGTGTGAGCCAATCCATAGCCCCTGATACACCGTTCTTACCACTTACGGTTGATTATCAAGAGAAAGCAGGTGCTGCAGGTAGAATACCTGGTGGATATTACAAGCGTGAGGGTAAGCCACACGAAACTGAAATTGTCACCGCACGCCTGATAGATAGGCCAATACGGCCATTGTTTGCAAAAGATTTCTTACATAATGTACAGGTGACTGCAATAGTGTTTTCGGCAGATCAGGAGAATCATCCCGATGTACCAGCGATAATAGGTGCATCGTTTGCGTTACTTGCAGCGGGGTTGCCGTTTAATGGCCCTATAGGTGCAGTGAGGATCGGTCAAATAGGCCGTGAACTGGTGGTCAACCCCACGGTTACCGAACTTGAAACCAGCACACTCGATATGGTAGTAGCAGGTACCAAACAAGGTATAACAATGATAGAGGCGAGCGCATATGAAGTGGATGAGCCCACGGTGTTGGAGGCGCTCGAAATTGCTCATACCGAGATAATAAAGGCTATCGAACTACAGGAGGAATTGCTCAATTCCATAGAGGTAACGCCGTTCGAATACAGGCGGATGGAAATCGACCCCACTGTAAAGGCTGACATCGAACGTAAGTATAAAGATGCGATCATCAATGCGCTCAACCATACTCGTAAAAAAGACAGACATAACCTGTTAGAGAAAATCTGGCTCAATATACAGGAGGAGTACCCCGATAACCCCTACGTGATGACAATCGTCGAGGAGATAAAGAATACTTACATTCGCGAATTGATACTAAAAGAGCACCGTAGATTGGACGGTAGGAAGCCCACCGATGTACGTCCTATATCATGTGAGGTAAGTGTACTCCCACGTGTACATGGGTCGGCACTCTTCACACGTGGTGAAACACAGAGCCTTGCAGTGACCACACTTGGTACAGCTGCCGATGAACAGCATGTAGAAGAGCTGACTGGCGAAAGTTGGAAGACTTTCATGTTACACTATAACTTTCCACCATTCAGCACCGGTGAAGCTGCACCCTTGAAGGCACCTCGCAGACGTGAGATAGGACATGGACGGTTGGCTGAGAAAGCACTGGAACCCATCCTACCAGCGAGCGAAGCTTTCCCCTACACTATAAGGGTGGTCTCCGATATATTGTCGTCGAACGGCTCATCATCCATGGCCACAGTATGTGCAGGTTCGTTATCATTGATGGACGCAGGTGTACCTACGAAGACACATGTTGCTGGCATTGCAATGGGGTTAGTCGATGATGTCATACTTACGGATATACTTGGTGAGGAAGATCATGCTGGTGATATGGACTTTAAGGTTGCCGGTACACGTGATGGTATCACAGCCATACAGCTTGATATCAAGGTACCAGGTATAAGCAAGGATATCCTGAAAGATGCGCTTGAGGGTGCCAAATCCGTCCGCCATTACATTATTGGGTTGATGGAAAAGGTGTTACCTGGCCCACGTAGTGAAATATCACCATACGCACCTAAGATAAAGGTGATGGAAGTACCCAAGGAGAAAATTGGCCAAATCATAGGTCCAGGTGGTACAATAATACGTGAGATCATAGAGCGATCGGGTGCAGAGATTGAGGTTAAGGATTCGCGTATCGTGTTCCACTCAAAAGATAAAGAAGCTACCGAGAAGGCATACCAGATGGTATCACTTATTGTGAACGGGCCATGTGAGGGTAGAATCTACATTGGTAGGGTAAAACGTATACTGCCATTTGGTGCAATAGTAGAGATAGCGCCAGGTGTTGATGGTATGATACATATATCGCAGCTCGATCATAAGCGGGTCAAAAGGGTTGAGGAGGTTGTAAAAATAGGTGACGAAGTAGCTGTCAAAGTGATAGGGTTTGATGACGAAGGTCGTCCTCTATTATCCAGGAAAGCGTTACTCAAAAAGTAAATATCGACTCAGTTCGATCAACCTCATTTCGATGATATCTCTGACAAATTGATAATTTTCTATCGGTGAACCAATAGGGTCGGGTATCTCACCCACCTCCTTCGAAAGTGTATCAAGGTAAAAAACATACGATGATGCATCCGGATATAAATGTGTGATAAACTCCACATGCCGGTACTCCATGACAAAGATGAAGTCTGCCCACTTCAGTAAGTCAACATCTACAGGTGACGAGCGATGGCTTGATATATCGATACCTTTTTCACGCATGACCATGACAGCTTTAGGGTCGGGTGGTGCACCCCCCGGTAATATACCGGCTGAACGTACCTCTACAAGGTCGGGAAATATGGTCCTTGCAAGCCATTCAGCGATGACACTTCTCGTGCGGTTACCTGTGCAGACGAATAATAAATGCAGTTTATCGCATATCTTTAGATGTTTAAGATTCTGCCAGAGTATGCCGGGTTTGAGTTTACCAGTACGTAACAAGGTGGGAGGTACCGTTGTAACATCAAGTATGGTTGAAGGTACCCCCATGGTTATCTTCTCATCACCTAAGACCACCCTTATACCAAGTTGTGACCTGATCTGCTTGGGTTCACCAAGAGGTGGTTCACCTTCTATGTTAGCGCTTGTGGTGGCTAAAGGGAAATCCAACTGCTCCAACAATGTAAGTACAAGCTGATGATTTGGTATACGTATACCGATGGTGTGGGTAGCGGTTTGACATGGGGTGGATGGCTTCGCCTTGAAGATCAACGTAAGTGGACCTGGCCAGTACTTCTCCACCAATGATAACGTTGCCTCCGTAAGTTCAGCCACATATTGAGGTAATTCAGCCTTGTTTTTGATAAAAAGTATCAGCGGTTTGTCTCTGCTTCTACGTTTGATACGATAGATCTTGTCGATTGCATAATCATTGTAAGCATTGGCACCCAACCCATAAACAGTATCTGTAGGGAAAGCTATAACCTCACCCGCTTGAAGTGCATCAACTGCATACTTAATTATATCCGTACGTCCCATCTTATACCGAGTTCATGCTTATGGAATTGTTCACCCCTTACGTAGAGCACATAGAATAGATGTATGGTGCTACTGCGTACGGGTAAGGTCAACTTCAACAGCATGCGTTCACCATCACCATATAGTGGTATATTCCTTATGATGCCGGCAACATTCTCGAATTGATATACATAAGCTACACTTGATTCATTGGCACCAAACACCGTATAACGTAGGGAAATCGAATAACCAGATAATTTCTTGCCCATCTCTATGTAGAACAGGCAGCCAGCACCAGATGATGACCAAACCCTTACAACACGTGTACGTAACTCGAACGTATTCTCCCTGTAGCGGATGTCATAGCGTAGTTCCGACCTATAATATTGTAGATCATTGGTAGCCTTTTTCTCACGATACGATACATAAACCGCATAGTTATGCCAGAAATTATACAATATCGTCATCCTGTAATCAACATAGGGTTGGGTGTGCGAGATTAAGTATCTGTCTATATAGAAATTGAACTTACAACCTCGTACAGCATGTGTATATGCAAGTATAAGGCCACGCTCACCACTGCTGTGGGTTCCACGTAGCGGGTTACCAAATGGTGCATAGAACCCATCTTCATAGTTACGCCAGAGTAAAGTTAGCCTACACTCACCACGCCTATAGGTTATACCTATCACCTGTGCATCACCGTGGCTATCCCATATAGTGCGTCCTATCTCACCGTAGAAAGCTACTCCTCCACGTATGGTAAGATCCCACATTAAGCTCATCATCTTACAACGGGTAGGTATCGCAAACTCATAGTCACCCCAGTAGTTGAGTGTACTTAATGTAAAGCCAAACCAATTTTTACCTATGTATAACCCATACAGGAGTTCGGCCACCCTATTCTTTGCGGTTATGTTAGAATACGTATCATGATATAAGTTCTCATAAATTATGCGGTTGACGGTATCATGGTAGATCCTCGCATCACGCATGGTGTATGAAGCGAACCCTATCCACGATATGCCTGCCAGCTCGTACTTCATGGCGATACCTTGCAGTGTACGATTCTCGTTACCGTCCATCCTGTATGGTATTATAAGGCGAGACGCACCTTTTAATGCGTAAAATTTTATCCTCCTGTATGGGGGGCCAAATATTAGTGACTCACCAAACTCCAGAGCATAGTTACCTATGAACAGCCGGTCAACTTGTGGTAACCGCATATCGATACCCCATGAAACGAAATCGTCATAGTGTAGCTCGTATAGATCCTTCTGTATCAGCAAATGGAATGCAAACCGTTCAGGGTATCGTATCTGTAGAAATGTACGTGCTTCGTAAGGTGAGCCCAAGCATCCCGTACGCTGATACCCCCTTATGGTACGTAGGCGTTGACTTAATCTCAGCTTGGTAGGCAATGTTGGGTGTTTTCGAGTGTATCCAACCATGACGTAGGGTGCAATTTTCTCCCATAATGTTTTGCTTATGTGTAGACGTTGGATGAAATCGCATGTATCACGGAATGGGTGTTGCGAACGTTCGATGATTATCTTCTCAGCCAGCACAGCCGATATCCACGGTAACCGCACTATCTCTGCAAATGTAGCTGTGTTTAAATCTATTGGATTATCCTTCAAACGTGACAGCTCTTCTAAATTATAGGATGATATAGTGAACTTGTTGTCTGATTCCCACTCATATTCGGGTATCGTAAGCAATATAATCAATAGCCACACGCCATAAAATGATACATGCTATACATGTGAGTCAACACGTTGATACTATTGACCCATTTTACGCAGGTTATATATTTTTAAAGCCCAAAAGGAGGGAAAGATGAAGCGAGTTGTATTGTTCATGTTTATAGGGTTGATGGCTCTATATGGGTGTAAAAAGGCACCACCTGCTGAGGTTAAACCTAAATGGACGATAATAGTCTATGCAGATGGTAACAACAATCTCGATATCAGTCAAAACAACACTTCATACGTCATAGAGGATATACAGGAGATGGAGGAGGTAGGTTCCACCGATAAGGTAAAGATAATAGCAGCTGTCTCGTCTATCAAAAGAGGTGGATTACTTAAGTATTACTATATCGAAAAGTATACCGATGAGCTACCGGATTCACTTAGCTCGCCAGTACTGCAGACACTTGGTACCAAGGATATGTCGGATCCACAGACATTGAAGGATTTCATCAATTACGTGAAGGAAAATTACCCCGCTAACCACTACATGTTAGTGATCGACGATCATGGAGCTGGTTGGCGTGGTGTATGTCAGGACGAACAGAACGGTGCTGGCGATTTGATGTCAATACCTGAACTACGTGAAGTGTTGGAAGATGTTGACATACATTTTGATATCATAGTCTTTCACGCATGTCTCATGGCTATGGTGGAGGTAGCGTACGAGTTAAAGGATGTTGCTGATTACATGTGTGGGTCACAATTTATGATGCCGATGGAAAGTGTGTTGGGGTCAGCAGAATGGTTAGGTGCTCTGGTTGCAAACCCTGAAATGTCAGCAAGTGAACTCGGTCAAAAGATAGTCACTGCAGTCTACAACGC
The DNA here is from genome assembly GCA_021158725.1 of Caldifarciminota bacterium. GTDB lineage: Bacteria > Hydrothermota > UBA3073 > NMUJ01 > NMUJ01 > NMUJ01. Next base: position 911 of record JAGGUB010000098.1, on the reverse strand, counting down.
AGGTGAACGCAAAGGCAAAGATGTACATTTTGCGCTTATAGATTTGAGTAAAATGAATACACTTGCAGCGAAGATAGGCGATTTCGGTAACCACCTTGTGACAGAAATTGAGGCAGCAACTGAATGGCAGGAGGTATTGCATGCATTCAACGAAACCCATTACACACAGTATGATGACCCTGCATTTGTCGACCTACGTGAATATGCAAAAAGGGTGAAACAGCAACCCACAATCGGGCAAAAACCGTTGATACGTCAAGATGCTGATGCTATCATTGATGCTATCAACGATGCGGTACCATTTACGATGACGAATGTGGCCGGGCTAACCCGTGGTGGAGTAAATATCCACTTTCCGTTTAATCACGAGTTGTTTGACTCAACCAACTATGTACGACTTAGGTTCCGTGCTACTAACTGGCACGCCTTTCTGTCGAAATTTATTGCATCTATAGGTGGAGGCCCTGTTACGGGGGTTACGGTCTCCGGTACCGTGACATGGCCAGGTCATACGCTAAGCAATCGGTGCTATGCGTTCATAGATACCTCACATACCGAGTATATAGTAATCGCAGCCATAACACAGGTTGATCCACAGACTGGTAACTATACGATTACATGGGAGATTGACGAACCAAAAGAAATATATGTAGAAGCATGGGATGATGTCGATGGTGACGGTAACTTAAGCGTAGGTGATGGATTTGGCTGGTGGGATAAGGACAATAATGGGCAATGGGATGATATGTTCACTGTTAATCCGGGCGATGTGATTACAGGGGCAGATATCGAGCTATTTGAGATAACCAGTGTGAAGGAGAATAAGCTTGTACTCAATACACCTTATGGTGTGATAACTGTACCGAAAGCACTGAATAAATAGACCATCCCAGTGTGGGATGTGATATTGG
>JAGGUB010000010.1 GCA_021158725.1 Caldifarciminota bacterium | reverse complement strand
GGCGTGCGGGTATCGGTTATTATGTGTTGTTAAGGAAAGAAGATAATAGGTGGGTAATCGTTGCCAAAGTTATAACGTGGATATCATAGCTATCTACCGATTATATTAAGAAACTTCTGCAGATTATCCTTGAGTTGGTTGATATCTTCTAACGATAGGTTACCAAAGCTGAACCTTAACCATCCAGGTTTACCACACGCGCTACCCGGTATTGCACTGAATAGGTGTAGATCCATCGCCTTTTCTATGAACTCCCTATCGCCAAGGTCTACAGTTTCCGGTATTTTCGCAAACGTAAATATTGTACCATCAGGTGGCCGGTTACCAAACACTTTGAATCCCACCTCTGTAAGTGCATCCGCGATAGCATCCCTACGGTTTTTGAGCTCCTCCACTATTGGGGTGATGAAGCTCGGTTCTTTGTTACCTTTCAGCTCGTCAACCTCCCTTTTCATTATCTCCATGACCACATCCTGTCCAGCAGTATTTGGGCACGAGCTTTGACACCTCAGTAGCTTCTTGATGATGACATCGGTTAGTGTTTTCGATTTAGAGATGACAAACCCCACCCGTAGCCCCGGTATGAGGTACTCTTTAGATGCGCTGGTCACCACCACGGTTCTGTCTGGTGCATATCTGAGCATCGTATCTGGTTCACCCCTATAACGTATCCTGTTGTATACCTCATCCGAAATAATTATCATGTTGTATCTCTCCGCTAACTCCGCAAGCTGCTCCATGTTTTGTCGTTCCAACGCTATACCGGATGGGTTGTTGGGTGAATTCACAAGCATCACATTTATGTGTGTGGACTTGATGAGCGACTCAAGTTCATCTATCCTAAACACACCATCTTCATCCACTAATTCAAACCTTACATAGTCGCTACCTGCCTTTCTGATCGTATCGGGAAAGGTAGGCCAGTGTGGTGACATCAATATAACCTTACGCCCGTATCCAAAGATTGAGAACAGCAAGAACAATGCTTCCGTTGCACCCGTTGTTACCGCAACATTCTCATAAGTCAGGTGGTCAAGCTTGTAAAATGTTGACCAAAATTCTGCCACCAACTCACGTAATGCAATCTTACCAACAGTGGGCCCATAATATACTTCATAATCCGGCAGTATCCCGATGACTTGCCCGATATCACTACGTATGAACCCCCTATCTGTAGCCGCTATTTTGCTCGCCTTCGATGTGATACTTATTATTGGGTCTTCACTCAAGACAATGTTTTTGAACCTCTCCGACATATGGTTCCATGCACAATAAAGTAGCGGTGTAATCTCGTCATCTGGATGTTTGATTTTCTTGAGCACGTCCATCCCTAATAAACTACTCGACTTATAAGCTTTTGTCAATAATTGCGGGTATAACAACTCAGATCGTTTTTCCATAGTCACTCTCTTCAGTGTAAATGTCCTCCCATACTCTACAAGGTAGATTGACTGAACTTTGTTACACATTATTTTAACTCCAAACCAGTAACAGGAGGTAAAATGTATCGTGAGGCTATCGAGCGTGCCAAGGAACATTTCGGTAAATTATTAGAGGAACAGCTTGCACGCGTCGAACGCCTAAAACAAGAGGAGGATTGGATCGATTACACAAAGCTGAAACCCATAATTATCGGTATCGTAGGTGGTGATGGCATCGGCCCATACATTACAAAAGAAGCACATAGGGTGTTGGAGTTCATATTAAAAGATGACGTCGCCAACGGTAAGATAGAATTTCGTGTAATAGAGGGGTTGACCATTGAGAATCGTGCACGTGTGATGAAAGCCATCCCCGACGATGTGCTGGAAGAGATTAAGAAATGTCATGTGATACTGAAAGGGCCAACCACTACCCCGAAAAAGGGTGACCCCTGGCCAAACATCGAGAGTGCCAACGTAGCGATGCGACGCGAACTCGACCTATTCGCCAACATACGACCGGTTAGGGTACCAAAGGAGGGTATCGATTGGACATTCTTCCGTGAGAACACCGAAGGCGCATACATATTAGGTAGCTGTGGCATCGACGTGACCGACGATTTAGCAATCGATTTCAAGGTCATAACCACACAGGGTAGCGAACGCATAATAAGGATGGCGTTCGACTATGCACGTAAGAACGGCATAGATCGTGTCACCGCGGTCACCAAGGCTAACGTGATCAAACGTACCGATGGCAAGTTCCTCACCGTATTCTACGAGATCGCTAAGGAGTACCCCGAGATCAAAGCTGACGACTGGTTTATCGACATAATGACGGCAAAGCTGATCGACCCATACCGTAGGAGGGAGTTCAAGGTGTTTGTTTTACCCAACCTCTACGGTGATATACTCACGGATGAGGCAGCACAGTTCCAAGGTGGTGTAGGTACCGCCGGTAGTGCCAACGTCGGTAAACGCTATGCAATGTTCGAAGCAATACATGGTACCGCACCTCGTATGGTACAGGAGGGGCGTGCAATATATGCGGATCCAAGTAGCATCATACGTGCAGCCGCTATGTTGTTACGGCATATAGGGTATACCGATGAAGCAAAGCGGTTAGATATGGCACTTGACATATGTGGTCAATATGAAAGAAAAGTAGTTGTCACAGGTAGGCCAAACGGTGCCACAGGTAGCGAGTTTGCAGATTACTTGATGGATACATTAAACGATAAAGAGTTAGAAGCCAAATGGCAATCCTATCAACAACAAGAGACATAGCGTAAAAAGGGGGTGTTATGGCGAAATGGCTTATCAAGAGGGTTGTACCAAAGGGGGTCAAGAAATACGAACTAGTTGAACCCCCCGAACCCGACTTCGTACGTGACCTCTTCCCGTACGTGGAGCCACCGCGGGTGGCGTTTGATGGCGAAACCGTACCCATGGAGCCACCCGACGAGATATGGATTACTGATACCACGTTTAGGGATGGCCAACAAGCTATGGAGCCATACACTGTAGAGCAGAAAATACAGCTGTATAAGTTTCTACACAGGTTAGGTGGCCCCAAAGGTGTCATAAGGCAGTGTGAATTCTTCCTATACACAAAGAAGGATAGGGAAGCAGTCGACAAGATACGTGCGTTGGGGTATAAGTATCCTGAGGTGACAGGTTGGATACGTGCACATCCGAAAGATTTCCAACTCGTAAAAGATATGGGCTTAGAGGAGACCGGTATACTCACATCGATATCAGATTACCACATATTTAAGAAGTTTGGTGCCCGCTCACGCAAGGAGGTAATCGACAAATACCTGAAGATAGTGGATATGGCCGCAGAAGCTGGCCTAAAAGCGGTGAGGTGCCATTTCGAGGATATCACACGTGCCGATTTCTGGGGCGCCTGTATACCGTTTGCACAAAAGCTGAAAGAAATATCCGAACAGAGTGGCATGCGTATCAAAATACGTATATGTGATACAATGGGTTACGGGGTGCCATGGCCCGAAGCAAGCCTACCACGGTCGATACCCAAGATCGTATACTATTTACGTACGGAAGCTGGCTTTGAACCTGAAAACCTCGAGATGCACATGCATAACGATTTCCACATGGTGGTAGCCAACTCAGTAGCGGGTTGGCTATACGGAGCATCGGCAGTCAACGGTACGCTGTTGGGGTTTGGCGAACGTACAGGTAACGCCCCAATAGAAGGTATGATAATGTGGTATATAGGGTTGAAAGGTAGCATGGACGGTATCGATACCACAGTCATAACCGAGATCAAAGAGTACTATGAAAAAGAGATAGGTGTCACCATACCCGTAAGGTATCCGTTTGTGGGTGAATACTTCAATGTCACACGTGCCGGCATACATGCAGACGGTATGATAAAGTTCCCTGAGATATACAATATCATGGATACAGAGAAGCTACTCAACCGCCCATATGGTGTGAGCATCACCGATAAGACCGGGGTCGCCGGTATCGCCATGTGGATGGAGACCAAAATGGGTGTAAAGGTGGACAAATCCGACAAACGCTTACAGGAAATATACCAGAAGATAATCGCTCAGTACGAAGCAGGTAGGGTAGCAGCCATGTCAGACAACGAGATAGCAGCCCTTGTTAAGGAGTACTTTCCTGAGTATTGGACGGACGAGATAAAGGAACGTCTACGTCGTAAGGGTATAAAGGTAGATTAATCCATACATAACAGCATATAAGTCTCTAAAGAGGGGTAGTTTTTAAGAACCGTTTCGTAGAGTTGTATCACGTGGTACGTGGACCAAACAGCGCACGTCCAATACGTATCATGTTGGAACCCTCCTCGATAGCTATCTCGAAATCGTCCGACATACCCATCGATAGGTACTTTATATGAACATTATCCATATTCAACGTGTTGAGCTTATCTCCTATCTGACGTAACATACGGAATGCAGGCCGCGGATCACCATGTAGTGGCCCTATAGTCATAAGGCCTTCGACCTTGAGGTTCGGCAGCTCAGCAACCTTACAGACAAAATCGATAGCCTCGTCAGGTGATACCCCATACTTGGTGGGTTCACCGGAGGTGTTGACCTCAACAAACACACGTACGGATGAAGTTGCACGTTTGTTAATCTCCTCTGCCAGCCTCAAACTATCTACTGACTGTATGCAGTCAAACAGCTGTAACGCTTTCTTCACCTTATTACGTTGAAGGTGCCCGATCATATGCCATTCGCCACCCCCCACCAGCGGTTTCTTCTGTAACGCTTCCTGTACACGGTTTTCACCTATGATACGTATGCCGAGCTCGAGCGCTATTTTGATCTTCTCAGCTGGCACAGTTTTGGTAGCTGCCACAATCACAATATCAGTAGGTGCCCTACCCACCCTTTCGGCAGCTTTTGCCACCCTTTCCTTTAAAATCCTGTAGTTATGTTCAATAGCCTGTCGAATATCGTACATCATTATGGCTTAGTGCGGGTTTGAAGTCGTCTCCACTTATCGATTGTTAGCTGATCACGTAACACGTGCATATAATAACCCATCCACGTGGGTTCATCCCGTGGCCGTCGATATGTGGGATCCTTCGGCGGACGTATATGTTCGAACTCCATCAATGCTCCATCAGCCGAACTAATAGGTACACCCGATCGGCGAGCGATAATCTCCAGATCATGTATCCATTCATGTAGCATAACCTCGGTGTTGGGGCCAAACGTACGTTCAGAGAACCCAAACGGTCTATACGCCCAGAAGTTCGGTATGTACAGGCCGACAAGGTCGATACTATCGATATGCCATTCGTAACCACCGAATGCAGCACCCGCACGCGGTACGTTCGCCATTATCATTACGCCATCAAATGAGCTAAGTGGTTCACCTATTTCGTGTTTGAAATGTTCCATCCACACCTCATGTACAGTGGATGGGTTAAGTGCCAACCCATACTTGCCAGCTGATTGCAGGTTCTTTTCGGTGATCACATAATCAGTTATGATCAATGGTACATTCTCGATCACCAATGCACCCGCAGATAAGTAGCTGGCGAAAGCAGCAAACCTATGTGCAGCTTCAATGATTTGATCGATCTGTTTCTGGCTATACTCCTGTTCCCATATCGTATCATCCAATCGCACTTTGCTGGACTTGAATATCACCAACACATTACGCCATCTCGCTACAGGTTTATCAGCGTAGGGGATGACCTCGATACGCGCCTTTTTGTCAACATCGCTTGTAAAGTCACAAAAATGTAGGTAAGTGGTACCCAACCGCTTACCGGTGAGCTTGAATCGAACCGCTTCGATACAGCGTTTCCATGCCTCAACCGGTGACCATCCATTTACGTCTATTGGGTAAGGTAATTCAGGTGTGGTTACACTATCCGTAAGTGATGCGATATTAGTATCCTCGATGTAGATCATGAACGAATCCGTCAACCGCACAAAGAATTCACGTGTCTCACCAACCACTAAGTATATAACTGGTGGCAATATAGCTGTATCCTCAACCGCAGGGCTTACCTCTATTTTTATCTCATACGTGGTATCGTTTACATCCCACATAGCTATGGTGGTGCCAGGACGTACACCTAAGATTTTGAACCCCAACGGCTTTGCAACCCCCGGATCTGCTACTGTGAGCTCACCCATGAAGTTGAACACCGGTAACCCATGGATATCCACCAGCTTAAAAAGTAAGGGTTTCTCCTCCCAATGCATCACCTGTACAATGGTGTCGTAGAACCCAAACCCATACGCTAACGATGTATCGATGATATATGGTAGGTCGACCGAATCCACATATAGGTGACCGGTTTGCTTACCCCTAAACGAGAATGCCATCCTCAGTATCAACCTATCCGCACCCATTTCCATAGCCTTGTCACGCCATCGATAGAATATCCATGGGGTATCGGTCCATTCATATTCACCATGTGGCGGTATCTCACCCGGTGTATCGTATGGACCTATTGACTTCTCGATAATACTATCCTCGGGGGTGATAACCTTGGCCCAACGTTCGAGCACCTCAACCGATTCAGCTGTCACGTTTTGGAAATGAAACGTTATCCGATAGATGAACACATCCTCACCTATATCGTCGAGCCGCTGGCTACCGAAGTCAGGTACCACATTTATGGTGGTCAAAACACATAGTAACAACAACATTATCCCTGTTTCAGCTTGTATTCAGCAATATCCGTATAGATTGGGCCATCCGGTGTAAGCTTACTCTCTATGAGATATACAGCGTTGACAACAAACCCCAACTCTGGTGGTGTAGGCCCAGATATGGGGGTGGGAACTTTCGTCCTCCCCAACGTTATGTGTGGTATGAGCTCTTTGGCTTCAGGTTTACCGATACGTAACCTACGTAATTCGTCATCTATACGTTGCATGAGCGATTTAACACGCTCGTAACCATCTGTGATACCTACCCAGATGATACGTGCCCTGTACTTACTGGGGAAACCATTCAACTCACCCAACGCTATACGGAATTTGGTCTCATCCGCTGTTATCCTTTTGAGCATATCTTTGACCGATTCCAGCTGCTCAGTGTTTATCTCACCAATAAAGCGTAACGTTAGGTGTATGTTCTCAGGTGCTACCCAACGTACGGTGGACCCCACCTGTATCTGTTTTTGGTAACCCGCCAGCCGCTCACGGATAGGATCGGGTAGCTTCAACGCAATAAATGT
>JAGGUB010000035.1 GCA_021158725.1 Caldifarciminota bacterium | reverse complement strand
TACAGACTGGTGATGGTGTATTGGTGATACATGAATTGCAACCCGAGTATCGTAAGGTTATGGATGCGATTGCATTTATTAACGGATATCGACCTCAAGTGGGTGAGGTGCTGGGTTGATGTGTGGTATCGTGGGGGTGATCAAACGTAAAGCCAATAATGTAGCGAAAGACTTGTATTTTGGGTTGCTGGCGATACAACATCGTGGACAAGATGCATCAGGTATGCTTGTGTGTGGTGAACGTAAGTGTTATTTGAAGAAAGGTAACGGGCTTGTAACCTCATTATTTAATGAAGAGCTTATGTTTCAATTACCTGGGTATATGGGGATTGGACATGTGAGGTACCCAACGATCGGGTTGGGTAAAGAGGAAGAGGCACAACCCTTCTTTATAAAAGAGATGGGTGTGGGGTTAGCACATAACGGTAATTTGCTTAATTACTTTCAGCTACGGGAGCAACTGGTATCGAAGGGGGTGAAGTTTTTGAGCTCATCGGATGGTGAATTGCTGTTACAATTGTTTATAGTTAACTATGGAGGTGATCCATTTGAAGCCGCTAAGAAAGTTATGGAGGTGGCACGTGGTGCTTTTTCCATTGTCATGTGTATTAAGGATAAGGGGTTGATGGCGATAAGGGATAGGTTTGGGTTTAAGCCACTGGTTTTGGGTGAAAAAGATGGTGATTATATGGTGACATCTGAAAGTGTAGCGTTGGATATTTTGCAATATAGGTTAGTAAGAGATGTTAAGCCAGGCGAAGCGATACTTATTACACCTGAAGGTGAAATAATTGCGAGACAACTCTATCCAGCTATACCACGTTACTGTATATTCGAGTATGTGTATTTTGCGAGACCTGACTCGATAATCAATGGTATACCAGTGTATAAAGCACGATATAGGTTAGGGGTTAACTTGGCTAAAGAGGTTGAGAAACGAGGTATAAAACCGGATGTGGTAATACCTGTACCTGATACTGCAAGGACGGCAGCTTTCGCCATCAGTGAATATCTGGGTGTACCTTACAAGGAGGGGCTTATCAAGAATCGTTACATAGGGCGTACATTTATAATGCCGAGAGACGAAAAACGTATGGAAAGAGTAAAGGTGAAGCTCAACCCCGTACGCTATGAGATTGAGGGCAAAAAGATACTACTTGTAGATGATAGTATCGTACGAGGTAACACATCACGTGCGATAATACAGTTGGTACGTCAGGTTAACCCAACCGCTGTGTATTTTGCATCAACGGCACCACCACTAAAATATCCATGTTACTATGGGATAGATATGCAGACACGACGTGAGTTCATAGCAAAAGATAAGAGTGTAGACGAGATACGTAAAGTCATAGGGGCGGATGTGCTGGTGTATCAGACATTGGATGGGCTGGTAGAGGGTGTAGACAGTGGTGCTACGTTTTGTACCGCATGTTTCAACGGTGATTATCCAATACCTCCGCGTGAAGAGGAAATCGAATGTATCGAACGACAGCGGCTCGATGTTGGTAGATGAGGATATATCCTGAGTGTATACCGTGTTTCTTTAGGCAAGGGTTGGTAACCGCAAGTAAAGCTACTGATGATAGAGAGAAGTTGATAGAGGTTATGTTACTCATAGCGGAAAGGTTACCGGAGTTGGTGAAGCTACCCACACCTACACATGCGGGTAAGTTCATACATAGTATACCAAGAAGAATGTGGGGGATATATGATCCTTATAAACAAGATAAGGAACGTTTTATAAAGATGATGCTCGATATGTATCCGAGGATAAAGGTGTGGGTGGGCGACAACTTACAACGTGCGTTGAAGGTAGCAGCTTCCGGTAATGCGATAGATTTTGCTACATTGGGTGAGGATAGAATTATGGCGGAATTACAAGACATTGGTGAACGTGAATTCAAGCGTATGGAGTATGATAGGTTTGTGGAGGAGCTCAAAAACAGTAAGATGTTGCTATACTTAGCGGATAATGCGGGTGAAACAGTATTTGATAAGCTATTGATCGAAGTGCTTAAGCTACATTACCCACAGATTGAAATACTGTATGCGGTTAGGGGGTATCCTACTATTAACGATGCAGTATATGAAGATGCGATAGCTTCTGGTATAGATGAGGTAGCTAAGATTATTGATAGTGGATGTGAAGCACCTGGCATAATATTGGAGGATTGTAATGAAGGGTTTCGCAAAATTTTCTATTCATCCGACATTATAATCAGCAAGGGGCAGGGTAACTTTGAAGCTTTATCAGAGGTTAAAGCACCGATATATTTTCTATTACAGATAAAATGTGACCCCGTAGCCCGCTACATGGGGATGGAGGTGGGATCGTTGCTGTTCTTCAGAACCAGTAATGGATAAAATTGACGATATTGGGATCGGATAAATGCGTATATACGCATATCCCAGGTTGTATGAGTTGGGATTCCATTTACCACCGTTGGTTGTGTGGAGGTTAACTGTAGAGCGAAGGATATTGCAGAAAATCAAGCCATTACAACCACGAAGGATATTGGAGGTAGCGTGTGGGGCAGGACATTTCACACGTAAGTTGAGGGATAGCTTTCCAGGGGCTGAAATAGTTGCGATTGATATATCTGAGAAAATGATACGCTATGCAAGCAATAGGGTAACGGGGGTGAAGTTTAAGGTGGCAGATTTTTGGACACTTGAAGGTAAATATGACTTGATAGTGGTGATTGGGTTGTTCCCATACGTGAAGGATATGAAAAAAGGTATCGAAAAGATAACCTCGTTACTTTGTACCCATGGTAAGGCATACGTGACGGTTGCGGGACCTAATTTATACACGTATTTGCATAGGATATGGAGTAGGTTGGTGAACCGAACACCCACCTATACTCATAAACCGTGTAGAAGGGTGGAGGTGATCGAACCCACTACAGGGACGTACCTTATGGAGATTCGGGCGGTCCCATGAGCATGACAATGGAGGTCGGGTTGACTGTCATCATATTTCCCATATTTTACTATAATGGGCGGATAGCTCAGGTGGTGAGAGCGCCTGCCTTACAAGCAGGAGGTCGGAGGTTCGAGTCCTCCTTCGCCCATTTTTTTATTTGAGAAGTGGGGGGTAATATGCCTATAAGGCGACATGAGCGGTTTGACCATTTAGAGGACCCCTACAGTGTAGGATATAGAGATCCAACCATATGTCCTACGTGTAAGTTAATTTATCATAATAAGCACTGGTTCTGGGATGATGAATTGCTACAGGAATTAGAGGATAAGGCCAAGAAGGGTGAAATAGAAATTTATCGTAGGGATTGCCCTGCATGTAGGAGGATAAAAGAGCATTACCCCATGGGTATAGTGAAGGTGCGTGGCGAATTCTGGAAGGAACATCGGGATGAAATTTTCAACCTCATACGTAACGAGGAGAAGCGTGCACAGAAGGTGAACCCACTCGAACGTATCATAAAGATGGAGGAGAGTGAGGGTGAGCTCATTGTGGAGACAACGTTGGGTGTACTCGCACATAGGATAGGGAACGCACTCGAGAAATCATACAAAGGTAAAAGTACGTATCATCTGTCAGAAGATCAGAAGTTATTACGTGTTGAATGGGAAAGGTAGAAACCTGGCCAGGGCGTGGCTCTTTTGTGCTCGCTGCTATAGGGTCGGCTATTGGGTTGGGTAATGTGTGGCGATTCCCTTTCATAGCTTATAAATATGGAGGGGGTGCGTTCATACTGGTGTATTTGGTGAGCTTATTTATCATCGGTATACCTATACTTATACTGGAGTTTGCACTCGGCTATCACTTCAAGAGTAGTGCACCGGGTGCGTTACGACGTATAAGTTCGAGATGGGAATGGTTGGGTTGGTTTGCATTGCTTGCGGGGTTTGGTGTCGTAAGCTACTACGTGGTGGTTATGGGATGGGCTGCTAATTACTTTGTGTATTCGGCGAACCTCGCATGGGGTGAGAATACGGAAAGCTTCTTCTTTAATAAGGTATTGAATCTATCCAATAGTATATTTAGTATCGGGAGTATAAGGTTGAATATCCTTCTGGGGCTTATTGTTTGCTGGGTATGGATACTGCTATCGATATGGAAAGGACCATTAACTGTAGGTAGGGTGGTGTATGTCACCGTGACAGTGCCATGGCTCATATTGATAGTGTTTGTGATACGTGGGGTGACGTTACCGGGTGCTATGGAAGGGTTGAAATATTACCTTACACCTAACTTTGCACAACTGAGGAATCCAGAGCTTTGGCATGCAGCGTTTAGCCAGATATTCTTTACGTTGACGATAGGGTTTGGGGTGATGATCGCATATGCGGCATTCTTGCCACCTAAATCCGACATAGTCAATAATGCATTGCTTATTGCGTTAGCGGATGCACTTACGGCTTTTATAGCGGGGATTGCAGTGTTTGCGACACTCGGTTATCACGCGTATATGGTAGGTAAACCGGTGAGTGAGGTTGCAAAAGGGGGGCCTTCGCTCGCCTTTGTAGTGTACCCGATGATAATCAACTCGTTACCAGGGGCGAGGCTTTGTGGGTTGCTGTTTTTTGCGATGCTACTTACGTTGGCGGTGGATTCAGCATTCTCGTTGGTGGAAGCAATATCGGCAGGGGTGACGGAACGGTTCGGATGGCGTAGGTGGAAGGTTAATGTAGGTATTATGATCGTTGGTATACTGGTGGGCCTTATATACACAACGAGTGCGGGCTTGTACTGGTTGGATGTGGTGGACCATTTCGTCACACATTTGGGGTTGTTCTCAGTGGCACTCCTACAATGTATAGCAGCGGGGTATTTCTACTCGTTACGTACTTTGAGGGTGAGCATAAATGAATATTCTGATATTAAGTTGGGCAAATCTTGGGAATACCTCATAAAGTATCTTGTGCCACCGGTTTCGATATTCCTACTGGTGTGTTCACTAAGGAAGGATATAATTTCACCATATGGGGGGTACCCAAGGCTGGCTACGTTTTTAGGGGGGTGGCTTCCTATCTTTCTATTTGTGATAATCTCAATAGTGTTGGCAAGAATTGCCCAGAAGAGAGATGCAGGTGGCTTCACTCCGTAAAGCGTACGGTGAAACATTGGTTGAACTGGGTAGGAAAAACGAGAAGATTGTTGTATTGGATGCAGATTTGGCCAAATCCACACATACGTATATGTTTGGTGAGGCTTTCCCGGATAGGTTCTTCGATATGGGTATATCCGAACAGGATATGATGGCAACTGCGGCTGGACTTGCTGCCTCGGGTAAGATAGTGTTTGCGAGTACGTTTGCGGTATTTGCTACAGGTAGGGCTTGGGATCAGATACGCATACAGATTGCGTATTCGCAGAATAATGTGAAGATTGTGGCTACACATGGTGGTATATCTGTGGGTGAGGATGGGTACACACATCAGGCTATCGAGGATATAGCGCTTATGCGGGTATTACCTGGTATGCGTGTGATTGTACCGGCAGATGCTAACGCTACACGTGCAGTTATAAAGAAGGTAGCAGATGTCCCAGGTCCATTTTATGTGAGGCTCACCAGGCCACCATTACCTATAATATACGAGGAGGTGCCAAACGTTGAGATTGGTAAGGGTATCATCTTAAAGGAAGGTAAAGATGTTACCCTCATAGCTATAGGGGCGATGGTGTATCAGGCGCTTGAAGCTGCTAAGATGTTGGAGACAATGGGGATTACAGCAAAGGTTATCGATATGGTTAGCGTTAAGCCATTGGATGAAGAGGTGTTGCTTGAAGCTGCACACACAACACGTACTATTGTGACATGCGAAGATCATAGTGTGATCGGTGGGTTAGGTAGTGCAGTAGCTGAGGTGTTGGGTGAAAAGATGCCTACACGAATGTATAGGGTGGGTATAAGAGATACGTTTGGTGTATCAGGTAGCCCTGACGAACTATATGAGAAGTTTCAACTTAAAGCCAAACATATTGTTGAGAAGGTGACACAAATGTTATGAGAATAGAGTTACGTGAGGTGTCGTACCCACCCATTGTTAAGCTTAATCTTAAATTGGAGGTACCATATATCTATCTGAAGCCAACGGGTGAAGGTAAGTCAACCTTCTTGAAGCTTATATACGGTGAAATATTACCGGAAGAGGGTGAGGTGCTGGTTGATGGTATCTCCACAAGGAATGTGAGGTTTGCCAATCTACGTCAAGCTATAGGGTATAGTGGGGAGAAGGATCTATTCATAGAGGAGAATACGTTGGATGAGCATTTAGAGTTGCTGTCATTGCTGAACAGGAATGTTTGGGAGGAAGCGGAACAGTTGATGGTTAAATTTGGGCTCAGTGTACGCCGAAATTATATGTTGTGTGAGATATCGAAGAGGGAACGCGAAAAGTTCAAGCTGGTTGTTGCTATACTTAAAGGTAAAAAGTTAATATTGTTGGATGAGCCGTTTCTTTACCTTACAACTGATGAGAAGGTTAAGCTATGGCATATTCTGGTGGAGAAATGGGATGATGGTGTGCTATGGGTTATTACACAGAACCAGTATAGATGAGGGTGGCAACTTATCTGTTGATGGGGATTAGCCTTATGGTGTCGATGATTGTTTTGAATGTTGGTGGATATATTCGTGAAAGTGATGTTAAGCTCGAAATATATGTGGATACAATTGCGGGATGGGTTGATAGCATCATGATGTGTGAGTATGTGAAAGGTAAAGAGATACTTACACCTGAGGAGAACAGGCAAATATTTATGCAGGAGCTGGCAGCTGAGGGTATTTACGTGAAACATATGCCTACAAGTATATTTCCATATACTGTTAAGCTATACATGCGACCAGAATGGATACTCTGTAAATCCGGTAGAGTATGGTTGGATAGCCTACGCAAACGTACGGAGTTGAGTGTCGATAGATCTTATGGACAGCTATTACGGTTATGTAAAGTTTTTTGGGGGTTCTTCATACTGAATGTGGGGCTGTTTTTTATTACGTTTGTTGCTACCACTAACCTGCCACGTATACATTACGATACGGTGAAGTTGCTCAAGTTTTGGGGTATACCTTCACACAAGATTACGTTACATCTGTGGCGGGTTGAAGGAATAAGGTTGATATTGGCAATTTTATGTCTGTTTGGGGTACTGTATTTTGCATATTTTTTCTATTTGCCGGATTTTGTATGGCTTAAATTTTTGCCTATTAAATACAGTTTATTTGTGATAATTTGTTGGATTGCTGGGTTTCAAATAGGGATAAATAGGTTGTATTGGGAAGATTAATTGTGGGAATTACACTTGACGGACACGATTATCTCCTATATTTAATTGAGTGTGGGGGGTCGTCCAACTGGCAGGACACGGGACTCTGGATCCCGGAATCGGGGTTCGAATCCCTGCCCCCCAGTGAGGAGGTATTATGGAAGATAAATTTTCCGAACTTGCCCGCAAGTTGCGTCCATCACCTATACGTGAGCTGTTGAAACTTATAAATGAACCTGACATTATATCGTTCGCGGGCGGGATACCGGATCCCACGCTGTTCCCCATAGATCTCATGTGGGAGGTTACACAGCAAATACTTGAGAATGAAGGTGATAAGGCATTACAGTATGGGCCAAGTGATGGCGATATTGGGCTACGTGAGGAGATAAGCAAGTGGCTCAAAGACAAGGAAGGTGTAGATATACCAGCCAGTAGGATATTACCGACTACGGCGTCACAGCAGGGGCTTGATCTCATCGGTAAGGTATTCATAAACCCTGGTGACTATGTGATAGTGGGGTTACCTACATATCTGGGTGCATTGGCGGCATTCAGTGCGTATGGGGTACAGTTCATTGGTATACCGCTGGATGACGAGGGAATGCAGGTTGAGCTCATCCCGGAGAAGCTTAAGAAGTTACGACGTGCACAGAAGAGGGTTAAATTTGTCTATGTGGTGCCTGATTTCCAGAATCCAGCTGGTGTAACGATGAGCCTACAACGTAGGAAGCGATTGATAGAGATTGCGGAAAAGTATGACTTCCTGATAGTAGAAGATACACCGTATCGGGAGTTGAGATATTCAGGTGAGCATGTTCCACCATTTATAGCTTTGGGGCCTAAAGAGCGTGTTATCTCACTTTATAGTTTTAGCAAAATCTTGTTCCCGGGGTTGAGGGTTGGATTTGTGATAGCTGCGCCCAATGTGATACGTAAACTTATACTTGCTAAGCAAGCAGCTGACCTATGTTCACCCGTGCTTACACAGTTTGTGGTACGTGAGATACTCAAACGTCGTGATGCATTTAAACGTCACATAATGCGGCTCGTGGTACGCTACAGGGATAAGCGTGATGCTATGCTATCTGCGTTGATGAAATACTTTCACGATATACCTGGGGTGAGATGGACAAAACCGGAGGGTGGGCTATTCCTGTGGTTAACGTTTCCGGAGGGGTTAGATACTGAGAAGATGTTCCCCAAGGCGCTCGAAAATAAGGTAGCATACATCATAGGGACAGCATTCCATTTCGATGGCAGTGGCAAGAACACGGCACGCCTTAATTTCTCGTATCCGACGATGAAGCAGATCGATGAAGGGATACGGCGGTTGAGTAAAGTGGTGGAGGCTGAGCTACGTGAACTGGAACGCAAGAAACGCATTAAGCTAACAGTTTAGCATTTATCTCATAGTCGAAAGTAGCGATAACCTTGACTTTTTCAATAGAACCTGGTTGGGTATCACCTTCTACGTAGATTGTGGTGTCGACTTCGGGACATTCATACTCTGAATGTGCACGAAATGTGTTAACCTCGATGGGTTCATCGATTATAACCTCTAAAGTATTACCTACTAATTTGCTGTTAATAGTAGCAGCTTTCTCACGTGCTATCTCAGTCAGTATGCTGGTTCGATCGTCGATCACCTCCTTAGGTAGTTGAGGTAATTCAGCTGCTAACGTGTGAGGTTCACGTGAGAATGGAAATATGTTTATGTGCCTAAAAGGTGAATTCAAGAGGAATTCTATCAGGTCATCGAACTCCGTATCGGTTTCGGTGGGGAAACCAGCAATAATATCCGTACGTAGAGATAAGGAAGGGCCGTATCGTGCTATGGTGTCGAGTAACCTATCTATATCCTTACGTGACATTTGACGGCCCATCAACTTCAATATTCGGGTGGATACATGTTGTATGGGAATATGCAAGTAAGATGCGAGCTTGGGATGATCGTTTACCAGCTTTACGAGTTCAACCGTTACGGCGGTTGGATGCAGGTATAGAAGCCGCAATAGATATAGATCGGGCAATTCAGCTAACTGTTCCACTAACTGCAACAGATGTGGTTCCCCATACAAGTCCTCCCCATAAGATGTGAGATCCTGTGCTACAAGTATGATCTCCTTGACACCAGATTCTATGAGTTGTGTCGCCTCATGTATTATGGAGTTCATGGGTTTGCTCCTTAACTTGCCTTTTATCTGTGGTATGGTACAGAAAGTGCAGTCACGGTTGCAGCCCCTGGAGATCTCAATGTATGCGTATGGGTAGGTGTCTAACCGCTTTCTGGGTAAATAATCGTAACGTGTAACCTGATGTAGGGATAACACTGGAGGTGTGTCACCATAAAGTATAGCGTTGAGTATAGCGTTGAGATCTTCCTGGCTGGTTGCTATAATATTTGTGGTATTGTTGAAAGGGTTGCAACCGTATCTTTCGGATAGACAACCGGTTACTATTATCTTCTTGTGTGGATACGTTTGACGTAAGGTATGTATTCTTTCGCGGGATTCGAGTTCGGCATCCTTTATGAATGCACAGGTGTTGATAATCAACACATCCGCTATTTGGGGTGAATCTACAATCTTTAACCCTTTAGCTTCAAGATAATGGGCGATTATCTCACTACCTACGATGTTGCGTGGACACCCCAATGTCTCAATGTATACGTGTATCACCTGAGTTATGGAGGGCTACAACCTTGATGACTTTATCGTCTTCGTTAAGCCTTATCACACGTGTACCACGGGTGGCTCTACCTTGGATGGTGAGTTGCGTTATATCCATACGTATGATGTAACCACGTTCGGTGAGCACAAAGACGTGATCGCCGGGATAAACGAGTTCACCACCTCCTACTTTACCCTTTATACCTATTATGCCATGACCACCACGGTGCATCTTACGGTAGTCTTTTACTGGGGTAAGTTTACCATACCCCTGTTGTGTGAGTAGAAGCAAGTAGCCGTTATCGCCGTGTGAGACGAGGCCTAACTTGACGGAATCGCCTTCCTTGAGCCGTATACCACGTACACCATGGGCGTAACGGCTGAGGTTACGTAGTTCGCTGCTATCGAAACGTATAACTTTACCGTGTGTGGTTACTATGAAGAGGTCGTCACCCTCTTTGAATGGTACCACCGCACACAATGTATCGTCCGGCTGTACCCGTATGCCGATTATACCGCTACGGGTGATGTTGTTGAACGCCTCTATCGGGACACGTTTCACCAACCCACGTTGTGTCACGAGTAACAGCTGGTATCCATCTTTTGGATAGGGAAATATTGTGACGATGTTCTCCTCTTTACTGATATTAAGTAGCTGGGCGATGGGTTTACCACGTCCGGATTTGCTTGTAAGCGGTATTTCGTAGGTGTTGATAGTGTAAGCCTTACCCTTATCGGTAAATATGAGGAGACGATCGAGTGAAAATACAACCGCACCTGTAACTGTGTGATCCTCTACGGTGAGCTCTATACCACGTGTACCTTTGCCACCACGTTGTTGTTCTCTGTATTCGTCGAGCGGTGTACGTTTGATATACCCTCTACGGGTGACGGTTACAAACTCGTAACGTTTGGGGATTAGATCTTCGATATTGAGTTCGTGTGATGCTTCTATTATCTTAGTACGTCGTGCGTCTGCATATTTATTACGTATATCCAGTAGCTCTTTCTTCACCTCCTGCATGATGTTAGCTCTTGATGCGAGTATCTGTCTGTAGCGGGTAATTTCGAGCTGCAACTGTTGTAGTTCGTTGTCTAACTTTTCGCGTTCGAGGTGGGTTAGCTTAGCTAACCGCATTTCCAAAATTGCACGTGTCTGTTTGGGGGTGAGGTTGAACCTCTCTCCCAACGTTTTCTCTGCGGTGGCAGTATCGGGGGCACCTTTTATTATGGAGACTACTTCATCGATATGATCGAGTGCGATACGTAAACCCTCGACAATGTGTAACCTATCTTCTGCCTTCTTTAGGTCGTATTGGGTGCGACGTTTCACTACATCATGACGATGTTCGAGGAAATCCGTCAATATTTCCTTCAACGTGTATAGATGGGGTACGTTATTCTTGAGTGCCAACAGGATTATACCGTAGGTGGTTTGTAGCGGTGTGTGCATGTATAACTTGTTGAGCACGATTTCGGGTTCGATATCCTTGCGTAGCTCGATAGCTACGCGGATGCCTTCGCGGTCGGATTCGTCCCTTATGTCGATGATACCCTCTATTACTTTGTTTTTGACCAACTCCGCTATGCGTTCGATGAGTAACGCTTTGTTTACCTGATAAGGGATCTCACGTATGTAGATGTAGTTTTTGCGTTTATCGGTGACGATTTCGGTTTTGCCACGTAGGATGATCTTACCCTTACCGGTTTTATATGCCTGTAGTATACCGGAAGTACCTATAATTTCGCCACCCGTTGGGAAGTCGGGTCCTTTGATGTAGTGGGTTAGGTCTTCAACGGTTAGCTCGGGGTTATCGATAAGCGCTACAAGTGCATCTATGACTTCACCTAAATTATGTGGTGGTATGTTTGTGGCCATACCCACAGCAATACCAGACGCACCGTTTATGAGTAGGTTCGGTATTTTTGCAGGTAAGACCTGTGGCTCTTGGAGCTTGCCGTCGAAATTTGGCATAAATGGTACGGTGTCTTTTTCGATGTCACGTAGCAGCTCCTCAGCTATTTCGCTCAACCGTGCCTCAGTGTATCGATACGCGGCGGGTGCGTCACCGTCAACCGATCCGAAGTTGCCCTGCCCCTGTATTAAGGGGTAACGTAGTGAGAAATCCTGTGCCATACGGACGAGTGCATCGTATACCGCCATATCGCCGTGTGGATGGTACTTACCAAGTACCTCGCCGATGATGGTGGCTGACTTTTTGAATGGCCTATTATGTAACAGGCCTAACCCCCACATAGCGTAGAGGATACGACGGTGGACGGGTTTCAACCCATCACGTGCATCGGGTAGAGCACGCCCTATTATTACGCTCATGGCGTAGCTGAGGTAAGAGCGTTGCATCTCCTCTTCTATAGGAACGTATTCGATCGCCATCTTATTTTAAGATAAAGCGAAACCCTTATAAGTCAACAATCTATGTGCGATAACCGTCATAAGGTGAGCGAGATATAGTACCATAATAAGTCAGGGGCTACATTATACTGTAAGTGTGAGTATGCTTGTTCACAGAGTTTGATACCCTTAAGCAACCGACCAGTATCCCATGTACGTAACTCGTCTGGTATGGGGGTGACACGTTTAACCCCATACTTTGTGAGTAACGCTGTACGGAGTAGTGACTCGACAGTATACAGGAAATCGGGCAGCTCAATGTTGAGGTTATTGAGTAACTTAAGGCGGTTGTTTTTGGGTGAGATGAGGAATTCGGTTGCCAGTGCTTCCTTTTCTTGTTGCTTACCTTCTATTATGTCTAATGCGCGGGTGAGGCTACCTTCGGCACGCTCAATGATGAGGTTGAGCTCCTTCTCATGTAATGGATAATGGGTGCGAAGATAGGTTGCGAGTTCATGGTTCTCGATACGTCGGAATGGTATCTTGCGGGTGCGTGACTTTATGGTGTCGGGTAACATGTCTTCACGTGAAGTTATGAGTATAAACGAAGTGCGTTCGGGGGGTTCCTCCAGTAGCTTGAGTAATGCGTTGGCTGCTTCCTGGGTCATTGTGTGTGCATCATCTATTATGAAGAACCTATGTGCTAAGCTGCTTAGGTAGGAGGCTTCTTCTTTGAGGTTACGAATTTGGTCAATATGTATTGTACCCTTATCGGTGGGTGTCACAAGTACGACATCGAGCGTTAGGCCATCATCTATTAGCTTCGATATGCGGTGACTTGTCTCTGGGGGTAACTGATGGGTGTTGACCAGTTTGGCAAACTCTATCGCTAAGGTGCGTTTACCGACATGATCGGGGCCAGTAAATAGATATGCGGTGGCTATTCTATCGGCTTGTATGTCGCTGATGAGCATCTTCTTTGCAAGCTTATGGCCTACGACATTAGTGAATGTTAAGGTAGCCATTTTAGTGGATCGATGGGTTTGCTGCCACGCCTTATTTCAAAATGTAGTGTGGGTTTGTTGTGCCAAGGTGCAACACCAACGTAACCGATTAGGTCGCCTTGACGTACGGTGGTACCTTTTGTGACAGTTAGTTCCATCAGGTATCCATATACCGTGAACCATCCATTTTTGTGATCGATGATGACGAGCTTACCAAACCCCCTAAACCAATCCGCATATACCACTTCGCCGGTGGCAGCTGCTCGTACGGGGGTATGTAATGGTGCACTTATGTTGATGCCGGGGTTGGGTATACGTATGTTATACTCGGGGTCTCGGGTGAGGCCAAACCTTGCAACTACCTTACCGTGGAGTGGCCAGATGAAACTTACTTTTGATGGAGACTGTTCAGTTGGTGTGAGCTCACCAATAAATGAGGTGAGCCGATTACGTTCGTGCTTCAATTCGGCTAAAAGTTGACGTTTGGCGGCTCTTTCATTTCTTATACTGGTGAGGATGGCCTCCCTTTCCTCATATAGCTGACGAAGGGTGTCGAGTTTGGCCGCTTTTATGCGTTTGAGCTTACGTAGCTTGTTTACGGTGTGGGTTAACTTTGTGGTCTTTTGGGCGATACGTTCGATTTCGTGTTCAAGTTGATCGGTGTAAGTTTCGTGATGGTTGACGATACGTTTAAACATGAGGTTGGTGAAATCCGATGCCTTACCTGTGACACGATGTTTGTGCCATACACGTAATAAGGTATGTTCTTCGTTTATGATATCATGTAGGGTTTGTGATTTGGTGCCTTTCAGTTTGGTCAACTTACGTAGGGTACGTCTATAGGTGAGTTCCTGGGCTTCTAATATACGTAGATCGTGGTTGAGTTTACGTAGATCTTTTTGGATAGCTTGTAACTCCGCCAGTAGAGATTGTTCCTTTTGAGCTAATCGTTGTTCTTCCTTTTGAGCTTTCTCTATTTTATGGGTTAGCTCTTTTAGCTGGCTGGTGGATGGTAACTCCAAAAGTAAGCTAAATATCAATATTTTCAGCATACTTGGCGTTACGTTCGATGAACTCGCGTCGGGGTTCGATCTTCTCACCCATGAGTATGGTGAAGATACGGTCGGCTTCTATGGCATCTTCGATCAGTACCTGCTGTAGGCGACGGTTCTTGGGGTCCATCGTGGTGGAGTAAAGTTCTTCGGGGTTCATCTCACCTAACCCTTTGAAGCGCTGGATTTCGACTTTGTCTTCACCCAGCTTCTCGAGTAAGGCGTTTAGCTCTTCGTCCGTATGTGCATAGTATACGGTGTTTTTGGCCTTTATCTTGTAGAGGGGTGGTTGTGCGAGATACACGTGACCGTTTTCGATGAGCTCAGGCGTGTAGCGGTAGAAAAATGTCAACAGCAACGTCTTTATGTGAGCACCGTCAACATCGGCATCTGTCATGATGATGATCTTGTGATACCTGAGCTTGGAAATATCGAAGTTGTCTTTACCTATGCCGGTACCGAGTGCTGCTACGATGACTTTCATTGTGTCGTTTGATAGCACCTTATCGACACGTGCCTTCTCGACGTTGAGAATTTTACCCCGTAGTGGGAGTATGGCTTGGAAGTTGCGATCCCTACCTTGTTTGGCGGAACCGCCGGCGGAATCACCCTCTACTAAAAATAGTTCGCTTTCACGTGGATCTCTCGATATACAGTCGGCAAGCTTACCCGGTAGTATGCCTGTTTCGAGTGCGGTTTTACGGCGTGTTATCTGGCGTGCACGTTGGGCAGCTAACCTGGCGGTGGCGGCATTCACCACTTTTTGGAGTATCTTGGATGTGGCGTCGGGGTTTTCCTCAAGGAAAAGTGTTAGATACTGGTTGGTTAGTGAGCTTACGATGCCTTTGACTTCGCTGTTGCCAAGTTTGGTCTTGGTTTGACCTTCGAATTGTGGGTCATGTAATTTAACGGCGATAACTGCGGTGAGGCCTTCACGGGTATCTTCACCTGCTATACTTATGTTTTTGGCGAGGTTTGTCTTTGATAGGAAATTATTCAACACCGTGGTGAGTGCAGTCTTGAAGCCAACGAGATGGGTACCACCTTCTTTTGTGTGTATGTTGTTGGCGAATGAGAATATATTCTCAGTGTATGTGTTGGTGTATTGTAGGGCTACCTCGACGTCGACACCGTTTTTGGTTGCATGGAAGTAGAATACATCGTGTAGTGGGTCTTTGTCTTGGTTGACAAACGTGATGAACTCTTTGATACCACCCTCGTAGTAAAATTCGGTGGATTTGTTACGTCTTTCATCGATAAGCTTGAGCCGTACCCCTTTGTTGAGGAAAGCGAGCTCACGTAGACGTTCGGCAAGCATATCGTAATGCCATTCGACCTTATCGAATATCTCCTTGTCAGGTAGGAACCTGATGTAGGTGCCACGTTTGGAGGTTGTACCTTTAACAAGTACGGGATGGAGGGGTTCACCCCTCCTGTAACGTTGGTAGTAGGTTTTGCCGTCACGCCATACGATGGCTTCTAACCATTCGGATAGGGCATTAACCACGGAGACGCCAACCCCGTGTAGGCCACCGGAGATCCTGTAGATCTTGCGGCTGAATTTACCACCTGCATGTAGGTGTGTGAGTACAACCTCGAGTGCGGATTTGCCAATCTCGGGGTGGTTCTCGGTGGGTATACCTCTACCGTCGTCTTCGACACTTAGGCTGTTATCCTTATGTATGCAGACAATGATATTCTTGCAGTAACCGACCATGGCTTCGTCGATGGAGTTATCGATAACCTCAAATGCGAGATGATGTAAGCCACGTACACCGGTGTCACCAATATACATGGCGGGACGGCGACGGACGGCTTCAATCCCCTTTAGAACTTGTATATCCTGAGCCTTGTACTCTTCCATCAGGTTGGTCGATACCTTATAAAATAACGCAAATTCACATTAAGTCAAGTAAATTCGTGCGTTAGGTTGGATGGTGGGGGGTAACTATCTCAGCATCCTGTATCAATCTCATGAACCTATCAACATTTATCGCCTCGTATACAGCTTTGCGTTTGAGCCCCTCAGGTAGCCAGCTGAAGTATGTACCCAAGCCCAGCAGGTTCTTTATGCCAACCCATGTGTGGTTGATCACTTGTTTCACCTCATCACGTGTTAAGGTGGTGATATCCTTTGTTTCATCGACTGTGAGATATATACCACCATGGTCGACTGCTTTGATACCACGACGTCGTAACACTTCCGCCCATATTGACCCATATATTACACCTACGAAGTGGTAGATACGGTTGCCAAGCTTAACAAATTGCTTATCATTGACCCCAAACATACGCTTTTTGACCTCGTTACCGAGTGATGCATCCCAGATCACGTAACCTTTACCTTTGTATACCTTACCTGCATCGTGTGGCCTACCACTGACTTCACGTACGAATACCCTACCGGAGGATTCACGCTCTACGGTCCACATCCTACCACGCATGAAAAATGTTGGTACGATGAACTCCATCTCACCTATACGTTCGCCCGTCCGTACATCGTATACTTCGTACTTACTGGGTATGGTTTCGATATTCGAGTGTATCCTACCACGTGCCACCAGCCCACCCATACGTTCACCGGGATATATGATGCTGAACAGCTCCATCTTCAAGTATCCACGTGATATGAGGTTAACTACAAGCTCACGTAACTCATCACGCGATATTTCGAGTGGGGTCAACACCTCCAACAGCTTATCGATTGTCACCCCAGTTGCACGTTTCTGATACACGTACGATAGCAGCTGCTGTACAGCTACCGATAGTTTTGGCCTATACTCGTAAGGTTCGATCCATCCCGTACGTATTTTGTCAAACATCACATCAAAGAATAGACGTTCCATCTCGTCCCTATACAGGCCGATAGCTACTAACCTATTCGTACGGCGGTTACCGCGTCCCATACGTTGCAACATAGCGGTTACCGATGGCGGTACACCATTGAATACCACGCAATCGATATCACCAATATCTATACCCAACTCCAATGTCGTTGTTGCTGATATCATACCCACACGTACGTTATCCATCATGTGTTCAACCGCCTCACGTACACGTTTATCTAAGCTACCATGGTGTACCCAAACATTACGTCCATAGCTCCAACTCGCCTTTATACGCATTGCAATATCCTCAGCATCACGTCTGGTGTTCGAGAATATCAGCACCTTCCTCACACCCATGTGGTTGAGTTCATCCAACAACCCACGTACATCACCATCATACGGTATAACCTTATAGTCGATTTCACGCTCAGTGTGCACAACAATTGTATCAAATTCGTCCATATATCGGTGACCCATTTCGTTTGGCTCATATATTGTAGCTGACATTGCATAGAAGTTGGGTTTCTGCTTAACTATGCGGTTGATACGCTGTATAAGTACACGTAGCTGGTCACCCCTATAGGTGCCATCGTAAAGATGTAGCTCATCGATTATCATCACCCGCAGTGTTTCAAACAGTTTCGGGTACCTTGCCACGAGTGAATCCAACGACTCCGGTGTTGTCAACAGAAAATTGCTCACCCGTGTGGGTTTGAAATCCGGATGCTCACTCGTACGTCTAAGCAACGATACACCCAACCTATCCAACGGTGGTTGCAACCTCTTATATAGGTCGTTGACCAATGCCCTCGTTGGTACCACGTAAAGTATAGAGAAAGCGGGCCACATCTCCTGTTTCATGCGTTCCACAACAGGTGCAACTACCGCCTCAGTCTTACCAGTAGCTGCTGGTGATACAATTACAAGGTTACTACCCATAAGTACTTTGGGTATCGCCATCTCCTGCACAGGTAACAGCTTACCAAAGCGGCCAAAGAATGGCATCCACGTATGTTTGAGTGCTTCACGTATCCCCATAGTGTCGCAATATGTCGAGTTCATCGATTGTCGACTTAAGGAATTGTCTCAACCCACGTTTACCCTCAGATATAGTACGTTGTTTCACCTTCTCTATTTGGTCATAGGAGTATGTCACCCCATATGCTGCTGAGTATAGTTCGATTATCTTATCAAACATCCTCAGGTAGTCCCTTTTACTTAGTGGGGTTAACTTTATGCGTTTACTGTTGGGGAACAGCTCCGTAACCTTCTCGTAATACACTGAACTTGATGGCGTCACTGACATCACCAGAAATATATACGTTGGCACCTCGTATATGTACGGTAACGGTCGTACACCTGAATGTAGGAACCCATACTCATCAACCTTACCTATACCAGTATCTACGAACCTACCAGCTTTAAGCCTGCAATCCACCAACCTCCTATCCCCACACGCTACATGTACTAACCCCCTGTACAGGGCGTAACCAAATTTCTCACTCATTTGCGAATATGTATGGAAGAGTGTCTCACCCTCATCTATAAGTAACACCCATCCGTGGCTACCCAGTTGCCTGATAATATATGAGAACCCCGTAAGCAGATACAGTATCACATCAACTGCTGGCCTATGATCCAGTATCACCGGCAATCGCCAC
>JAGGUB010000008.1 GCA_021158725.1 Caldifarciminota bacterium | reverse complement strand
TGGTGATGTATTATTCTGGGATGAACCACATTTCTATAACCCAGACCATGGGTGGGCATGTAGATGTAAATACTGTCAGAAGGAGTTTAAGAGAATATTCGGCTACGATATGCCTGAGACCCTCAATCCCGATATCCTGAAATTCAAAGAACTGAGTATAGTGAGGTTTGTGAAACAGCTTGCAGAGTATGGTAAGGGATTAGGTATGCGATCCGCTGTCTGTATGTTGCCACAGGAAAGTGATAAATCCAACGTTAATGATTGGGAAAAAATAGCAGCAATAGATAGTATCGACATCATAGGTACAGACCCTTACGAATACCATAGGACGGATTTCATCGATAGAATAAGGGGTTACGCAAATAAGATATACAATATAGCGAGTGAGTTTGCTAAGGATGGACAGCTATGGGTACAGTGTTTCTCTATAAAGGAAGGTGAGGAATGGAAAGTTGAAAAGGCGGTTGAAACCATCTATGATGCAGGTATCAGGAACATAGGGGCATGGAGCTACGAAGGTACAAGCTATATGTCGTACGTGAAATCCGATAACCCCAAGAAGGTATGGGAAACGTTAAAGGAAGCGTATGGAAGATGTATTGCGGTGGCATCCAAATAAATGGTATCTTGGATGACAAGGGTGATACAGAAGAAAATGTACTAAACAGGCTTAGCGCTTGTAATTTCGTGGCTATGATGTATTTTAGATAATTGGAGGTCGGATGAAGAACATGACACGTAGTTTGGAAGATTACCTCGAAGCTATCTGGTTATTAAGCCGCGAACGTAAAGTTGTACGTGTAAAAGATGTCGCCAACCGATTGGGGGTGACAACCTCATCGGTGGTTGAAGCACTCCACAACCTACAGCAACGTGGGCTCATCATACATGAACGTTATGGGTATATTGATCTCACGCCTGAGGGTGAATCCTCAGGTAGGCTCATCTATAACAAACATTCGTTACTTTACGAATTTTTCACCCGCGTATTGGGTGTATCACCTGAAGTTGCCGACCGTGACGCATGTAATATCGAACATTACATAAGTATGGAGACGCTCGAAAAGCTATCTGAGTTTATGAAATCACTTTAATAGTATAAATCGGCCCTTACGTATTTTATCACCTACACTGAAGCTAAGGAAATAGACCCCAGCTGATAGCTTGTCTCCGTTGAGTACTATTCGATGGGTTCCAACATCCATCCTACCCATGTTGACAATCTGGATAACCCTACCCGTAACGTCATAAACAGCAAACGTAACCTCGGCTGGCTCTTCAAGTGACAGAAGCAATTCAACATCCGATCTTACGGGGTTTTCCAGCACTAACACATTGGATAGATGCATGTTATGCGATTCTTCTACAAATGTTGGCCCATACGAACCAAGATATGCGTTATCAACATAGAGTACGGCACTTTCGATACTATCACCCCAGTCTACATCGTATAGCCGTATCTCGACATGCAATATCTCTGCATCTGAGGGTGCTGTCTGGATGCCTGAGGTTAGATACTGCCAGGTTGTATCATTCGATGAATACTTACCATAGTAACCACTTATAAAGTTGCCTGAACCATCATACCATCGCATAGCAACCCTTGCCTTACCATGTGGGTCGTTATCATACACGTGAAATGAAAATTCGTACCCATAACCAGAAGTTATATCAACATATTGCGTAAGCCACTGGGTGTCGGTGGATCTCAATATCAACTTCGCACTATAGTTGCCATCATAAACAGTGTTGGAATCCTTGACCACATCAAAGCTATCGGTCTCATTTACCCAGTAGTCTGGTGTACCGGCTGTCCAGGATTCGAACCCTGGATTCTGTAGGAGGTTAGGGAACCGCTTAAGATATGCATCATCAACATAAAGGATGGCACTATCAACACCATCCCAATCCACATCGTATAACCGTATCTCAACATGTAATGTCTCTGCACCTGGAGGCGCTATCTGGATGCCAGATTTCAGTTGCTGCCAACCGGTTGAGTCTGATGAATAACCACCATAATAACCACTTATAAGGTGTCCTGAACCATCATACCATCGCATGGCAACCCTGACCCTACCATGAGGATCGTTATCATACACGTAGAACGAAAACTCGTACCCATCACCAGGAAATATGCTATCAACATATTGTGTAAGCCGCCGGGTGTCTTTGGACTTCAATATCAACTTCGCACTATAGCTATCACCATGAACGGTGTTGGAATCCTTAACCACATCAAACCCACTCGTCTCATTTACCCAATAGTCTGGCATACCAGCTATCCAAGATTCGAACCCTGGATTCTGCAGAAGGTTCTGTGTGTAAGCGGTTGATAGAACAACTATACCACAAAGAGCACTTACAATAAAGTGCCACCTTTTACCCCACATACCACCCCCTATTCTTGTTTTAACCTCTCAAGCAATCTTTTGGCTAACGTATCGTATGGGTTAGCTTCTATCCACTTTTCTAACACAAACCTTGCCACCTGTGTATCACCACGTTGCATCGCCAGCTGGTACATACCACCTATGACGTTGGGGTTACGTAGCACCCCACGTAGCAACTCGTATACTTTACTTACATCTCCCTTGCTTAGGTACAAATGTGCCAACCCATAATATCCGTATGGTGAGTTGGCATCTGTCACCTGTGCCATACGGTAATTCTCTTCCGCCTTTATGGTATCACCCTTCAACCGATACGATTCACCCAACCAGAAATAGTCCTCCGCAGAGAGCGGTTCGCCTCTTTTCTGCTTCTCACCTATGTAAGCGACAAGCTTATCGGGTGCACCCATACGTAGGTATGCCTCCCTAAGGTAGTACTCAACCGGCATGTATTGGGTGGCTCTTTTGCTAAATTTCTCTGCCTTTGCGAAACACTCAGCTGCACGTGGATACTGGCCACGCCGATAGTACTCCATACCCAGCAAGAAATACATTGTTGTGTAGTTAGCAAGTAACCTCTGCAATGTTTTGTCATCCTTCTGTACATTTTTATCAAATATCGACCGATACCTATATACCTTGTTGAGTAACGAATCCGTACGTGCGAGGTCGAACCCTGCCGAATCCTTGGGTACAAGCCGTTGCACCATACCCTCCCATCTGAGGTAAGGTTGATACGGATCAGCTACCGACCGTGATACTGTCATCGATATGTAGATCGGTATCCTACCCTTATAGTTGGTACATACGAGTTGGGCAAACTCCTCCGCTGGTATCAGATACTCCTTGGGTAACATCACCCAATACTTCTTGGGTAGTATCCTCATATAATCTGATGGCGGTATGATCACCTCCTCAGGTGAAAAGTATCGCTGATATTCAGGTGGCAAGAATTCACGTCTTACGTATGCGGGGACGGTTTTCTCAAACCTTATCCCTGCATTGCTTGCAATGATATCACGCATGGCAATATCCTGTATCTGTATAGTGTGTTTGGGGTCAAACTTATCATCCTTTATCATCGGCATCGGCAACAGATTATGTATCTCGTAGTCGGAGAAGCTCAAAAATACGCTATCCTTAGCGAGCTCCTTCTTCAACTGTATGATGAACCAGTCCGTATTCAGTAGCGATAAATTAGCAATACGTACGGATTGCTTGAACCCCCTCACCCATTGTACAAACCACAGTGGAAACGTATCGTTGTCACCATTAGTAAACAGTACACTGTTATCTCTACACGATGCAAGTAAGTTGTACCCATAATCCTCAGCTATGTACAGATTATGCCTATTAGCATGTGAATACATGTTGAAGATTAGTGGTGCTACGCCCACCATGGCTAACACCGGTGTTATAGCTCTACGGTAACGACGTAACTGGCTCAGTATTTCGTACCCCGCAACCCCCAAGAACATACCGAACAGCAAGAATGATGGGCCAAAGAAATAATGGCGTTCACGTACCTCATCGGGTTCATGTTTGGGGTTAGGATCAGATGGCGAAAACTTGAAATTTATGTACAGCACCACACCCGCACTCGTAAGAAAGTATACGGTGAATAGCAACACAAAAAATTCTGGATGATACTTATACAACAGGAACATACCCCAGAATCCACCAAAGATGAACATCAACGATAACATCAACGATATAAACCGTATCCCATACGGGTATTGACGTGAATTCCATGCAGTTTCACGCGGGTATACCCCATATTGCCACAGTAGGTATCTACCGTAGAACTTAAACTGTTCGTAAAATGCACGTGGTAACGAATATCCAGTCTTTATCTGTGTATTACGTGGAAAGAAATACCACTTACCGTATTGCTCGCGATTGAATACACGCATTATGCTCTTCCAATCTTTGGGTGCAACCTCGTTTATTGGTGGCTCCTGTGCTGCACGTATTTTCAGGTAAAAGTATGGTGTCCATGCGGTTAGAATTATAACCGGCAGTATGAGTGCATGTACCGAACGTCTCATCCTATCCCAATATGGTAGCAACCCCAGCAACGTTACCCCAAACAGTACCGCACCCGCCATGGTGAAATCCAATCGCCACGGTTTCGCACTGTATAGCCTTATTGCACCCAATATTATGAAGTAGAGTACGATTAGCGTAACTATTTCCTTAAAATAAGGTTTAAGTTCATGCCTACGTACGAATAGCGCAAACAACAATACGGCTGGTGCTGCCAGTATACCCGTAAAGTGTATGGTTACACTTAATGCACTCAAATACGCTATAAGTAGTATGTATTTGATAGCATCTGGTTCATCTTTATGGTCGTACCATTTAATCGCAAGGAACAGATTGAACATTATCAAGAACGTAGCCAACACATATGCTTCACTTTCAACCGCATTCCACCAAGGAGTAAATGAGAACGCTCCTATGGTGGCACCAGCAAATGCAGCCGTATGTGCGGTTATGTGGTCCCACACATCGGCAAACCTATTCCTTCTTACCGCTATTATTATACGCAGTATGAAATAGTATATGAATGTGGCACTTATCGCTCCAAGTATGGTAGACAACAGGTTGGACCTTAACGCAACATCACGTACGGGGATTATTAACATTGCGAACTTACGTATCAATACATGTAGTGGCGAACCTGGTGGATGCGGTATACCAAGTATGTTTGCACACGAAAGGTATTCACCACAATCCCAAAACGATACCGTAGGTGCTACCGTAATCCTGTATATGATCCAGACCCATAAAAAGAACAACCAAAACCCAATATTTAGCTCCTTGCGGCTCATTTATCACCTCCTTTAAGTAAGGCTTTTGCATGTTGTAATGCTGTATCACTTATCTCTTTACCTGCAAGCAAGTATGCAATCTCACGTATACGTTCATCATCTGATAACGGTGCCAACCTCGTACATGTACGTCCTTCGGTTACTTCCTTCCATACCTTGAAGTGGCGTTCACCTTTCGATGCTATCTGTGGTAGATGTGTGATACATATTATTTGATGGCTATCTGCAAGCTTATCCATACGCTCACCCACTATATCGGCAATCCTACCGCTAACCCCTGTATCTATCTCATCAAACACCAGTATAGGGATGGTATCCCTCTCTGCCAGTATCGACTTAAGTGCTAACATCGTTCGTGATAGCTCACCACCGGATGCTATCTTGCGAAGTGGGCCCAACGGTTCACCTGGATTTGCAGAGAATAGGAATTCAACCTTATCCTTACCGGTGGCATCTATTTCTTTTGGCTCGATCTTCACCCTAAACCTTGCATTAGGCATACCAAGCGCATGTAATTCAGCCTCCACCTTTTGTTCGAGCTGATGTTTACCCGCACGACGTAGTTCCGAAATTTCATCCGCCAACCTCTCTACTTCCTTACGTAGTTCATGCTCACGTTGTCGAAGCTTATCAACCTCCATCTCACCCAAATCTAAGCTTGCCAGCTCCTGTTTCAACCTTTCGTAATATTCGAGCAACTCCTTAACACTGGACTTACCGTAGCGACGTTTCGCCTCCTGTAGCTCCATATACCTGTTACGTAGTGCATCGAGTTCATCGGGTGAGTACTCGATGTTTGATTTAATATTCTCGAGGAACGGTACGATATCTTCCAACTCGTAAAGCATGGATTCAAGTTGTGAAAGATACTTATCTGCACCATCCACGTACTGCTGGAGTGAACTCCATTTCTTGATTATCTGGTTAATCTTATCGAGTACCGCCTCTTCACCCGCATATAGCAGGTCGTAGAGTTCGTTCACTAAGCTGGCAATAGCTTCACTGTTTTCCAGCAACTTAATCCTTGACGCAAGCTCCTCCTCTTCACCCTCGTGTAGGTTGAGCTTCTCAAGTCGCTCAATCTCAAACTTATAGAAATCGGCTTTCTCACGCATGTCACTTAACCGATTAAGTAAGTTGTCGAGTTCACGTCGGTGTTTGACCCATTCCTCCCATATTTGGGTGAGTTGCACCCTCTTTGCTTCAATATCGAGGAACGCATCCAAAAACAGTAGGTGGTTTCTGGGGTCAAGCAATGACTGATGTGTATGTTGGCCATGGAAATCGCATATCGTTTCACCTATCTCACGTAACACCTTAATCGGTACCGGTGACGCATTTACCCATGCACGGCTTCTACCATCACGTGTGATCGTACGTTTAAGGAATAGCTCGTTTTGTTCAAAACATATACCCCAACGGTTAGCTATATGATTAGCAAGGTTGTCTGCTACTTCGAAATATCCCTCAACCGTTGCCACGTCCGTACCTGCCCGTATGTCGTCTGTGCTGATCTTACCACCGAGTAACACTTCAAGTGCATGCACAAATATGGTCTTACCTGCACCTGTCTCACCGGTTACAATATTGAGGCCGGAGGCTAAATCGATCTTCACATCCTCTATTAGCGAAAAGTTACGTATGCGTATCTCTTTTAAAGTGGCTAACATATCAAAACCGTACCTCTACCCCTAATCGTACCTGACGTGGTGCCGAGTAATAGTACGGACGTAATGTATAACCGGGATCTACGTATCCGTAACGTTCGTATAGATGGGTATAACCCGCACGCCCGGTATCATCCCATACCATGTACTCGTTGAGCCTATCTAATAGGTTATACACCTTGAGTACAAAGCTAACCACTATGCCTCTAAATTTAACATCCCAACTGGCCTTCATGTCGATATTGAATGTGGATGGCTTACGTGCGCTGTACTCGTCACCTATGCGTTTACCACCTTTATCTACTGGTGTGTAGGGTTTACCGCTACCGTATGAGGCAGTAAAGCTGACAATCCAGCTACCGGGTTTACCCAGTGTCAAGCTTGCGTTAAGTGTATGTCGTTCGTCCCATGACACAGGGACCACTTTCTTGGGCCGCTCTATGATAACGTTACCACTCTGTGATGCATATACGGTAGTGGGTGATGTGTTATTTGCCTCTGCCACCTGGAACGTATACTCGATACGTGCACCCCAATATCTCATTATGCGACGTTCGATACTTACGGTTACCCCTTTCACATCACCATAGTCTTCGTTCACATACCTAAAATATATATCGGTATTCACGGGTGGGTTAGCTGACACCTTTTTTGTAGTCAACAGGTTACGTATATCCTTATAATATGCGGTTACATCGATGGAGAGTGCCTCCCCTATACCTTGACGGAACCCCACTTCGTATGCGATAGTGTGTTGTGGTTTAAGGTCGGGGTTACCCACTATCTGACGTGAGTATTGTGGCCTTATCTCAAAGTCCGGATTCGTGTATAGGTAACCCACCCGCGGCATCTGGAAGAAATGTCCATACGCGAAGTGGAATACACCGCGTTCGGAGATCGGGAACGCTACCCCCAACCGTGGGCTTATTTGATATTTGGGTTCCACCTGTACAAGTTGTGGCATAGGAGGTGGGTTGAATGGATCTACTATCACACGTACACTTTCAGGTGCAGGTATATCCTTAGCACGTGGGTCAAAGTAGTCGAACCTCACCCCCACATTTACGATCAGGTCACGTGTCTCAATCTTATCCTGTACGTAAACCGCCCATTCGTGTGGGTAACGTTTGTATTCATCCCAGTTCATAGGGTGTGGTGGATGGAACGGATCTTCTGCAGTGGGGTCAATCCAGTGCCAATGATAGAACAGCTCATATGTTTGATAAATGAAACCCATCTTAACAAGGTGCTCCGGATGTAGTTGGCTGGTGATATCAAACTTTATACCGTACGTGTTGGAATAGCGGCGTGTCCAACTCTGGTAACAACCACCACGTTTGAATCTAACTCCTGAGTAGTATCTATCATCGAAGTAATAACGGGGGTCACACGGATCTTCGTATACGTATTGATCGTAGCGATTGTATGAATAGAATACACCCAGATTGTAGAAAGTCTTCGCCCCTATAGTGTGTTGCACGGTTAGAATATCCTGTGTAGTCCACGTATATCCATAAGGGGTACCATCCGGTACGTACGTGTAGGTAAACAAATATACTTTGCGTTTCCTGTAGCTTTGTAGGTGTGAATAACTTATCTTGAGTTTCGGTGATACGAACCACGTAAGCTTACCATCGTATGAGAAAACAGCATATGGGTTCATTGGCACATACGCGTTATCACCATGACCTGTGGTATCTTCATCCCAATTCATTATCGGGCCATTGACATCGGATGTCAAATAGCGTCTCACCCCATATATATGACCTTCATTCTGATAGTGCTTGATTGCAAGAAATAGCCTCAATTTATTTAACCTGAACAGCGGTGTGGATAGGTTAAGCTCAAAGTCGCTTATACCCTTGATTTTGTATAGGTCGTCTGAATTTATGTAACGCAGATTATCGATACGATGTAACTCAAATCTGTCTATGTTACGGAAAATATGTGTGTGGGTACTTAGATAATCACCACGTACAAGGTATAGGCGGCCTTCGAGTTGTGGTGCCCCCTCTTTTGTGACGATGTTGATGACACCGCTCATAGCTTGCCCATATTCGGCGTTGAAGGTACCACTAACAAGCTCCATCTGCCGTATAACAGACGGTGGTAGATATGCATCCAACGCACGTGTGTAGGGGTTGGTTATAGGGATACCATCCACCATGTAGATTACCTCATCGGAACGGCCACCCCGTACGTGGATCTCACCCCATATACCGCGGGTGACGCCTGCCGTACGTGATATCACATCGTGTAGGCTTTCGATCGGTAAGCGTTCAAGTTCCTCGGAAGTTACTATTGAGCGAGCTGAGGTTACATCCTTCTCAACCAGTGGGCGTTTGGCTTTGATAACGATCTCACCCATAGGTATAGCAGTGGGCTTAAGTGTTACGTTGATCTCGGTGGTTAGCCCTATCTTCACTATAACATCTTTGAGTACCACAGGTTGATAGCCGATCCTCGATATCCGTAGTGAATAGGTGCCAGGTGGTACGTTTATGATAACGAAATGGCCATCTTCATCGGTAGCTGTACCAAGTGGTGTACCTAATACCTCTATGTTCACGTGCGCAAGTGGGGTACCTGTCTCCATATCGGTGACAATGCCGACGATCTTACCTGTAGTACCACATAAAGGAATGGCTATAAAAATTAACCCCAAAACAGGAAGCTTGGTTCTCATGATCCCTCCTACCATCTTTTAAAATTACCTATATGAATGTTGGTGACAAGTGATAACCTATCAATTGGTGGAATTTAAGATTGACATCACCCAAATTGTCTTATTTTTAATTCAGGGGCCGTGGTGTAGTGGTTAACACACCGGCCTGTCAAGCCGGAGATCGCCGGTTCGAGTCCGGTCGGCCCCGTTTGTTATTTATGGGCAAACCGTGGGTACGATTTTATGATGAAGGATGAGACTTGCATTCATATCGACGTATCTGCCACAACGTTGTGGTATCGCTACCTACACATCGTACTTAGTGGATGCATTACTGCAGGTGGCGCCACACGTAAGGATCAAGGTAATTGCTGAGGATCTTGCATCCGCGGTTGAGACAGATCGCTTGACCGTGTTACCGGTGTGGTCACGTAGAGGGGATTATGTATCGACCATACTTGAGCATCTCGAGGATATAGATTGTTTACATATACAGCATGAGTACAGTATATATGGGTTTGATGATAGGTTGCCAAGGCTGCTGGATAGTGTACCCAGAGATATCAAAAAGATACTAACCATACACTGTATACGACCGGCACAGTTCTCTGAACGAGCTGCTATTGATGAGAATTTTGCATACACCATAGCCAAACGTGCCGATCGTATAATATTGCATCTTGAAGCACAAAAGGCGATCCTCATGCGGTTAGGTATAGAAGCCAATAAAATACGTATCATACCACATGGTACACTCATAACGGACGAGGATAAGCTGAATTCACGTGAGAAGTTCAATCTACCCAAGGATGCCAAAATTGTGTTGATGTTTGGGTTCGTCAAACCCCACAAATGTTACGAGGTAGCTATTAAGGCGCTAACTCATATACTTAAGAAGCGACGTGATGTATACATATTCATAGCGGGTACGGTTGCACCCACTGCAAGCGAACGTGAGAAACAATACGTTGAGTATATTCGCGATATGATTGATAAGCTCGATGTTGCTGATAACGTGATATTCCCAAATAGGTTCTTTCCAGACGAAGATGTACCATATCTCATGGGGGCAAGCGATATTGTGTTATTTCACTATTACGAAGAGGATCGCTCATCATCGGGTGCGTTCCATCTCGCTATAGGGGCGGGTAAACCCATCATAGCTACGAGGATACCGAAGTTTGAGGAGCTCAAGAACATATCTGATGAATTACTCATATTGCCGTACAACTCAGAGGGGTTAGCGCAGGTGATTTTACGTCTGTTGGAGGATGATACGTTTCGTAACTATGTAATAGATAGGACGTACGAATATAGGGAACGTACATCTTGGAAAGCGGTCGCGAAACAGCACATGGAGGTTTACAGGGATGCAACATCTTGGTGAGGGTGAACTCGTAAAACTTGACAATAAGTATATGTTCAAACTTGATAGCCATCCTGCTAACCCCATCATCACGCCACAACAGTTGGGGCTCACTTGGTACGAAGATGATATTGAACACATAGGTGCAGTATTCAATGGAGGGGCTGAATTCTATCCACCTGAGAACAGATTCATGGTGTTACCTCGTGTACATAAGAACTACCGTAGGGTGCGATTTTACGATAAGAAGATGGGTATCGAACGTTGGGGGTTAGAAAACTATATTGCTGAAATATGGGTGCTTGAGAGCTACGATGGTGTACATTTTAACCCACGTGGTACGGTCATAAAAGGTGATGGTACCGAACATCAGGATTTTACGTATGGTATAGAGGATATAAGAGTGGTGAAACACAATAGCACTTATTTACTCATAGGGTGTGGTAAGATAGGGCCGCCGTTCTTTTCACATGATAGTGACCGTATCGCTGTGTACTCAACGACTGATTTCCGTAACATAATCTACCATGGTATCGTGGATGCGTTCACCAACCGTAACGCTATACCGGTGTTCACCAAACGTGCAAGCTATATATTTTTGAGGTTCCATCCTCACATCTATCTTGCCCCGTTAGAGGAAGGTATCGACCAGCTACTTCATCCGAAGAAGTATCGTCCCCTATGGCGTAGGATTTATGAACATCGTGATGAATTCATATTATTGCGTGCGGGTGAGCTATCACATGGTATGGAGAAGTTAGGTCCCGGCACCCAGCTAATACCAACCGATGTGGGTTACCTCTTCATCTACCATGCAGTGGGTGAAATACCGCCTAACATCACCCGTATGTATGGGTTAGATAGCGGTATAGAACGCGCATATTCGGTGAATGTGATGTTATTGGATAAGGATGTACCACATAAGATTATTGCGATGAGCGAGTCGCCTGTGTATATACCACATAAGCCATGGGAGCTTCACGGTGACGAAAAGTATCCAGTAGATATACCAGCCGTGGTATTTCCAGTGGGTGCCATCGTACGTGATGGATACCTATTCGTCTACGGGGGTGCAGCCGATAAGTATGAGATATTACTTACATGTAAATTGGATAACCTTATCGAGTACCTGCTTAAGTATGGGGTTAGAAGCAAAGGTTAGCCTGTAAGTTAAAGTTATGGTAGAACTTACCCTGCCATCGCATCTGATACGTACCGATGTAGAGCCATTGTCCAGATTGTAAGTAACATCGGATGCCGGCGGTTAATTCCACCCGAGGATGGATGATAAAGTATTGTAGGGTGGTGTAAGCCTCTATGGTACGATGTTCACCCCTGTAGCGGAGGTAGGGGTTAACCTCTACGTATCGCATGTGATCGTGGTAGACCAGCGACTGCTTTATACCCAATATTACAGGGGTGAGCCTCTCGAATATCACCCCATAGCGTTGCTCCCTGTATTGTGGGGTAACGCTAACCCTACAATCACCACGTATACGATAGTGTTCCCATGTAACAAATGGCGATAGGGTAATACTTTTTACCCTACCATAAAGTAGACGACCACTTACTCCCTTACGTAGATAGAAATCCAACATCAGCATGGGTGTATCGGAACTCCATTCACCTAATAATGATATGAATCCATATGATGGGTAGTAGTTTAACACCATCGTAAGGCGTGACACGTTGGAATATGCTGTATGTACGTAGTGACGGATTAACCTGAAATCACCGTTAGCGAAATTCTTATTGGCCTCAACATCATACAGTAAAAGTGTCTGTCGACCACATCGTTCGATATGTAGAACCACCTTTGGCCTAAACGGTAGCGGTAACTGGCCACCACCTTTAAGTGTGTAACGAGTGCGGTTGGCTTCACCTCTAACATGCCAGCTATTTGTCGTTAGTTCCACAAAATTGTAGCCATCATATAAGTTGGTATAGCCATATTTGAAAGCGTACGAAGCACGCTTTATGTATAACTCATACAGTACATGGGAACCTATCTGATGTAAGTCTACACCATAACCGTTACCATACATTAGGTTGATGCGTCTGCATCTGGTGCTTAAGCTGAACTGTGTCACAAACGCTGGAAAAGGTGTCATCACCCCCGTTACACTGTATTGTGGGAACGTATCCACCATGGTACCGGGGAGGTTGAATCCATCTGTCTTATAATAGTATGAAAGGTATAGCTTTTGTGTAGATCCAACTGTAATACGTAAGAGGTTGGCTAACCCCTTGCCACCTGATGTGATACCTGATACGTGGAAACCAAACACATCATTGGTGAGGTGATATGAGAAGAACGGAAAAGCCTCACCTTCATATCTCAGTAGACCCAGCTCATAATTTGGCTTCGTAATTGCAATGTATGAGATGGGATTGGTTGAATTTTCATCCAATACATCGAACACAACAGTCACCGTATCACCTGGTTGTAGCAAACAGTTAGCGGTAAAATATAGGTTACCTTCGTTGTAGTCCAAGTAATAGTCGTGAACCCTCGATTTAACGACATGGTTAACCCGTACGAGCTCGCTACCAGGTAGGATTAATTCTGTGGATAACTTGAACGGCCCCTGTTCACCACGATGTACGATAACAAACCGCTTGGTGGATCGGCGGCTATGCTGTATGTAATGGGTAACAGTAAAATGTGACTTCCTCACTCGTATACCGACATCACGTACAGGTAGGTCACCCAGCGGCATGTGTAGTGTAGTGTTTAATGTACCCCACTCGAGGTTAAGGTCGTCACGCTCTATGCGTAAACGCCAATCCTCTACCGAGTTGAGTGGTATCGTGCCATCTTCACCAGTGGCATCGAAATTACCTTCCACCAATATATTACTGTGGTTGGTGTACCAGCTCATTGTTAACGTTTGTTCCATACGTAGATTGGCAGGTGTTATCGAAAAGCTTATACCTTTCACACCAGTCAACTGTAACGAAGAGTGTTCTCTATCGATGGTATTGATAGACGTATCTACGTGTGTGGTGGAATCCATCACAAATATCCGATATACCGTCGGTATGTGGAGGTTGAGCTTCTCATAGGAGATGACCAAGGTCTCGGTAGGTGCTACTC
This sequence comes from Caldifarciminota bacterium, assembly GCA_021158725.1. Classification (GTDB taxonomy): domain Bacteria; phylum Hydrothermota; class UBA3073; order NMUJ01; family NMUJ01; genus NMUJ01. The sequence goes on along the minus strand of JAGGUB010000008.1, from coordinate 12,634 downwards.
GATATTTGAAAAACAGTGTGCCACTCGAGAATATAAACCTATAGCAACTGGTATCGAGTTCACCACTATCTGTGTATATGACGATAGATTGTGGTATCACCAAGCTATCTAAGAAGTATGGGCCACGTGTACCATTACCTACCAGTAGTTGGGTAAGATTCAGCAGAAATGTAAGGATCACCATAATTTCACGATTTGCCCCTCCCTTAACGTGTAGATATGTAGGTGTGGTACCACTGCATGTATTGATAATCCTAACCCATATGGGAGCGGTTCATCCATGTGGATGTCGAGCCATTCTTTTAATTTACCTCGTGTAGATATACCTGATTGGAGTGCATCCTCTACGATTTGCATGGCGGTATAACCTGCTATCCAGAACGGGTTCTTATTCTCCACCTCCCACGGTAGTGCTGCAAATATTGTGTTATCAACCCCGGGTATATCACGTAACTCACGTACTGTCCATACGTTATTGGATAAGACCGTTACGCCCTGCTTTATTGCACCGCTACCCCATACCGCATATGCGAGAGGTCGCATGATGGATACGTAGCCCACGATGAGGATACCTTCATATATGAGGTCTTCCAGCTCATAGTGTAGGGTGGTTTTGAGGCTACCATCTTCCAACATTTTCGTATCGTAACGGAAAATTTTGACAACCTCACCCCCCAATGTGTCGACTGTTTGACGAAACGTCTCAAGTAATAGGTCACCATACCTATCAGCTGGTATTATGGCGACAAACTTGTGTATGTCACGGGTAAGGATTGCATATTTAGCGAGCTTCACCATTTGTGCCCATGTGCTACGATATAGTTTGTAAAGGTAGGGACTGAGTGTGGGTATCCTCGGATCTACTGCGGTAGGTGTGATGGTTGGTAGTTCATAAGTTTTAGAGAGTGAGCTTATCCATTTACAGGCTCTTGAATGTAATGGCCCCAATATCGCAATAGTATTGACATCAGTAGCTAACTTTACATATGTGTGTACTAATTCAATGGAATCAAGTGGCACAATGTGGTGTTCAATACGTACGTTGTTGGTTGCAGCCATCATACCATCATATACGATCTGGGGGAGCGAATCACCGGTTTCATTGTAGGTAAGTATGACACCTATTTTTATGGGAAGCTCAACCTTGGGTGGTGGTACGTGAGGTACCTCACGTTCGTACCACCACATGCAGCTGGTGGTTAACCACACTATTAATACCAATGTTTTACGTATCATGATGTAACTTCTCAACCAGTACACTTTTAATACGACGTTGCGAGCCTTGCAAGATCTCTACATGTAATCCTGCTATGTTAAGGTGTTCACCCACTCTGGGTATATAGCCGATGGTTTTAATGATATAACCACCGAATGTGTTAACATCCTTAGCGTGTAAGTTGAGCCCCAAGATTTCGTTGAGCTTGTCAAGATCGACTGCTGCATTCACTATGTAGCGGTTTTCACCCACTTTCTGTATTTCGGGTGATACCTTCTCGAACTCATCACTTAGCTCACCTACAATCTCTTCAACAAGATCTTTGATGGTAACCAACCCCTCAACCGTACCATATTCGTCAGTCACTATAGCTAATGATACGTGTCGTCTACGCATATCACGTAACGCTTGTAAAACACTATATGTACGTGGTACGAAATAAGGTAACCGTACCGCTTCAATCACTGGTGTATCAGGATAACGTCGAAAGCGGTTCAAGTCCTTCAGATATACCACACCCACTAAATTATCTATGGATTTGTGATATACAGGGTAGCGTGAGAATCCGCATTCCACTGCTAACTGTAAAACACGGTCAACCTCCATATCTGCAGGTACTGACACCATATCCGTACGTGGTACCATAACTTCCTCCACATCCTTTTGGTTGAGTTTAAGGATAGCTTTAACCATACGCTGTTCCTCAGTAGCTATAAAACCATGTTCAACGTATTCCTCAAGCAGGTTATGGAAGCGTGTCTTCATCCTATCTTTTCGATCTAACCTGAGAACTTTGGAGATAAAATTAATGATAGGATTCATTGCCACCTTCGTACATACCAGCAGATAGTATAAGTGCAAACGCTTCGTCTACGGTGAGACCAGATTGTTCAACCTGCTCCTCCATAGCACGAACAAAGAAGCCAGATGTAGGGTTGGGCACAGTTGGGATGAATATCGAATAGAAGGTTTTATCATCTTTACGCTCTTTACCGGTGACGAAGCCTAAGGTTTTCAGCCCTTTACGTGGGAATTCAACCCATACCGCTTCTTTGAATGCACGACGTTCGACAACCAACGCCTTACTCATATGCGTAAGTGCACGATATATAGCACCGATGAGTGGCGCACGACTGAATAGACGTTCGATGTTACGTAAAGCCAATCTCCCAATGTAAGTGGATGAAAGCCATCCTATAAGGTATACAAGGAGGAAAATACAGAGCAAGCTTATGCCATAGATCACAGGGATCGGTACCTGTAACCCTGTTGGTAGCATATGGGCGAGTTGCTTTAACCATAGTATCAACTTACGTATTATGAACCACAATATGTAAATGGTGACACTAATAGGGATGAGAACCGCAAGTCCAAGTGCCAGCCGGTGCTTAATCCTAATGTAGTGCATCAACTATAGCGATCAAATGCGAACACTTCATCAAAGGATTTCCTTGGCCTCGGTGCTGGCGATTCAGCTGGATAGCCGAGTGTCAGCAGTTCAACCACCTGCTTGTCGGGTGGTATACCCAGTACTTTCTTCACTTCGTCTTGATAGAAAGCACCTATCCAACAGGTGCCAAGCCCCTCCTCCATCGCTTGTAACGTCATCTGTGTCATAGCTATCGCTATATCTACGATATGTGCAGGTATGCCACAAGTAAGCACATAATCGGTGGTCTCAGCCACCCCGGCAATAACTACAGGGGCTTCACCCACGAACCGTTGTCCTTTACATGCGGGGACGAGTGCCCGACGGATGGCGGGATCTTTCACCACTATGAACTTCCAGGGTTGGCGATTCTTTGCAGAAGGTGCAAGCCGTGCTGCCTCCAGGATGCGGTTGAGTTTATCTTCGGGAATGGGATCCGGCTTATATGCTCTTATACTACGCCTTTTGGTAATAGCATCAAACACATTCATCGTACCCCCTCTATGTTAACTCGCGAATAAATTCATGTAAATGTTTGGTCTGATTCAGTAACGTCAAGTAAAATCCACGTTCATCGGTGTATTCCAGTATACTATAGGATGCGGTGTCTATGTGTATCTTCCAGAAGTAGGGTTTGGCTATCCCAATAGCACGTGCTATCAATGGCTTAAGTACTGCACGATGTGTAACGATTACGATTGTACCATTGGTATGGTTTTTGATGAGTTTGACCAAGGTATTATAAGCACGTTGTTGAACGTTATCTAAAGGTTCGCCACCCTTTATATGGAGTTCCTCAGGTGTGGTTATCCATAACTTCCATAGCTCTGGATAGTTACGTTCTATTTCAGTACGTGGCTTACCTTGCCATTCACCCAGGTCTATATTGATGAACCCATCCTCTTTGAATATCGGTACATTATGACGTTCATTTATTATCTCTGCGGTCTTCAATGCACGTTGTAGTGGGCTGGTATAGATAGCATCTATGTTGAAGTTGGCGAGTTCATCCCTTAGTGCACGCGCTTGCTCAACACCACGTGATGTGAGCGGGAAATCGCACCTACCGCGGAACAACCGCTGTAGGTTACCCTCACTTTCACCATGTCGTACCAGTATAACCCTTGTCATCTATGTAGAAGTGTACCCACTTTGTCACCTTTGAGTGCACGGGTTAAGTTACCGCTTTTCATTATGTTGAGCACAATTATGGGTATTTCCTGTTCAGCTGCTAATGCGAATGCGGTACGGTCCATCACCCGTAAATTGCGGTGAAGCGCTTCATCAAACGTCAGCTCGGTGAACATCTTGGCATGCGGATTTTCGTTGGGATCGGAATCATAGACGCCATCCACTTTACTACCCTTGATCATAACCTCAGCGTGTAACTCAGCAGCCCGTAACACAGCAGCTGTATCGGTGGTGAAGAATGGGCTACCCAAGCCCATAGCAAACAGTACCACATATTTGGATTCGAGGTACTGGATGGCACGTTCACGTACATAACCTTCAGCAAGCTGTGCCACCGGTAATGCGCTCATTATCACGGTGGGTATATTATGTTGTTCCAGTAAATGTTCAAATATCAATGCGTTGATAAGTGTGCCGATCATGCCGATCTTGTCTATCACTATTGGGGTGATACCTGGGATGGGATCACGGCCACGAAATAGGTTACCACCACCTATCATGAACGACAACTCTACATGTGGCTGTATGGCACTTATTTCATGTACCAATTGCTGCAATAGAGAAATATTTATATCACGTGGTGTACCGAACGTATCACCACTTATTTTTATAAGTGCACGTCTGTAGCTAAAGTTGTTCACCAACTTTGAATCTCACAAATCGTCTTACCCTTATGTTTTCACCAAATTTTGATATGTGCTCCTTTATGTACTCCCCAACAGTGATAGACTGATCCTTTATGAAGGGTTGTGAGAGTAGGCATTTCTCCTCGTAGAACTTCTGTAATCTACCCTCTACGATTTTATCCCACGCACGTTCGGGTTTGCCTTCGGATTTGGCCTGCTCACGATAGATCTCCTTTTCGTGCTCTATAACATCCTCTGGTACGTCATCTGGTGACACGTATTCGGGTGCCATAGCAGCTATCTGCATAGCGATATCCTTGGCGAGTGCCTTGAATTCAGGAGTTTGTGCAACGAAGCTCGATTCACAGTTGAGTTCAAGCAACACACCCAGACGATCGCCTGTATGTATGTATGCAGCGATTATACCCTCCTGGGTTTCATGTTCGAGTTTCTTTTCAGCACGTGCTATACCACGTTTACGGAGGTACTCGATAGCCTTGTCGATATCGCCATCGGTAGCCTCAAGCGCTATCTTGCAATCAAGTACACCTGCACCAGTAATTTTACGTAGATTTTTGATCTCATCTATGCTTACCTTTTTCATGATGCCTCCGTGGACTGTTTCTCTGAATGGGTGCCGGTTTCGAGCATACTTTTACCTTCCTTTACTGCACGTGCAATTATTGAGGTTATAAGCCTTATGGTGTACATTGAATCATCGTTTGCAGGTATGGGGTAATCGACGAGCTTCGGATCGACATTTGTATCAACTATGGCAACTATTGGGATAGCGAGCCGTCGTGCCTCCTTTATGGCGGTCATCTCCTTGTTAACATCTGTGATATAAACGATGGATGGTAGTGTCTCCATATCCTCAATACCTACGAGGTAGCGTTCGAGTCGGGCCAGCTCGCGTTGGAGTGTGAGTATCTCCTTCTTTGTGAGCCCAGGATAATCGTTGTTATCCTTCATCTCACGTAGGCGTTTCATTTTGAGTACTGATCTGCGTATGGTTTCGAAGTTTGTAAGCATACCGCCGAGCCACTTTTCGGTTACGTAGAAGGCACCACACTCCTCGGCTAACTCACGTACGATGTCTTGTGCTTGCTTTTTGGTACCGACAAATAGTATTGTGCCACCCTCGGCAATACGGTTACGTACGAAGTTGTAGGCTTTTTCGAGATACTCTATGGTTTTACGTACGTCGATAATGTGGGTACCCATCTTCTCCATGAATATGAACTCTTTTGCACGTGGATGCCAACTTGACCGCTTATGCCCCAAATGTGCACCTGCTTCAAGTAGTTCCTCAATTGTGACAAGTGGCATCAGCGTTTCCTCCACTGAGGTGCACGCCTGGCTTTCCTTAACCCATACTTTTTACGTTCTTTCATACGAGGATCACGTGTGAGTAGGCCCGCTGCTTTGAGTGTAGGTCGTAACTCGGGATTATAAAGCACCAGTGCACGTGCGATACCGTGACGGATGGCACCTGCCTGTCCCGACAGACCGCCACCATCAACACGTACGAAGAGATCAAACTTACCAAGTGTACCGGTGAGCCTGAATGGCAACAGTATATCATTTATGAGGGCGAGCTGGTTCTTGAAGTATTCCTCAAGTAGCTTGCCGTTGACTATCATCTTGCCACCACCTGGCCGTAACCGCACACGTGCGGTGGCAGTTTTACGACGTCCGGTGGCTGCATACCAAGTGGTCTCAGGTGCTTTTTCTTCTAAAATTTCTGGTGTATCCATCTTATGCCTCTATATCTAATGGCTCCGGATTTTGTGCAACATGTGGGTGAGAAGGGCCACGGTAAACCTTCAGCTTTTTGAGCATCTTTCGACCAAGTCGGTTCTTTGGTAACATACCTTTGACAGCATGATAGATGAGGAATTCGGGATGCTTACGTCGCATCACACCCAATGGGATAGCTTTGAACCCACCTGGATAACCTGAATGCCTGTAGTAGAGTTTGTCGGTCTCCTTTTTACCAGTAACACGCACCTTTTCGGCATTGATAACCACCACGTAATCACCGACATCAAGGTGCGGCTGATACTGGGGTTTATGTTTGCCCCGTAGTATGAGTGCAATCTGTGAAGCGAGTCGCCCAAGTGTCTTACCAGTAGCATCTACAAGATACCACTTCCTCTCTATGGTGGTCGTCATACCTCCTCCAACGCACCTATAAGTAGCAAATCGACCTTTAAACGTTCTTCAGGTGTCAAGTAGTCGATATACAAAACGCCATCCAGGTGGTCAACCTCATGCTGTACTACACGTGCCATCAGACCTTCAAACTTGCGTTCAACCCTTCTACCATCTACTTTGTATGCACTGATCGTCACTTTACGTGCACGCTCTATTTTAAAATAAAGCCCAGGAAAACTTAGACAACCCTCTTCATTTAGGGCCTTACCAGAAGTCTCGATTATGACAGGGTTTATGTATTCCTCAAGCTTATCATTCAGTCTTATAAGGAATATGCGTTTGAGTAAACCTACCTGAGGTGCAGCCAACCCTATAGCATCATGTTCGATGAATACACGACGCATGTTCTCAAGTATGAACTCGAGGTTGCTTGAATCGAAATCCTTAACTTCGTGTGCCTTACGTCGTAATACGGGATCTGGATAGTACCTTAATTTAAACATACTTTAAAATAGGGAAATTTGTCAATGTGTCAATAACAATTGATTCTAATTCGCTGGATAGATGCGAGGATATCAAAATTATTGACCGATAACCATTGATTCATATCTTGTAAACTATGCGAGTTGCGAACCCTATCGGATATCAAGCCTCATACGATACCCAGAGCATACTTGAGGCAATAAGGTTTGGAAAGCAGAATGGATTCCAGGCAGTGGAATTACATCTATTGTCACCCAATTTTCAACCCGAACGAATAAGTAGTGCCGAACGGCGTGCAATAAGGGATGAGAATTTTATCCTACTATTTCATGTGCCGACCAACTTCTCATTTTTCATAGACGATAAGATAAGACTTGCGACTATCGAGAGGCTTAAGGAATACATAGATTTCGCTGAGGAGCTTGCTGCATATGCGATTACGGTGCATCTGGGACGCTCAATGCCATTAGCTACACAGGGTAAAATATTACGTACATGGGAACTCTGGTACGAACAAGAATACGAACGCTTATATTCGAGCCTCAAAGATATAGGTACGTACATGCAGGGTAAGCGGCTATTCTTTTGTATAGAGAATACATCTGAGATGCGCTACCCATTATCATATGAGGTACTGGAGAGCTTACTGCCGGAGTTGCCACTATACTTAACTTGGGATATAGGGCATTCAAATACTCTCGATCATGATGAGAAGCAACGTGAGGAGGCTTTCTTCCTACGTTTCCTATACAAAGTGAAGAACGTACACCTACATGATAACTGGGGTAAGGTTGATGAACATAACGTTATAGGTGAAGGTAATATAAACTGGGGTTACTATTTGGAATTGCTTGATTCCAAAGAACGTGTGTTGACACTCGAGATACGACCAAGGGAGCTTGCTGTGTTAGGCATGAAACGCCTCCTTAATGTTTGGCATCATAACGATAAGTTGACGAAATGATATGCAAGTATATTTTCAGTCTAAGGAGGTAAAATGCGGCACTTCATATTAATTTCTATGTTCATCTTCATAATAGGGTGCCAATCTAAGGGTACGTTTGAGGATTTTGCGCACGTACGGCAGGCCGAGAAGACACTTACGGAAATACGTAATGCGCTTGAAGCTTACAGGGTGGATCATGGTGCATACCCAGGTCCTAATGCTAACCTTAAAGAAGTGTTGGCGTTTCATTTTTCACGCCCTATAATCACAGAGCATGCATCTGCACCTAAATATACCGGTAATATTGCATATGCGAAGAAGCGTATTGAAAACATGTACGGTATACTGCAGGAGTTCTATGGGCTCACGTTATCGTATCTACCGGAAGAGATGAGGGGTAAAGTAGATTCACAGTTAGCTAAGGTTATGTACTGTTTGCGTAAATATGAGGCTGAGGTAAACCTTACCCCATTCGAGGATACACTTGAGGTAGAAGATCCAATATCTATTGTGATGAATGTCTACGGTAAACTGGATGAAATGGCACCTGCTGAAAAGGAAGCCACCCTTAGGGAAGCATTACTTAAAAAGGCTACAAGATTGGCAACATATTTTGATAGCATGAAATCCATAGTGGGTGTGGTCACGGATACGACGAAGCTGGAGGATTATCGTAAGAACATGGAGATACTCCATACGTTATTCAAACGCAAATGGGCTGAACTTATGGGTAAGAAGGTCGAAGATACGATCACGATTACGCTGGATGAAGCTACCCGTAATTTGGATGAACTGCAACTGGATAGCCTCACCTATATTGAAATGAAAACCGTTATTGATAGCTTTCGCAATACGGAAGCTGAATATGCGAAGTGGGGTGCTATAAGGAAGGGATGGGAAGGTATGCGACGACTTAGGTTACTACTCGACCAATACCAACAAGATATACGACCTATGGTGCATACCTCTGCTGTTATGGCGAAAGCGCGACTTGGTCTACTTAAGATGAAAGATGAAATAGAAGATTACAGACGTATAAATGGCCGATATCCACCTGAGGAGATATTTGACTCATTACGTAGGGAGGCGTTTATTGAAGTAACTATGGGGGGTGAGGTCGTAGATTATTGGCCTGAATACTCGATCGCATATGCAGAGGGTCCATATTATGAGCTTATCGATACACTTACCCAGTTTAAAGTATATGCGTATGCTAATGATCCGGGCAAAAGTTACGTATATTGTGAGGTGAAGCTCAAAAATATGTGGGATAAGATGGTTAGTATATTCTTCAAAGGTCCCATATACGAGACACCGGATTCAACCAGGACTTATTTCCTTAAAGCATGGGCTAACGATCGTGGGCATACGCTGGTGGTGGCACGTCCCCCAACACATAAGTGATGCAAAAGTTTCGTATCATTGGGGGAAACCCAATTCGTGGTAAATTGCGTGTACAGGGGGCTAAAAATGCGAGCCTACCTATAATAGCGGCATCCTTACTTATAAAAGAGGAGGTCGTCCTACATGATGTACCGAGGTTACGTGATGTAAGTACATTGCTTGAGATACTTACATTCATGGGGGTAGAGCACCAATTTGAAGGTAACACACTTGTTATAAATGCAAAGACGATACAACAGCCTGCAGCACCTTACGAGCTGGTAAAGCAGATGCGTGCCTCAATACTCGTGATGGGTCCACTAATATCGAGGTTGGGTGAGGTTGAGGTGGCACGACCCGGTGGCTGTGCTATCGGACATCGTCCAATAGATGTACATATAAACGGGTTCAAACGTATGGGGGTGGATATCCAAGAGTTTGCGGGTACCATCAAGGCAAAGGGATGGCCAAGGGGTGGTACTATATACCTTGAGGAACGATCTGTCACCGGTACAGAGAACCTCATCATGGGCTCAGTTATGGCACAAAATGTAACACGGCTTGTCAATGTGGCACTGGAGCCCCACGTTAAGGAGCTTATACAGTTTCTCAATAAAGCGGGTGCCAAGATAAATATGGAAGGTGACCAAGTGCTCATCCATCCCGTGTCTGAGCTCCATGGTATCGAATATACCATAGGGCCAGATTATATTGAAGCTGATACGTTTATGGCAGCTGCCGCTATCACACGTGGCGATATATTTATAGAGGGTGCAAGATGGGAAGATTCCACATCTGAAATATTGAAACTGCAGGAGGCGGGGGTAGAAATCCATAAGGATGGCCCCGGAATAAGAGTAACCTGTAGACGGCGGTTGAAGGCGGTAAACTTTAAGACAGCACCATATCCGGGGTTCCCAACCGACTTCCAACCCATATTTAGTGCGGTGCTAACGTTAGCTGAAGGTACCAGTTTTGTGGAGGAGTCACTTTATGAGAATAGGTTTACACACTTTCCGGAATTACAGAGGATGGGTGCACGTGTGGTGATAGAGGATAGGGTTGCAACCATATATGGGGTGAAGAAATTGTGGGGTGCACCGGTCATGGCATCAGATGCAAGGTGTGGTGCTGCTCTGGTGGTGGCTGCACTGGGTGCGGAGGGTGAATCCACTATCGATAGAGTTTATCACATAGATCGTGCATATGAAAGATTGGACGATAAGTTAAGAAGTGTTGGAGTAGACATCGAACGTATCGGATGATGAAGATAGTGGATGGAGTATACCGTATCAAGTTGTTCTCCAGCAGCGTATATCTTGTGGAAGATGAGAAGCTTATACTAATAGATACAGGAGTACCGGGCTATACTGGTAGGATACTACGCTACATAAGGAAGATGGGAAAAGATCCCAAGGATATAGAGTTTATAGTGCTAACACATCATCATATTGACCATATGGGTAATGCGAGACGACTCAAACATATCACAGGTAGTAAAGTGGTTGCTCACGAGATAGAAGCCCCATATATTGAAGGTAAGCAGCGAGCATGGAAGGATGGTAGAATCTGGTGGACCCGCTTACTGCTGTGGATAGGTCATATGATTTTCAAGAGGTGTTTCACAAAGGTTGATATCAAGCTTAGGGATGGCGATAAAATAGGTAACCTTAAAGTTATACATGTGCCGGGACACACAAGGGGCAGTATAGCGTTATTGGATGAACGCCGTGGGATAATGTTTCCTGGTGATACTGTACCATACACGTTGGCGTATATGAGACTAAAGAAGGGGCCCAACCCTTACTCATGGGATGTTGATAAGGAGTGCAAGTCACTTGAAAAGCTGGCTAACTTCGATTACGAGTTGCTATTACCTAATGATTCGAGGATCGTCACCCGGAGGGGGGCAGAGTTTGTGCGCCAATTTGTGCACCAGATGTGTAAATCAAAAGTTGACACTGGATGAACGGGATTATATTATTGAATAGCTCACCACTTGACTGGCCACAGCATAGGGATATATTTGAGATGCTCTTTGGAGGTTGACAGCTGAAAGGGTTGCATTATTAAGTTATTGACTATATTATTAAAGCTCAATCCAAACGGTCTTTGAAATTCATATCGGTGCTTCGGTTGCGGTAACCTATTCGATTTATATTGGATGGAGGGTTTGATCCTGGCTCAGGGCTAACGCTGGCAGCGTGTCTTAGACATGCAAGTCGAGCGGGGGTTGGTCTCATAGGTTCCCTCTGGGAACCTATGGGATTTCAGCTCTAGCGGCGGACGGCTGAGTAATACACAGGTAACCTGCCCCGAAGTGGGGGATAACCCTGGGAAACCGGGGCTAATACCCCATGTGGTGGTAGGAACACAAGTTCCTACCATCAAAGGCCCGCAAGGGTCGCTTCGGGAGGGGCCTGTGGCCCATCAGGTAGTTGGTGGGGTAACGGCCCACCAAGCCGATGACGGGTAGCCGGCCTGAGAGGGTGACCGGCCAGAGGGGCACTGAGACAAGGGCCCCACCCCTACGGGGGGCAGCAGTCTAGAAAATTGGGCAATGGGCGAAAGCCTGACCCAGCGACGCTGCGTGGGGGAAGAAGGCCTACGGGTTGTAAACCCCTGTCAGGAGGGAGGAAGCCCCGCCGAAGGCGGGGTGACAGTACCTCCAGAGGAAGCCCCGGCTAACTCCGTGCCAGCAGCCGCGGTAATACGGAGGGGGCGAGCGTTGCCCGGATTCACTGGGTGTAAAACGGGTGTAGGCGGGCTGGTAAGTCGGGGGTCAAAGCCCAGGGCTCAACCCTGGTACGGCCTCCGAAACTGCCAGTCTTGAGGGGGGCAGAGGAGAGTGGAACTCCCGGTGGAGCGGTGAAATGCGTTGATATCGGGAGGAACACCAGGTGCGAAGGCGGCTCTCTGGGCCCCTCCTGACGCTGAGACCCGAAAGCCAGGGGAGCGAAGGGGATTAGATACCCCCGTAGTCCTGGCCGTAAACGATGCTCACTAGGGATGGGAAGGTAAACTTTCCGTCCCGTAGCTAACGCGTTAAGTGAGCTACCTGGGGAGTACGCCCGCAAGGGTGAAACTCAAAGGAATTGACGGGGGGCCGCACAAGCGGTGGAGGATGTGGTTCAATTCGAAGCAACGCGAAGAACCTTACCTGGGCTTGACATGCAGGTAGTAGGAACCCGAAAGGGGGACGA
>JAGGUB010000056.1 GCA_021158725.1 Caldifarciminota bacterium | reverse complement strand
TACATCAACCGCTCATTGGTGGTATCACCTGATGGTAAAGACATATGGACAGGCTCCACATGGCTTGGTATCGGTATTGTCCACTGGCATAGTGATATACCCGGTGTGCTACCATACACGCCAGTTGATACGTTTGGTACATGGGATTCGATGTATGTGGAATCTGTCTACGTTGATGGTGAATGGCATGACACCACATATTGGGCGTATGATGTAGACCTATGGCCAGAATGTCTCGATGTAGGGCCTGATGGTAACTTATGGGCAGGCTGTACGCAGCTGGCATGGACACAGGACTACGAACATGCACCCATAGGTAGCCGTTGGTATGTGTTCGATTTCGATACACATGAGATACTCTATACGGTTGGTATACCAATGGGTGATCCACATGCTGGTGGGGTGATGAACCCACGTGGTGCCGCATGGACTGCCGATGGCAACATACTCTACTTGGCGGATTATGATTACAACATCGTAACCGTATGGCGTGCGGTGGGGGTTGAAGAACGGCATGATATTGGGTTGTTCAATCTCACGCTTAAGCCGAATCCGGTCAAATCCACCAGAGAGATAACGATAACGTTTACACTCACAAAGGAAGGGGTTGTCAATCTCAAAGTTTACGATATAGCAGGTCGTGTGGTACAGACACTCATCAACAAACGTATGGGCCCCGGTACCCACAGGGTGCGGTTCGATGCTTCACGGTTACCACCAGGTACGTATTTCTGTCGTATGGCGTTCGATGGCAAGGCGACCACACAGAAGATGCTAATTGTTAAGTGATCATATCAAAAGGGGTCAGTGTATTGCTGACCCCTTTTATTTTATAAAATGTAGAGCAAGGGAGGAGGGATGACAAAAAATGTGATAATAAGTGTTGGAATACTTTTATCCACCAGCACAGCAATATTTGGCTGGGTACCGGGTGAGCTACCACGTAATTATACATTTGATGGTGTATTCGATTCATTAGTTATCATGCCACACGGTATTGTGGTTGATCGATACAACCGCATCTGGATTGGTTGCTATGGTAGCTGTCCACTTATTGTTAAAAATCCTGATGGTACACAGGCAGCTTTCTCACCTATCGATAGTGTGGTGATACCCGGTGATACTGTTATATTCCTTGATAGAAACTGTCGTGGTATGGCGTTAGATCACGAAGGTAACATCCTCTATGTTAAAGGTAATATTCTCATCAAGCTCGATGTGGAGACAGGTGAAGGTATCGCCAGATGGACAGGCCCCGGTACGTTGACGAAACCCGCTGTCGATACGTTTGGCTACATCTATGTGGGTACGGTTGTGGGTGTCACCCCAATACATGTGTTGGATCCAAGTACTTTTGAATTAGTTTATACGATCGATTTGACACCATCCGCGGGATTCGCAAGAGGTATAGAAGTGTCCAAGGATGGTAAAGACCTATGGACTGGTAACCTCAACCCCGGCGGCCCGGTATACCATTACCACAGCGATATACCAGGTGTACTTCCGTATGATTTAGTGGAGGAAATCTCTGTCGATGATTACGGTAACCCAATATTTCAGTTCACGATAACGACTATGGATTGGGGGCCTGACAACACCTTATGGTGTTCACACGAGACAGAAGATCCGCAACTACAGTCACAGAATGGGCTTGTGGTACTGAATTACAACACTATGGAGTATGCCACTTTATATATGCCGGAAGTACCTGAAGGAAGCTACAACGGGCCACGTGGTGTCGCGTTCAGCCTATCCGGTGACACCGCATATGTGGTATCATTTAACGGCCATAGGGTGTGGCGATATGTTGTCACCACAGGTGTAGAAGAACACAACCAGGTAGCTTCTTGCTATAGGTTAGAGAATCATCCCAATCCATTCCATCATACGACAACGATCACATTTACGTTGTTTAAGGGTGGGTTTGTTGACTTGAAAGTTTACGATATTGATGGCCGTATTGTGCAGACATTGATTAACCGACACATGACACCAGGTAGCTACGAGGTGCAGTTCGATGCAACCACATTACCTTCAGGTACGTATCTCTGTCGTATGGAAGTAGATGGTCGGGTTACAACACTTAAGATGTTGGTTGTGAAATAAATAGTGTAGGAGATATCTCTCATATGGCAACATCAATAAGGACGTGGGTTGTAATCCCCTTTCTCTTAGTGTGTCAAATCCTATCCGCAGGTATCAACGAAGAGTTTCGTGCAACATGGGCAGTCACATGGGACATATACAGCTCATACGGTAACCCAGAAGCCAGCCAACGTCTATGTCGACAGGTGATGGACCGTCACAAACGTGCCAACATGAACGCTGTGCTATGGCAAGTACGGCAGAACGGTGAAGTATATTATCCATCATCGTACGAACCTTGGGGAAGATACATCGGATATGAAGATCCAGGCTATGATCCGCTCGCATACGCTATAGAGGAGGCACACAAACGTGGGCTTGAACTCCATGCATGGGTTAATGTGTTCCATGTATCAGCATTCTACCCCGGCGCACCTGCTTATGAGCATCAGAACTGGATATGCAGGGATGGCTATGGACGGCCGATGACATCACACAGGTGGTTTTCGCCAGGCCTCGACTCCGTAAGAAATTATACGATAAAGGTCATAATGGAGATCGTACGTAACTACGATATAGATGGTATACACCTCGATTACGTGAGATGGAGCGAATATACAAGCACAAAAGAGGGTGAATTGCTGGCAAAGTCCATCCCTGAGGAACGTTCACTCGATGGCTTCATAACACCTGAGCTGTTGAAAGCTTTACAGGAGGCACCACCACGTAACCGTTACCTGTACGATATTGAGCATCCATGGGATACTGTGCCACCGGAGGGGTTCGCAACATGGGAGGATTGGTGGCGCTGGTCGGTCACCGAGTTCGTACGTGAATTACACGACTCCATACAGGCGGTGAAACCCTGGGTACGTCTATCAGCAGCAGTTTTGGGTAGATACAACTGGGGTGGCTGGCAAGCCTACGGTACGGTTTTTCAGGATGCAGCATTATGGTTTAACGAAGGTTATGTTGATCAGCTCACACCCATGCATTACCATTGGACGACACCTGCGGGGTTCTACAACATGCTATGTGGTGAATATAACAGCTGGGAACCATACATCCAAGAAGGTATAGCAGCTGGCCGGTTATACACAGTGGGGCCGGGTTCGTATATCCTCGACATGTATGGTGTGTGGGATAACCATCCCGCTATCGTAGATACATGTAGGACCATACAATGGGTGGATGGATTCCAATTCTTCAGCTACGCTACATGGTGTAGCCATGACTACTGGGATGAAGCTGGTAGCACATTCTTCAACCGCAAAACCAAGATACGTGCAACGAGGTTGATAGATAGCATACCACCGGAACCGGTGCAGATTGAACTAAATAAGATTGACTCTTTAACATATGCGATAACTGTTTTGCTGGGGGGTGCAACCTCAGACACGAATTACTGGTTCGCTATATATAGGTCAACTGATAGCATTATTGATGTATCGAACGACGATATCATACACATACATTTTGGTGATAGTAGCTTCACCTACGTGGATAGTTTCGACGGTACACAGGATTACAACGGTAGATACTACTATGCTGCTACAGTGTTTGATAGATACTGGAACGAATCTGACATATCGAATGTTGAAGTGTCCGACTCGATACCATCGTTTGCACCTATCGTCGTATACACGATACCTGCAGATAGTGACTCAATATCTATCGCAGATAGTATAATTGTGGGGTTCTCCAAAACCATGGATACGACGTCGTTCGATGACACCACGATAAGTATTGAACCCCATATCGGTATTGCGCAACTGCTATGGGCTGATGGTAACAAAACGCTAACAATCGTACCTGATGGATATTTCCAGTATGATACATGGTATGAACTAACCATACAGCCATCGGCAAGGGACATAAATGGTAGGCTGCTCGATGGTAACGCCGACGGTATAGAGGGTGACCCGTTTGTACTGCGGTTCAAGACGTTTGCACGTGACGATATACCACCACATATCGTATATACGTATCCGACAAGTGGTGAAGATAGTTTCGACATACGAGATATAATCACCGTGGTGTTTGACGAACCCATAGACACAAATACGTTGGATACCGTAAGTGTCAGGCTATACTGTGGATGGGTCATGTTACCGATAGCGTTTACACATACGGTGATGCATGGTAAGTCAATCTTATGCATACAGCCTAAGCAACCGCTCACCCCCAACACCGACTATACGGTGTTGTTATCACATACACATCACATAACAGATACTGCAGGTAATCCCATGTCGTCGTATATGGTGATCAACTTCCATACAGCAGCTGTAACCTACACCGAGCTGGTGATGATAGAAGATTTCACATCACCTGGAACATGGTGGCAACCCGAACAGAGTGGGTCAACACATGGTATCGATGCACCTAATACGGAATGGGGCTATACCAGCGAAGTTTATCCACCAGCATCTACACCAGCCCAATCCGCGTACCTGCAGTATGAATGGAACGAATCCGATCCACCATGGTTGCTTAGGGAGTATCTTGCGGGTGGTAGACCACGTGAGGTAATATTTGATACCACTTATGTGTTGCAATGCTATGTTTTTGGTGATCACAGCTATAACAAGTTTAGGTTCTGTGTCGACGATAGTACCATGGATCAGTCGCAGTTTCATGAAGTTTCAAAATGGATAACCCTGGACTGGTACGGATGGCGGTTGGTTGAGTGGCAGCTGAGCGATCCCAACAGTGTCGGATACTGGACGGATGATGTAGGTGATGGTACATTAAATCCGCCGTTGAGGTTTGATAGCTTCCAGCTAACACATGAAGTTGGTGATTCCATTAGCGGTATGATATACATCGATGAGCTACGGCTTGTGAGGAAAGCTCAGATAGGTGTGGAGGAACCCTCCACCACATGTGTGACATTGAGTAACCATCCCAATCCGTTCAATACCAAAACGAATATAGTGTTCTCGTTACCCAAACCCGGTGTGGTTGAACTCACAGTATACGATGTTACAGGCCGTGTAGTGGCTACACTTGTTAATGGATTGATGGGCAAAGGGCAACACGAGGTTACATTCCATGCACCCAGTGATATGGCGGCTGGCGTGTACTTCTACTCGTTGAGGTTTGATGGCAAATTATTTACAAACAAGCTACTACTTGTGAGGTAAGTGGTGACAATCCTAACCCTATTCTTGATTTCGTATCAACCTATCTATGAATTGAACAACGAGGAGTTTCGTGCGGTATGGGTTATCACATGGGAGCAGCTCGACCCTGTTTGGCCACACCCGTATAACAGGGATAGGATATGTGAGATACTGGATAACATAAAAGCTGCAAACATGAACGCAGTAATCTGGCAAGTACGTCAGAACGGTACCGCATACTATAGGTCATCTTATGAGCCGTTCGGTAAATACATGCTTTACAGTGACCCAGGTTACGATCCGTTCGCGTATGCGGTTGAACAAGCGCATGCGAGGGGGTTGGAGATACATGCATGGATGAACGTGTTCGAATGTAGGGGTGCAGCGATAGGGTCGCCCGCATATGAACATCCGGAATGGGTCTGTAGGGACGAAAACGGTAACCCCATGCCTGATAGGATAGCGGCAATTTCGCCGGGATTATCGGAGGTACGAGAATATTTGATAAACGTTGCTATGGAGATCGTAAGGAATTACGATATAGATGGGTTGCATCTCGATTATGTTCGATGGAATGAGTTCACCACCCCAGAACGTACCGAGCAACTCAAACAGCTTATGAAAGAAGGGTTAACCCCAACCGATATGATGTACGAATTTGTTCATAACAAAAAGGGCCGCTACCTGTACGATGTTGAACATCCATATAAGGCGGGTGTACCTGAAGGGTTTGACACATGGGAGGATTGGTGGCGCTGGTCGGTTACCGAGTTCGTACGTGTGTTACACGATTCCATACAAGCGGTGAAGCCCTGGGTACGCTTATCAGCAGCAGTCCTGGGTAAATACGATTGGGATACATGGCAAGCTTATGGTAGGGTATTCCAAGATGCAGCATTGTGGTTCAACAATGGCTACGTGGATCAGTTGATGCCAATGCATTATCATTGGACAACACCAGACGGGTTTTATGATGCATTAACTCGATGGGAACCCTCAATCCAACCCGGTATAAACGAGGGACGGTTATACACCGTAGGGCTGGGTTCGTATAAATTTTCCTTAAACGGTGTATGGGCTAACCATCCATGGGTGGTCGAAACCTGTAGAGGGTTTACGTGGGTGGATGGATTTCAATTCTTCAGCTACAGGTGGTGGGATGACCACCAATACTGGGTAGAGGCGAGCAAAACCTTCTTCATGCGGAAGACGAAGATCAGGGCAACCGGCCTGATTGATAGTATACCACCGGAACCGCCAACAATTAGTGTGAGTAAATTGGCCCCGTTAACGTATGGGATTAAGGTGACACCACCCGATGAGATAGCAGCAAACTGTTGGGTTGTAATTTATCGGTCACCCGATAGTATTATAGATGTGGATGAGGATGAGATCGTCGATATATACTTTGGTGATACAACATTCACACATGTGGAGAGGTTCAACAGCTACACAGCACAAAATAAATATTTCTATGCCGCAACAGCTATCGATAGGTACTGGAATGAATCACCGATATCAAACATAGTGCAGATCAACATAACAGAGATGATGCAATATAAGCCCATCTATAAGATGACATACGATGAGATAGATAAGCTCCTAAAGGAAATAAGTAAGAAGCAATGGACAATTTCGGAGAGGATCAACTTCTACTCGGAAAGGTTCCTCGGTATGCCATACAAATTTGAATGTGTAGGCGATGGCCCCTACGCTATGGTTGAGAATTGGCCATTGGTGAACCTACGTGAAACCAACTGTATGGCATTATGTGAACACGTATTGGCGATGGCGATATCGGATTGTTGGGAGAATTTTTTCAACAATCTGCTCCAGATACGGTACAAGGATGGTATAATAGGTATCAAAACACGTAACCACTACACGATGGCGGATTGGTTACCCGAAAATCGTTGGCTACTCGATGATGTCACCCGACGTATAGGCGGAAAGTATACACGGACGGTGACAAGGACGATATCACATAGAAAGTTTCTCAAAAACAAAGGTATAGAGGATATGCAATACGTGAAACCCGATCGCCAGCTTACGATAGATTATGTACCGATGGATGTGCTGGTGATGGTCGAAGACAGTGTGAAGGCTGGCGATATAGGAGCGTTAATCTATGCGAATAGGGATGACATATTTTCTGCACATATGGTGATCGTAGCAGAGAAGGGTGGTAGGAAATACATCCGTGAAGCCACCCGCAGAAAGGGTACGGTTGACACCCCTTATGAGGAATGGGTCAATACAATGAAGGCAACCAACAAATACCTTGGGATGGCTTTCATGAGGGTACGTGATGAGCTCAACAAACCTGGCAAAATCATACTACCGTGGGAGATACATAAACTGAAAGCGCGAGTAGATGAAGACAGGCGTGAGTTACTTCGGTAATAGGAACCCCAAATGGGTGAAACATGATATGCGTGATATAGTGGAACATAACTGTAATTTCGTCTTACATACATTTTCGGAATTCGACAGGCTGTTCTACAAGGATACTATGAAAGCGATTGTTGATATATCACATGAAGTTGGGCTCGAAGTATATGTCGATCCATGGGGGGTTGGTAACGTGTTTGGTGGCGAACCGTTCTCAAAAATAGTGAACGAGCACGCGATATGTCAGGTAGATAATAAGTTCAACCCACTACCGGCAGCTTGTGTTAATAACCCCAGATTTGTCGATTTCATGTATCGTTGGATAGAAGATGTGAAATATATCGATGGTGATGTATTATTCTGGGATGAACCACATTTCTATAACCCAGACCATGGGTGGGCATGTAGATGTAAATACTGTCAGAAGGAGTTTAAGAGAATATTCGGCTACGATATGCCTGAGACCCTCAAT
>JAGGUB010000122.1 GCA_021158725.1 Caldifarciminota bacterium | reverse complement strand
GGCAATTCCACGTTATAGCGTGAGTTGATAGTGAATCTAACCTTACCATTAACCTCTTCGATATCAGTTGCATACCAATCAGCCGTTTTGGACGTACCAAACGTTATGCGGTTGGTGTGGTACCACCTACTAAGTATAGGGTCGTCGAGATTGACCACCAAATAGCCGTTGGACTTCAACGCCTCCACTACCGCATATTTCTCACGAGCTACACCTTGACGGTTGCCAAGGTATTCCAGGTGCGTATCACCAATGTTTGTGACCACAACAAGGTCGGGTCCTACCATCTTTGCCAACCTACCCGTAAGTGATACATCGTTGGTTTCAAGCTCCAACACTGCCACCTCATGCTCCCTACGTATGTTCAGTATAGCAAGCGGGAACCCTATCGTGCTGTTGTAACTCTTAGGTGCTTTTGCTACCCTATATGATGACTGTAGTATCTCTGCAATCATATCCTTCGTGGTGGTCTTACCACAACTACCGGTTACGATGATGAAATATGGGTTAAGTTTATCACGCCAATAGGTTGCCAATTGTATCAGTGCATCACGTGTATCGTGTACCAATACATGTGGTACATCCACCTTACGATGTACTAATACACATGCTGCACCATGTTGTAATGCATCACGTACGAAATTATGTCCATCAGTATGTGCACCAGGTATGGCGATAAACACATCGCCGGGGGTGACCTCACGGCTATCCACAGTAAATCCAGTTACCTCGGTTGATGGTTCAACCCCATATGGCCTACCGTTGGTAGCTTCCAGTATATCACGTATGGTTAGATATGTGCTCATGGCTGAAGGTTACAAGGTTAAGGGCTCCCCTTTGCACCCAACCCCGGTGTATCTGGCAATATGGCATGACTTCCTTTGAGCGTGAACCCACCCACAACTGGTGGGTCAACTATACCGATATGTGCATCGAGGTCAGCAAACTCTATATTTGGGTGCGCAACCTTCAGATGTGCAGCTACTGTCATTGCAATAAGGGTTTCCGAGAACCCACCTATCATACATGGTATACCGGCATCTGCAAGTACGTCACAAATGATACGTGTACGGGTGATACCACCCATCTTCTGTAGCTTTAGGTTTACATAATCGACAGCCTTCTCACGTATAGCGGTGATGGCTTCGTTAAGCGTTTTAACAGATTCGTCTGCCATAACTTTTATCCCAATACTTTTACGCAACTTTTTGAGGTTACCCAACCCAGCAACGGGCTCTTCGAAGAACTCGATATCGTATTTTTCGATACCACGGGCAACCCGTATAGCTTCATCGACCGTATAGCCGAGGTTACCATCCACCCGTATACGTGCGTTAGCTGCAATGCTGCGGACGAGTTTGACACGTTCGATATCCTCCTCGGGGTTAACCCCTATCTTGAGTTTGATGATCGATACACCCTCGTTCACCAGCTTCTCCGCGTGACGGGCAACTTCATCCAGTGACTTTATACCGATGGTGATCGATGTATCGAACTCGTTTCTCGTGCTACCAAACACACGATACAGTGGTGTACCGAGCGATTGTGCAGTTATATCCCACAATGCGGTTTCCACGCCCGTAAGTGCTGCCGGTGATAGATCCAAGTTCGTCAAAATATGGGTTATATCACATGGATCTTTACCTATGAGTGAGGGTTTTACACGGGTGAGCTCCTCGATCACCGATGCCGTGGTTTCACGTGTCAACCTATACGATGGGGCGCTTTCACCCCATCCCACCAGCCCATCATCTGTCACGATCTTAACAAACACACCCTCATACTTGTCACGTGTAGCTACCGCTATTCTGAATGGTGACTCCAGTGGACGATCGACTTTGAAAAGCTCGATATGTTCAATTTTCATCTGCGGTTGATTCAATTTAAAAATAACGATCTCACAGCTAAATCAATAATCCCGTATCACACTGGTGTTGCACATGCAAGCCCATACACTTCGTGGACACCAGCTTCAACCAACACCTGTGTACATGCGTTTAGGGTTGCCCCAGTAGTAAATACATCATCCACTAATATGATGGTTTTGTCTCTGATTTTATCAGCATCGGTTACACGGAATGCACCCCATACGTTGGATTTACGTAACTCCTTAGGTAGATCGATCTGATCTTTCGTGTACCTTGTACGTCGTAACACATTGTTCAACACAGGTATACCTGTGAGTAAGCTCAACCGATATGCGATCACATATGCTTGGTTGTAGCCACGTTCACGTTCACGTGTCGGATGCAGTGGTACTGGTACCAGGTAATCGGCAGCTTGGAATTCAGGCTCTTCCGCCACTATATCGGCTAAGTACTGTGCAAGCCTGGAAGCCACCGACAGTCTATGATTATATTTGAGCAGATGTATAGCCTCCTTAAGTATACCATCATAGTTACCGATGGCACGTACCCTACGTGGTAGTAATGGCTGTTCGCGACAGGTGTCACATACCTTTTTGTTTGATGGACGGCCACACCTCACGCAGAGTGGTGGGTTAAATGGTTCAACCTTTGCCCAACATGCTTCACAGATCACCCGTTCGTCATAGGTTAACCGATGTCCACATACCTCACATACGGGTGGTAGCAACAGATCAACTACTGCACGTAATAGGTGTGTCATCTTCTGTAACGTGTTGATAGCAATGCAATTACTGCGAACACAATAAGCCCAATGGATATGATCTGATTGAATGTCAAATTATGCCACACATAAGCAGAAGCTTCATAGTAGCGGATGAAGTCAACCCCCAACCGCCATATACCATAAAATAATAACGTATAGAAAAACGTATGTGCTCTAAATGTATCATGACGTTCGATACGTGTTAACAGTAGTGCGATCACCAAACATGCAGCCATCGAATAAAGTTGAGTTGGATGTATTTTTATCCCATAGAATGTGTAACCCGCGGGTGAGTTAGGTGGAAACACCATACCCCATGGTAGGTGGGTTGGCTTACCGAAACAACAGCCATTGAAGAAACATCCAATACGGCCGATACCCAGCCCCAGCATAACCGTAGGTGCTATAGCGTCAAGTGTATCAGATAGTGACATACCTTTACGTTTGACATAGATGATGCATACAATCAATGCAAGGAATACACCACCATAGAGGGTGAGCCCACCCTGCCATATAGCAAGTACGGCGAATGGGTTGCTGGCAAACTCTGTCTGCCAATGCTCTATCACATATGCGATACGTGCACCGATGATACCAGTTATTATGATAATCCACGTGAGGTGATCAATAACTATGGGGTTGAGGTTATACTTACGACAGCGTTTTTTGGCCCAGATCATAGCAAGAAGGAAACCTATTATAACAAATACACCCCATGTGCGGATGGTGAGTCCTCCAATATGTAAAAGCTCAGGATACATTCTGTTAAGATAAAGTATAGAAACTATGTGTCAACGTGAAATTCTATTCAATATGCATAAGTTACATGTTGCCAGCCACCCTACCTTTCCGTGCAATTGCACCGGTTTATGGTTTGATAAGAAAAAAGGGGAGGATATCCTCCCCTTTTATTCCTTTACTTCTTGTACCACTTCATTATAGCGCTTACCGTTGCATTTATCACAGGATACGCTATGGGAGAGGAGGTTAAAAGGGGATGGGTTCCAATCTGAAGGGTATCTATTTCCATGTCAGTCATCCGATTCTGTATCATCACAGAGAGCATGTTTATCATCTCTCCAACCGAAACTCCACCCTTAATCTGCGCTCCAAGCAATTGATGGGAGTAACGTGCGAAGATGAGTTTCATAAAAATCTTGCTTGTATCAGGTAAACTACCAGGATGCCTGTCCACTGTCTCGTTCGTTCCAACAACATAGTCTATACCCGCCTTTTTTGCATCGCTTTCCGTGATCCCAACAGAGGCAAATGCAGTATCACATATCTTTGTTGAGAACGTTCCAAGTGCACCCGGGAACTCTTTTATAACTTTTATCTCAAACAGATTTGAACCTGCAAGACGTCCCTGTGCCATCGCAGTGGATGCAAGCATGAGTTTTGTGTATTCACCGGTAAGGAAGTGACGTTTTGCAGTGCAGTCTCCAGCCGCAAACACATCCTTTATTGAAGTTCTCATATACTCATCCACCAGAATCCCAAACCTTCGATCAACCTTTATTCCCATTTTTTCAGCAAGTTCAATGTTGGGCCTGTAACCTGCAGCGACGATAACTGCATCCACAGGAAACTCTCTTCCATCCTCAAGAACTATCTTCTCTACCTTTTCTCTTCCTGCAATCTCTTTTACGGATATACCGGCTATGACCTCTGCACCCCTTTCTTTCATCAGTTCAGCCACCATATTCCCGAACTCCTCATCCATTGAAAGTGACAGAAGGGAGGGTAGTTTTTCTATGAGTATAACCTTCTTACCTTTTCTCAACAGTTCATCTGCAACTTCAACCCCTACGAATCCACCTCCAATAATCGCAACCCTTTCAACCTTATCAATGCACTCTTTCGTGTTTCTCAGATACTCAATGTCCTTCTTCACAAAGTAAACACAATCCTTATCGATCCCTGGTATTGGGGGAACAAATGGCTTTGAACCTATTGCAAGCACGAGTTTATCATACTCCACTTCCTCGCCGCTTTTCAGTTTTATCCTTCTCGAGGCTGGATTCACATCAGTGACCTCATCCACGATAAGTTCAACCTGGTTCTTTTCAAGGGGCTTGTCAGGGAGAATATCATCTTCAACAGTCTTGAGTGAATGAAAAATGTAAGGGATACCGCAGGGAATGAGGGCTATCTTCTCTTTTCTTATAAGGGCTAT